>JBEKEX010000069.1:0-13595 GCA_050013615.1 Anaerolineaceae bacterium
TGAGGGACGTCATCTTTGATTTTTTTTAATACGTCTATGCCGTCAGTTTGAGGCATTGATATATCCAAAACCAACACATCCGGTTGTAATTCACGGACCATTCGGATTGCGGCACCACCGTTATCCGTATCCCCGACCACATGGATATCGCTCTGTTCTCCCAAGAGCTTACATATACCCTGCCTGATCATATGGTGATCTTCTGCAACTACAACTCGAATCATTTTTTCCTCACTGAATTCTGGATCTGAAAGGGATCGTTCCAGATAGGCGTGTCCCTTTGCCAGATGAAGATTCGATGTCCATGGAGCCTCCCAGCATTAGAAATCTTTCCCGAATTCCATGCAACCCGATGCCTTCGATTATACTGTTCATATTAAAACCCTGACCATTATCTTCTACTGAAATATTTAAATCCCCATCCGTGTAATCCAGATTTATCCAGGCTGAAGACGCCCTGGCATGTTTTGCGACATTGGCTAGTCCTTCCTGGACAAATCGATAGATGGCTTTATCATAGATATCAGGTAATTCGGGGATTTCTTCCTGACAGCTAAAATCAACATGCAGATTATTTGTCTCTTCGAATGTTGAACAAAAAGCTTCCAACACTTTCGGGAGGTCCATCTTACTTAAAGATGGAGGATAGAGCTGGTAGAAGATCTGGCGCACATGTTTGATGATTGTTTCCATGTTGCGGATAACGCTATTGATCTCTTTACGCGAGACTTTCTGCTCATTTTCAATGGCATCTTTGATTGCACGTAACTCAAAAAGAAGTGCTGTCATTTTTTGACCGACATCATCGTGCAAATCCTGCGAGATTCGATGTCTTTCATCCTCTTGGGCAGTAACCAGCTCCATAAGAACCCGTTTGAGCCCTTCCTCGGCTTCAACCTGGGGAGTAATATCGCTGGTGCATAAGGCGATGCCGGTTACTTGGTTGTCCTTACCTTGAATAGGGTAGATGAAAGTCTGTTTCCATTGTTCGTTATCTTTATATTGGAAATCGATCGACTTATGAGTCTCTATGACTTGGGTAAATAAAATTTTGTAATAATTTTTCTTTGCACCCGGTATGAAATTCCAAATGCTAGAACCGATTACTTCATCGATGGGTTTACCAACATACTGGGCCCCCAACCGATTTATAGATAAAATTGCCCCAGTCGTATCGATGAGAGTAACGGCAATCGCTTTGGCATCAAGTAATGCCCAGGCAATTGATTCTAGACCTGCGGGGATTTTCGGGTCGTTCTTTATTCTGGGAAGCTTGGGTTTCATTTCAGGAAACGTTTTTGAATAATATACACTACGAGATTATTATACCCAGAATAAAGCTTGATTTAAATGTAGTTGGCTAAACTACCGAGCGAATGCTGATTATTATGGAAAATTGCACAAACGTGCAGTCAATAACAGAATCCATTAGTCAAATATTGAGATAAAATTCAAATATATTGCACACTCGTGCAAAATAATGTATTATTCACTGTAAGAATTTGATAACAGAAGTTGGTGATGTTGTATGGAAGATAACGATAAAATCAGCGATGCCATCCGAGCGGCGCGTATGTACTATTACAGAAATATGACCGCCGAGGCGATTGCGCATGAATTGAACATGTCTCGGTCCACCATTTCACGGCTATTAGGTTTCGCAAGACAACAGGGATTGGTAGACATCCGAATTGTAGATCCGAATGAACACCCACAACAGTTTGAGAAGCAAATCACCGATTTTTTCAAAATCAAACGTGCTCATGTCGTTGCCGTGCCGGATATTGCCGGCGAAGCTGAATGGTTGGAGCGTGTAGCCCAATACACCGCAAATTATTTGAATTCGATTTTTAATTCGGACATGATTTTGGGGATTGCCTGGGGAACAACAATCAGTGGGGTTTCTAGGCACCTACTCCCGAAAACCACTCACAACTCACTCATCGTACAATTGAATGGTGCGGGTAATACCATGACGATGGGGCTCAATTATGCCGGTGAAATCATTATGCGTTTTGCGGAAAACTATCAGGCTATAGCCGAACTTTTTCCTGTACCAACCTTTTTTAATTTTGCAACGACCAAGCAAGCTCTTTGGAAAGAAAGCAGTATTAAGCGTCTGCTCGATCTTCAGAATAAGGCGGATCTACTCCTTTATAGTATCGGAGCAGTCAATGCGGGTATCCCCAGCCATGTGTACAGTGGCGGTTATTTGAACAGGAATGATTACACCGAATTGGAAAAAGAAGGTTTGGTTGGAGACATCGCAACGGTTTTCTTCAGAAAAGATGGTAGCTTCAACAATATTCCAATCAATGAACGCGCCAGCGGCCCCAGTCTGGAACTTTTTAGAAATAAACGCGGAATTTGTGTCGTTTCGGGATTGGCTAAAGTCAGGGGGTTATTCTCAGCCCTAAAAGGCCACTTAATTTCCGAACTCATCATTGACGAACCTACAGCAAGGAATCTGGTTGAAAATTACATTCTACTTTAATGACGGTATGAACAATACAAATCAATACTGAATTAGCGTTATATGATCATGGAATTATCATCATTCATTGCGGTAGTTTTTGCAGTAAAGTGTCAGCCAGTAGGGATATATATCAGGCTGGGTTTATGCAGTTGCAAAGGCATTTGTCCTTAAGGGTATTTTGCTTTGGCGTATTGTCACGTTCAATTGGTGAAAGGTATCCATTCCATTATCACTAATTTGCACTACAATCGTCCCGGCTGGGACGTGTAATTGAGAAAAGGTTGCATCGGAGATCCTTGATGAACGATACCTATGACGTGATCATTGTGGGAGGTGGGATAGTCGGCACGTTGGTGGCGCGTTTCCTCTCCCGTTACCAGCTTGACATCCTTCTGATCGAAAAAGAATCGGATGTCTGCATGGGCACGACCTCCGGTAATTCGGCTTACGTCCATGCGGGCTACGACCCGCTCCCCGGGACGCTCAAGGCCAAATACAACGTAGCCGGCAACGCCATGTGGGATACCCTTTCATCCGAGCTGGACTTCAGCTTTCGCCGCCAGGGAGACTACGTGGTGGCACTCTGCCAGGAAGATGTGGTCGCTTTGAAAGCGTTGATGGCGCAGGGCAAGCAGAACGGCGTGCCGGGGTTGGAGATGGTTCCCGGTGACGAGATGCGCCGTCGTTATCCCGTGATCAACCCCGACGTGATGACTGCCATGTGGGCGCCCACGGCGGGCATTTGCGATCCGTTCATGGTCAACATCGCGGCGGCCGAGAACGCCATCCAAAATGGAGTGGAGATCGCTTTGGAGACTGCCTTCCAGGATTTCATCAAGGAAGGTGATCGCATTGTCGGAATCAAGACCAACCGCGGCGATTTTCATTGCCGCTGGGTAATCAACGCGGCCGGTGTGTATGCGGATGAAGTGATGCACAAGGCCGGCGTACGCCCCGAATTCCAGATCAAGCCCCGCCGCGGCGAATATTACGTGTTCGACCAGGCGGATTTCAAGTTCGATACCTGCTTCTTCCCGACGCCTTCGGCTGCCGGCAAAGGCATTGTGGTGACCAACACAGTGCACGGTAACGTCATCATCGGCCCCAATGCCCAGGTCATCGATGACAAGGAAGACCGCGCCGCGACCCCTGAAGGTTTGGAAGAAATTTTCTCGGGCGCCCGCAAGTTGATGCCTTCGTTGAGTCTGCGCCCGGTGATCTCGCTCTTTGCCGGACTGCGTGCTTACGGCAATGCCCCCTGCGAGACCCCCGGCGTCAAGTACGAGCATGACTTTATCGTCGAGGTCCCCAAGTCTGTGCAAGGCCTGGTCAACCTGGGCGGGATCGAATCACCCGGCCTGACCTCTGCACCGGCCATTGCGGTGCGGGTGGTTGAGATGCTCAAGGAAGCCGGCGAGCCGCTGGTGGAAAAGAAGGAATGGAACCCTATTCGCCCGGCGCGGCCGCGCTTCAAAGACCTATCGCGCGAAGAGCAGGCACGCTTGATAGCCAAAGACCCGCGTTATGGCCGGGTGGTGTGCCGCTGCGAGACGGTCACCGAAGGCGAGATCGTGGCCGAGATCCACGCGCCCTTGCCGGCGCGCACCTACGATGCCATCAAACGCCGTACCTGGCTGGGGACGGGGCGTTGCCTGGGAGGTTTCGACATGCCGCGTGTGGTGTCCATCCTGGCGCGTGAGCTGGGTGTCTCTCCGCTGGAGATCACCAAAAAAGGCGGTGACTCCCGTTTCCTGACCGGCATCACCAAACAACAGGCGGAGGTCTGAGATGGCGATCAAAGATACCTACGACGTGGTTGTGATCGGCTCCGGACCCGGCGGCCTGGCAGCGGCTATCGAGGCCAAGAAGAACGGCGCTGATGATGTGCTGGTCATCGAGCGCGACGTGGAACTGGGCGGTATCTTGCTGCAGTGTATCCACAACGGCTTTGGCACACAGATCTTCAAGGAAGACCTGCCCGGTCCCGGTTATGCCCAGCGGTTCATCAATGAAGCCCGCTCCCTGGGCGTCCAGACGTTGATGGATACCATGGTGCTGGACATCACCCCCGAGCGGCGCATTTTTGCCACTGGCAAGAATGATGGCCTGGTCGATATCCATGCCAAATCAATCGTGCTGGCGATGGGCTGCCGTGAACGCACACGTGCCCAGGTGCGCCTGCCCGGCACCCGCCCGGCGGGCGTTTATACTGCCGGCACCGCCCAGCGCTGGGTCAACGTGGAAGGCTTCCTGCCCGGCAAGCGCTTCGTCATCCTTGGCTCCGGCGACATCGGTATGATCATGGCGCGCCGCCTGACCTTCGAGGGTGCCAAGGTCGAACGGGTGTTGGAAGTGATGCCTTACTTGACCGGCTTAATGCGTAATTACGTCCAGTGTTTGCTGGATTATGACATCCCCCTGCAGCTCCATCACACGGTCAAGCGCATCCTCGGCAAAGACCGCGTGGAAGCCATCGAGGCGGTGCAGGTGGATGATAAATGGATGCCCATCGCAGGCACCGAAGAGATCATCCCCTGCGATACCTTGCTGCTCTCGGTGGGCTTGATCCCGGAGAACGAGCTCTCGCGCAAGGTGGGTGTGCGCCTGGATGCGCTCACTGCCGGACCCTACGTGGACGATGGCTTTGCCACCAGCGTGCCGGGTGTTTTTGCCGCCGGCAACGTGGTGCACGTCTATGACCTGGTGGATTGGGTGACGGAAGCCGGCTTTGCCGCCGGTCGCAGCGCGGCGCAGTATGCACTGGCCGAAAAACCCGCTGCTCCCAAACGCATCCCCATCAAGGCCGGTGATGCGGTACATCATGTGGTGCCGCAGGAGTTGAATGTCGAAAGCCTCGCCAGCCGCGATGTGCGCTTGCAGTGCCGGGTGAAGACTCCCATCGAAAGCCCAGTGTGGATCGAGGTGCGCAAAGGTGGCAACTTGGTCGCCCGCAAGGCCGAGCAATACGCCCGCCCGGGTGAGATGGCGACGGTGGTGCTGCCGCAGAAAGCCTATGATGAAGTGAGAACCGCCGATGCGTTGACGGTGGATGTGGTGAAACGCTAGAGGTGAATGATGTCCGAGACGACGAAATTGATCTGTATTACCTGCCCCAAAGGCTGCACGTTGATGGTGACCCATGAGGGAGAGACGGTATTATCGGTGGATGGCAACACTTGTAAACGCGGCGCCGAATACGCCAAAGCCGAGTTGTCTGACCCGCGGCGCATGGTGGCAACAACCGTGCGCATCAAGAATGGTATTCATCCATTAATGCCGGTCTACACGGCCAAACCTTTCCCCAAACCGCGCATCCACGAACTGCTTAAAGAGCTGCGCGATGTGGAATTGAGCGCGCCGGTGCAGATGGGCGCCGTGGTGGTCAAGGATATCCTGGGTACCGGCATCGACATTGTTGCCAGCCGCGATATGGGGCGAGCAGAATAGATTCATCTCCACTGCAACTTATTTGAAATGTTTGCAATCAGTCGATGGCTTACTCTCCCGGCCAATCCATCCCTACCCGAATTCTTGTTTTTTCTGGCTTTGGGTGCAAGCCTAATGGCTTGAGTTGATAATCCTCCAGATATAATGATCCACTAGGGACTTGGATTATCCCTCTTGGGGGATGCATCCCCTCCACGAGGGACCTGAGCCCATTAATAAAGAAAGACCAGGTTGTTCAACCTGGTCTTTCGGTTTGAACCACGACTTAATTATTGTCCAGCTGCAATAGCAGTCCAGCCGGTTACGATAGCGTGCATGGCATTGGTGAAGGAATTAAAGCTGGTTGGGAAATGGATATTGCCATAAGCGCTTTCGGGTAGTAGTTTGGCTGCAACATCGGAAGGCAGAGTGACGTCACTGCGCGCAGGATGTGCGTACCCTTGCGCAAGCATGATCTGGCCTTCATCAGACATGAAGAAATCCTGTTCAAGTTTGGCCGCATTGGGGTGCGGGGCAACAGCGCTAATGTATTCGGCGAAATACATACCGACCGTGGCGTCGGAGGGGATGACAACCTGCAGCGGCAAGCCGGTGGCATCGCGTTTGGCAAAACCATCGAAGTCATAGACGATGGAAATGGGGCATTCGCCCTTTTGCACGGAAGAGACATTCAATACAACACCCTTTGCCCAGTTGCCGTTGTCACGTAACTGCTTGAAGAAATCCAGACCGGGCTGTACGTTGCTCTCATCGCCGCCATGGGCATAAGCAGCGGCCAGCACAGAACCTGTGGCATAGGTGGACTGACTTGGATCACGGCTGCAGATCATGCCCTTGTATTCGGGTTTCAGAAGGTCATCCCACTTCTGGGGAATATCCTTGACGAGGTCAGTGTTGACCAGGAAGCTGATGGCACCCCAATATGCCACTACCCAGTGTCCATCGGGGTCTTTCATGTTCGCCGGAATCTTATCCCAGGAGGTGTTCTTATAGGCCATAGACAAGTTGTTGTCCATCACTTGCCCGACAAAATCAAAACCGATATCTGCCACATCCATCACCGGTGCGCTCTTTTCGGCTAATAGATGGGTGATTTCCTGGGCACTGGTCATATCGGTATCCGTGTGGACAATGCCATATTGTGCCTCAAGAGTCTTCCAGATATTACCAAAATTGACCCAGTCATCTGACATGCCATAGCTGATGATTTGCCCCTCCGCCTTGGCACCGGCAATCTTTGCTGCTTCAGGATCTACGGTTGGAGCAACAGTTGGTGCAACGGTTGGAGCTGTTACTTCAGTGGCCGCGGGGGCGGCTGTCGGGGTTGCTGTGCAACCGACCAACGGGACCACCACAAGGGCGATCAAAGCAATGAACGTAAAAACCTTTTTCATCTCTGTCTCCTTTTCATAAATTCCACCCCGGTGGGTGGTTATCCACAAAATTAAGCTTGTGCTGTGACGCCTATCTTCCAATCAGGTGGGTCGTTTCCCGTCCTCCTTTGCTGGAAACCCAGATGATCAGCAATGAGACGACCCAGGCGACCACAAAACTGATGACTGCCAATGCACTGGCCTGGCGGCCATCGAAGCGGGTGAATTCGACCAGGTAAATGGGGAAGGTTTTGAAGCGTGTTCCGACGAGTAAATTGGTAAGGGTGAATTCGGAGAAAACGGTCGAAAATACCAGGAGGCAACCGTTGATGATGCCAGATAGAATATTGGGCATGATGACCCGAACCAGAATGGTCCATCCATTGGCTCCCAGGCTCTGGGCGGCTTCGGTCAACACGCGGAAATCGATAGCATCCAATGAATTGATGATGGGTCGGTACATAAAAGGAAGCGACAGTACCATGCAGGCAGCTATCAGGATAGCTGGATGATTGATGATGGGCAGAGGAACTTGAGAGTAAAAACGGATTAGTCCCAATGCCAGTACCACACCTGGGACACCAAATGAGAAACTGGTGATCAACTCGATCAGTGGTTTCCCTTGTGGTACTTTCAACCGCATCCAATACGTAGTAGGTGTAACTAATACCAACAGGCAGACCATGGTGCCAAAAGAAGCAATGAAAGAGTTCTTTAGGGTGAGAAGGAATTCGCCCCGCGAGGTGACTTCCTGCCACCATTGCAAGGTGTAACCTTCAGGCCAGAGGGTACGATCCCAGCGTGTGGAGATGGAGAAAATGAAGGTTGCTACCACCGGCACGATCATGAAAAGCAGAAAGAGTCCGATAACGATGGGCCGCCACAATTCGCGCGATTTAGTCATCGATATACCTTCCTCGAACGGTTGGCTAGCACCATGTAACCGATCACGCAGGTTGTCATGATGAGCAGGGAGATGATGGACAAAGCATCTCCCAGTTCGGCTGCGAGTTGAACTTCTCCCGAAATGAGCGCCCCAATGCGGATGGTAATCAGGTTAATGTCCGAGCCCGTTAACGTAAAAGCGGTGGCATATGCACCGAAGGCGTTGGCAAATAAAAGCAAGAAACCACTCATCAAAGCAGGAAATAAAATCGGTAGTGCTACTCTGACCCAGTATTGAAAACTGGATGCGCCAAGGTTCACGGCAGCTTCTTGCCACTCGCGTTTCAGGCCGTGGAGTGACGGGATAATGATCAGGATCATTAGAGGAAGCTGGAAGTATAAGTAGGCTATGGTCAGGCCTGTTATGGAATAAATTCGGAAATTTGGGTACAGATGGATGCCGATTTGTTTCAGGATGACGGTGATGATGCCGGTCGATCCCAATATCACGATGAATGCAAATGCCAGCGGGGCGCCGCCAAAATTGGTGGTCACATCTGATAAAGCCGTAAGCAGATCTCGAAAGAACTTGTTCTTTGTGGTGATAATGGCATAAGCTACCAGCGTGCCAAATATGACACCGAGGAACGCTGTGGTAGCAGAAAGCTGGATGCTGTTCCAGAAAGACGTCAGGAAAAGCGGATCCATTGCCTGTTGATAGAATTGAAACGTCAACACACCGTTTTTAGTGAAGCTGGACTGGATGATGGTCAGCAACGGCAGAAATTCAAAGGCCAGGCCAAAAATAAGGAAAGGCACCAGACCCAACCAAACAAGCCAGGACGCGAAGTGCTTTTTTGTATAGTGGACTGATAAGGATGTGGTTGCCATTTTCTCCATTCATAAAGAAAGGTGCAGGCCATCGACTGCCACTTGCACCTTCCCTTTATAATGATTGTGGATCTGTCCAATCAAATCTGCAGTGAGCGCAGGGGGATAAAAATGCGTCACAACCAATGATTTCACGCCACTTTGTTGGGCAATGGCGCCCACCATGTCGGCGTTAAGGTGATCTTCTGTCTCCCAACCGGCCGGAAAAGAGCATTCGCCGATCAACAGATCTGCGCCATTGGCCAATTGAGCCAATTCACCGCCAGGTGAGGCATCGCCGGAATACACCAGCGAATGTTCTGAGTCATCCAATCGATAAGCTACGCTTTCCGGTGTATGGCCGGTCGGTGCGGTGGTGACTTTTATATTGCCGAGAGTAAATTCGTCACGATAAACCTGGTGAATCTCTAGCTTGTAGCTCATGGGGGTGACGTCGGGGTAGAGGTCGAAAAGGCGCCGGACGAAATCATTGCAGCCGCGACAACCGGTGATAGGGAAAGTTTTTGTGCGCGCAGCACCGGGAGCGGAATTGAACACTTGGAGCAGTGTGGCGAGATCCAGCGTGTGATCAGGATGGAAGTGGGTAAGCAACAGGCGATCGATTTGATCACAGGCGAACCCGGCAAGGTCCAAACGGGTAAGCGTCCCTGGGCCAATGTCTAACAGCAAATGTAGCCCGTTGGCAATAACCAGTATGCCGGCTGGAGCATGCTGCTTAGCAGGGATCGCGGTACCTGTCCCGAGGAAATAGATGTCCATTATGCGACGTCAAACCTGATAGCGATCTGGATTTGCAAAATAGCCCGTGATTTACGGATGGGTTATCAAGGTCTAGCAAAATGAACTTAAGGATCAGACTAACCTTAATACGTACTGAAATTAAATTGTATTATAACAAAATGAAATAAAAAAGTCAATAAATAACACACATTAATTGTAAAAAGTGGAATATATAATAATATAAAACGAAACAAAAAAACACATTATAAGTTTTGTTTTAGAATAAGCCGCTTATTTGATTACCCAGAAGATACCGGCGGAAATCAGTGCGGTGATGGGGATGGTCAGTGCCCAAGCCAACAGCATTTGCCCGACCACGCCCCAACGTACCATGTTCACTCGTTGGGCAGAGCCTGCCCCCAGGACGGCTGAGCTGATTACCTGAGTAGTCGAGACCGGGCCGCCGATCAACGCTGCCCCCAGAATGACCAATGCGGAAGAGACTTGCGAAGAAAATCCATGCACCGGGCGGATCTTGTACAGACGCGCACCGATGGTCTTGATAAGTCGCCAGCCACCAATGGCAGTGCCCAACGCCGTGGCAGCCGCGGCTGAAAAAACCACATACCAGGGCAATTCAAAGCTTTTGTTGATCCCCATTAGCAGCAACCCCAGGGCCATTACCCCCATGGTCTTTTGTGGATCGTTGCTGCCATGTGAGAATGCCAATCCCATGCCGGTAAAGATCTGCGCTTTCTTGAAAAAATTATTGACGCGCATGCTGGAGTTTTGTGCCAGGAAAAACACCAGCTTGGTGAATAAATACCCGAACTCGAAACCAATGATCGGCGATAGGAACAAGGCCAGGATCACTTTCACCAGGCCGGGAACCTCGATGATGGATAAACCTGCTTGAGCCCAGGCAGCGCCGATCAGCCCGCCGATGAGCGTGTGCGACGAGCTGCTTGGGATGCCCAGCAGCCAGGTGGCAATTGACCAGATGATGGCGCCTGCCATGGCGGCAATCAATGCCTGGATGTGAATGACCGAGGCGGGCACAATGCCGGTGCCGATGGTTTGCGCCACAGCCGCGCCACCCAGTCCAAAGACAATCGCGCCCGCCAGTTCTGAAATGGCCGTCAGAGACAATGCGGTACGGGCAGACATGGCGCGTGAAGAAATGATGGTTGCCACAATGTTCGATGAATCATGGAACCCATTGAAGAAACTGAAAACCAGAGCCAGTCCAAAAAGGATGTAAAGCAGAGGCATTTAACCGACTTTCATGACGATATCGGAGATGATATTCGCCGCATCATCTTCGCGGTCGGCGGCGTTGCTCAAGTGACGATAGATCTCGCGGCGTTTAACGTTCGTCGTCTCTTTAAAAAGATGGCTCAAGGCCTCGCGGTACACACTTTCCACTTTATTTTCCAATGCCTTGGCATGCTGGGTATGATCGTTCGATACCGTGAAATGCCCTTCCTGCAAGCGTTCGATAGCCAATTTGATCTCGATCGATGCATCGTGTAACAACTTGGCCATTTGTTGCATGTAGGCGGTAGGCTCTACATCGAGGATTTCCATCTCGTCAACTGTTGTATTGGCGTAGTCCAGCACGTCGTCGATTTCGCGTGATAGCGTGAAAATATCCTCTCGGTCATAGGGAGTGACGAAGGTTTTCATCAATTCCGCGATCAGGATCCTTCTGACTTCATCGGCTTCGTTTTCGGTCTGGGCAATTTGCTTGGCGACCTTGCTGCTGCGTTTTTCCATGTAAACTGTCAGTGATTCAAGCTCGGCCACCATCAAGTCTGTTTGCCGGATCAATAAACCGACAAATTTATCTGGTTTGCGTTTAAAAAGAGCTTTAAAGTCCATTGGATAATTTCCCTTGTTCGTCGTCAATCATATGTGACCTTGGCAACGCCAAATTTATCGCAACCCGCAGAGGAACCATCGAATAGATAGGGTTCGTCCTTATTCCAGGCGGCATACCGGTCCACAACGCGCTTGAAGGCTTTTTCTGCCCGAGGTGAATTCCACCCAAGAACGGCAACGGTGCCGCCAGCCCCGCCGCCGGTGACCTTCGCTCCCAATAAACCACTGGTCTTTTCCTCCCGCACCAGCTCGACGATCTTGTCGGTGGCCTCAGAGCCCAGGCCGCATTCGCTGTAGCTGAGGTGTGAAAGGTACATCAATTCCCCCAACAGCGAACCGGCAGTGTCATCCATCTCTTTCGACGGTTTTGAGACCAGGCTGAAAAAGCTGCGGACGCGCCAGTTTTCTTCCACTGCATAACGGACGGCTGCCCGCACAGGATAAGCGACTTCCGGCCGGACCGGCGTGAAAGGGTCGAGATGAGTTGGGTAAATTTTGGAGAAATCTTTGCCCGTAACGTGTTCGGGAAGACGACTTTCATAATGATATCGGAAAAGGGACGGTGACAGGTTGGCCAGGTAGCCGTTCCATTTGGGTTCCACCCAGCGCGGTAGGGTACCGCTTTCGTCCAATCTAGGAGAGAGTTTTTCCCAATCACAAAGGTAGTTGTATCCCATAAAGACTGCCGCGCGTGCCGACTCATATTCGATGCCCGCCACGGAATGCCGTACGCCCGAGTCGATACCCCAGATGCGTAAATTCTCCGGCAGCTTGACCAGGGGTTGAGGCAGGCAGGGCTGGCAAAGCATGGGGACGAAATGATCCTTGTCGCCCATCACTACGGCCAGTTGATCCATGATGCCCGCCGCGGATTGTGTCAACGCGATCTCGACCCACTGCGTCCATGAGGCCAGCTTCACGCCTTCAACTTGAACGCCATACAATTCAGCCATGGCTTTCATTGGAGCCACTTCGAGCGCCGCGGACGAACTGACCCCTTTGCCCAAGGGCACATCGGATTCAAGATAGAGAGAAAAACCGTGGTTGATCTTGTCGGGGAATTCTTTAATCAGGAAATATAAATCGCCGAGAATGTAAGCACACCAGGCGCGTGCGGGGTCGGAGTTGATCCAGGTGCGCACTGTTTCCAATGGTTTCACGACCCCATCGATGGCCAGGTCATCCAGGGAAAATTCGACCAGATCGGTCCATCCCAACGGCTTTACGGCCGGGTTATAAAACGTCACGGTTTGATCGGCGCGCGCTTGAATGGCAGCAAAGGTGGCCTCTCGAATGGTGGTTTCGAAAACCAGACCTCCGGTGTAATCATCGTTGCCGCCCATCAGATCCAAGCGGCCGGGGGTACGGTTGATCAAGACGGCAACGTTTTTCTGGAAATACCCTTTTCCGAGCAATTTTTGGAGGTGTTTTTCGAATTTTGCCAGATCGGGGTATTGAATAGCCAGTTGTTCGAAAGCTTCCGACATGATTGAAACTCCTGATGTTAAATTCAGTCTTTAATGAATGGCAATACGCTGCACGGAATGTAATAAATATCATTATATCATTCATAAAACGAACAGTCAAACGAACTAAAACGAAACAAAAAACATTGACATACAAAACATGTGGTGTATAATAGCACTATAAGAGCAAAAGCCATGCCATCTATGAAAAAAAAGACGGGTCGAATGACTGCCTGGATGGGATTACTCCCATTCCTTTTATTTTGTCTGGCATTCGAGATCGTGCCGGTGTTGTTTCTGGTGCGGGGAAGTATCATCGAAAAAACCACCGGTCAGCTTACCATCCAGCATTATCTGGATTTGAATCATCCTTTATACATTAACTCATTTGTAAATAGTATCAAACTTTCGGGACTGACAGCCATTATCGGCGTCGTGTTGGGTACTTTCATCGGT
>JBEKEX010000070.1:0-13306 GCA_050013615.1 Anaerolineaceae bacterium
CCAGCCTTTTCAGGGCTGCGCTCTACCACCTGAGCTACCTGGCCACTTTCGGTCCGCACATCTCTGTCCGCAAAGTTCTGCCCGCAAAACGACTGACGGCCAATCTAGCCGGGCACTGGGCGCTCTCACTGGGCGGGATGCCGCGAAGCAAAACAGCCGATGCTCTGGGACCGTGCGGAACTCTCGAATTATAACAACGGTGTGCCGTTCGCTCAAAATGGCTGCCGACGATTTCCGCCGCGCCTTTTCTTTCTCACATTCTCTTTTTACAAAGAGAGATGGCCGCTCGGCACGCCATTCATGATCGTCAGCGCGCAGCGATTGGCGCCAAACCAGTATGGGATCTCGCGATAGTCACTCACGTCAAACGCGGCCAGGTCGGCGTCTTTGCCCGGTTCCACGCTGCCTTTGCGTTCGGCTAAGCGAAGCGCCCAAGCTCCGTTGATGGTCGCCGCTGCGATCGCCTCCGCGGGTGACATCTTCATATGCGTGCAGGCCAGCGACAGCGCCATCGGCATGCTGAGGGTTGGGGAAGAGCCTGGGTTGTAGTCCGTGGCCAGCGCGACTGCCGCACCGGATTCAATGAACCGGCGCGCGTTCGGATATTTCGCGAAACCGAGAAAGTAATTTGCCCCCGGAACGAAAGTTGCGACGGTGTCAGTCTCGGCCAGGAGCGGCAGGTCGGCGTCGTTCACGTGGTCCATGTGATCGAGAGATGCTGGCTGGTATTGAAGCAGCGGCCCGAGTCGCGTTTCGCTGAGTTGCCCCACATGTGCACGAACCGCCAGACCGTGTACTTTCGCCGCCGCGAAAATCTGCACGGTTTCTCCGGCGCTGAAAGCTCCACAATCGCAGAACACATCCACGAAGGGCAGCGGGCGTCTCCCGGCGTTCTGCTGCCACCAAACTTTGACCGCCGGCAGCATCTGGTCGCAGACCAGCGCCGTATAACCCTCAGGATCATCCTTATATTCGGGGGCGATGGCGTGCGCCCCCAAAAAAGTCGGAGAAATTTCCAGCGGGCCTTCGACGTCCAACTGCAGCAAGACCGTCAATTGGGTGATCTCGGCTTGCGTTTCCAGACCATAGCCGCTCTTGGCTTCCGCCGTGGTGGTGCCGTGGCGAAACATGCTGACCGCCCGGCTGCGCGTCTGCGCCAGCAATTCGGCGGGCGCGGCTGCCCGCGTCTGTTTCACTGTGGAAGCGATCCCCCCACCCGCTGCCATGATTTCCATGTAGGTCTTGCCCTGCAGCCGCATCTCGAATTCGGCCGCCCGGTCGCCGGCCCAGACCAAATGCGTATGCGGATCTACAAAACCGGGCAGCACCACCTTGCCGCCCGCATCCAGGCGCGGCTCGCTCGCAGGCAGCCGGTGCAGCAGGTCGTCGGCCTTTCCCAC
Organism: Anaerolineaceae bacterium; assembly: GCA_050013615.1. GTDB lineage: Bacteria > Chloroflexota > Anaerolineae > Anaerolineales > Anaerolineaceae > JBEKEX01. Next base: position 1,401 of record JBEKEX010000070.1, read on the forward strand.
GGCTTCGATCATGCCGTCCCGCACCAGCACAGCACCGTTTTCGATAATGTTCAGCCTACCCAGTTCGCTGCCGCGCTGGGGCTCAGGGGTCAAGGCTAGAAGCTGGGAGATGTTGTAGATAAGCATGGAAAGAGCCACACTTTTCAGAGTGGAATGTAATTCTATTCCGTACCCGATTATAGCATGGGGTTTCTATAGCAGCAGTAAAGATAGTTTTCCAATCGACCGTTTCGCTTCGACCGTTTCGCTTCGGCCGTTTCGCTGCCCGGTCCGCCTACTTCGCCGTACGGGTACGTGGTAGTTTCACGCCCCGTAACAGCAACACAGAAACGACGTTGAGCACCGCGGCCACCGCTCCGTTGACCAGGAAACCGTGTGCAAAGAAACTGGGGGCAATCAACGAGCCCACCGCACGGCCCAGAGAAAGCACTGCAATGAAGACCGCCAGCATCGTCGCCCGCGTGGCCGGCAGGACCTCGGAGACCAACGGCCAGCTCGAGGTTACCGCATATTCGAATGTCAGATAGAAAAGGAACAGCCAGGCGATTGCCCCCACCAGCGATGTGCCCAGCAGCGGCAGGCTGAACACCACCAGGCAGTTGGCTGCCAGCCCCATCACCACCGAGCGCTCCTTGCCCAACCGGTCTACTAGCAGGGTGGAAAGTCCCTCACCGCCCAACTCCGAGAACCCGATCACCATGGAAGCTGCACCCAATGCAGCGATCTGCAGGTTATAGGAGTCCTCGATCCATGCTCCAAAGACCACGTTGACCACTTCGTTGGCCACCAACATGGCCATCCCAGAGCCGAGCATGAACAGGGCGTTCCGGGACGTGAACACCTGGCGCAGTCCCGCGTACAAACTTTCCTTGGGCGCAGCAGCCGCAGAGGCACCATCACCCGGCACCTGCCAGATGATGACCAACAGCGCCAGGACGGCCAGCACCGTCAATATCGTGAAGGGGGTATGCCAATCCGTCGCCTGGATGATCACCCCGAACAGCGGGATGAGCAGGATGAAGCTGAGCGCCCAGCTCATTTCCGTAACGCCCAGGATCGCCCCGCGCCGGCTATAGGATGACCGGTCGCTCAAGTAGGCCTGCATGGCCGGCAGGAACACGTTGTTCCCCAGGTTCGCCAGCATCAAGGCCAGCATGAACGTCCAATAACTGGGGAAAAGTGCCACCAGGGCAGTGCCCAACGTAAAAATGCCCAGTCCCAGCAACATGCCCGTGCGGCGGCCATAACGGTCGGCAACCGGAGCTATGAAAGGCCCCAGCGCACTGGTGACCATGGAAAGCGAAATAGCCAGGGTGATGTCTGCCAGGTTCATCCGCATGCCATTGCTCAACACCGTCAAGAAAGGATAGACCAGGCGGCTGGCTGCATTAAACACCAGCCGGATGGTAGTGAACATCCCAACCTTGGTTTTCAAAGAGGATGGAGCTTTGGGATCAGTGGTTGTATCGGTGCTGGCTTCGGTCATAAGACTTCCTTATATAAAGAAATCCCCTCCCAGCCAATTGGGAGGGGATGGAGGTCACAGCAAGATAGGATCAATCGATCGTGTGCTGCGGGCGTTCGGGCAAGTTGTAAAAATAAATGGTGCGCGAGTCGTAATGATGCACGCGGTTGATGTGCACCAGCCAATCGAGCTCCTCGTCCGAGGGGTGGTGGCTGATGTCGCTTTCTTTCACCTTGATAAAATCGCCGCTCTGCACATCTTGGAAGAGGTTGTCACCCCAATCGATCACATAGGAACCATCTCGGGTAATGACCACCCACGTCCGGTTGACTGGCGTTCCAGCAGGCATGATGCTGCTCCCTGTATTTTACTCGACTTAGGCAGCAGAAAGGACTTTTCTGCTCCCAGCAAATTGCGAAAAATAGGTTTTGCGCAATTTTTCGACCAGATCGGCTTGCGTACTGCACCACAGATCGCGAATGGGGCAGTCCTCGCCGAACGGGCAAGCTGAAGCGCTATAAGTGCACTCGTTGAGCGAAATGGGACCATCAATGGCTTCCACCACTTCCAGGATGGAGACCTCTTCCGGTGGCCGTGCCAGCGAGACGCCCCCGCGCGCACCCCGTGAGGTGTGGATGAGCCCCGCAATGGATAGCTGGGAGATGATCTTCGCTAGGAATGAGGGGGGAATGCTCTGTTCTTCGGCAATCTGCGATGTGGCCGCACGCTGGGTGGGTTCCAGCCGTGCCAGGTAGAGCATGGCTCGCAGTGCGTAATCGGCCTGACGCGTGATTTGCATAATAAATCTTCCTCTTTTGGTAATAAGGGTAAAAATACTCTTTATTCTACCAAGTTTATGCTAACCCTCCCCACGGGGCAAGTGACAGAGGTCATCCCTAAAGGATGACCTTCTCCTATTATATACTTATTTTATGATAAAAGACAGAAAATTTCACCTGTTTTACATTCAAAGTACTGAGTGGGTCGCAAAAACGCCAAAAGAGATGGCTTCAACATGCGCCAGTTCATCTGTCACGGCGGAGGATGGCACTCTTTGCCTGCCCCGGTTCTTTGGGGGTCCAACGAAATGATCTCCATACCATTAGGCCAGGGGTATAATTTTTCTCTATGAATGATTTCCATTTCTATTGTCCCATCCAGGTGCGTTACGGCGACCTGGACACGCAGTGGCATGTCAACAATGCCCACGTCCTCATGTTCCTCGAACAGGCACGCTTTACCTATATTACCGAGCTGGGCCTGTTCAAGGGCAATAACTTCTTCGACCTGGGCCTGATCGTCGCCGACGTGCATGTGGCTTACCTGGCGCCCGTCGAGCTGGGGCAAAAGGTACGCGTCGGGGTGCGCACCAGCCACATTGGCCACAAAAGTTTGACCTTCGAATACCAGGTGGAGGACGAGAACGCCAACCAGGTGCTCGCCAAGGCCGAGACGGTCATGGTGGCTTACGATTACCACGCCCGCGCCAGCAAGCTGGTGCCGCCGGAATGGCGCGAAACGATCGGCAAATTCGAGGGGATTGCGTTCTAGATTCTGTGTGTTCGGAGGAAATGATGACACTACCAACCGTCGATTTGGATTATTTGCAAAGTTTCTTGGTCGGGCTGCTCAACACTCCCAGCCCCACCGGTTTCACCGACGCGGCCATCCAATATACCCAGGAAGCTTTCTCGAAGTTTTCAGGTCTCGAATTGTCACACACGCGCAAAGGCGCCCTGCTGGTCACCCTCCCAGGCAAAAAGCGTGATGCGCCCCGCTCACTGACCTCCCATGTCGACACGCTGGGCGCCATGGTCAAGGAGATCAAACCCAACGGCCGGCTCAAGCTGACCCAACTAGGCGGCTTCTCTTGGAACTCGGTGGAAGGCGAGGGCTGCACCGTTTTCACCAGCCAGGGCAAGCGCTACCGCGGCAGTATCTTGATCGACAAGGCTTCCATGCACGTTTACGGCCGGCAGGCCGACTTGAAGCGGGAAGACGAGACCATGGAAGTGCGTCTGGACGAGGTGGCCACCACCCACGACCAGGTACGGATGCTGGGCATCAACGTGGGCGATTTCATCGCCTTCGACCCGCGCGTGGAGGTGGTCAACCACTTCGTGCGCTCACGCCACCTGGACGACAAAGCTTCGGTCGCCTGCCTGGTCACCGCCGCCAAAGCCCTGGCCGATGCCGGGCTGAAGCCGGAACAGGACACCTATCTGCTCATCAGTAACTTCGAAGAAGTGGGACACGGCGCCGCGGCCGGCATCCCTGAAGAGGTGACCGAGTTGCTGGTGGTCGACATGGCCGCCATCGGCGAGGGTCAGACTTCCGACGAATTCCATGCCTCGCTGTGCGTCAAGGATTCGGGCGGCCCCTATCACCACGGCCTAAGCCAGCGCTTACGACAGCTTGCCGAGGTGAACCAGATCCCCTACAAGGTCGACATCTATCCCCATTACGGCTCGGATGGCATGGCGTTCTGGTCTGCCGGAGGTAATGTGGCCGTGGCGCTCATCGGTCCCGGCGTGGATGCCTCGCACCATTACGAGCGCACCCACCTGGACGCCCTGGACGCCACCACCCGCTGGGTGCTGGCGTATGTATTGAGCGAATGATTTTGGTACAGGCGAGGCAATGACCTGTCCTGCAAAGGACTCGCCTGTACACATTTTGTCATCGCGAACGACCGCAGGGAGCAAAGCGGTCTCCCTATCAATCAGGGAGATTGCTTCGCCCTTACAGGGCTCGCAATGACAACTCTTTTTTCTACTTGGTTTAACAGCTTCTGCCTTTTCTATTTAAGCTATAATTCATGAAATTTTTACGCTCCTGGTGCAGAGATGAAATACTACATTGATATCGGCTTGGAAGTCCACGCGGAGCTGCTGACCCACTCCAAGATGTTCTGCTCTTGCGCCGTAGTCGATTCCACGCAGGCGGAACCCAACACCTCGGTGTGCCCGGTGTGTGCCGGCATGCCCGGCGTGCTGCCGGTGGTCAACCAGCAAGCGGTGGAGCTGGCCATGCGGGTGGGGTTGGCGCTGGGCTGCCAGATTGCCCCCACCAGCCTGTTCGCCCGCAAGAACTACTTCTATCCCGACCTGCCCAAGGGCTACCAAATTTCCCAATTCGAATATCCGCTGGCCGAGCACGGCGTCCTGGTGGTCACCACTTCACAGGGCGAACGCACCATCCGCGTCCACCGTGCCCATCTGGAAGAGGATGCCGGCAAGCTGACGCACGTCACCAAGGACGGCCACAGCTATTCGCTGGTGGATTTGAACCGTGCCGGCGTGCCGCTGCTGGAAATTGTCTCCGAGCCGGACATGCACAGCGTGGAAGATGCACGTGCCTATGCCATGGGACTGCACAGCCTGATCCGCACCCTGAAGGCCTGCTCGGGCGACATGGAAAAAGGCGTCATGCGCTTCGAAGCCAACGTCTCGATGCGCCGCTCTGAAAAAGACGAGTTGGGCACGCGGGTGGAGATCAAGAACCTGAACAGCTTCAAAAGCATGGAACGCGCCATCCAGTTCGAGCTCGAACGGCAACAAGCCATCCTGGAGAGCGGCGGCAAGGTCTCACAGGAGACGGTCGGTTGGGATGACGCCAAAGGTGCCACGTTCTTGATGCGCAGCAAAGAGGAAGCCCATGATTATCGCTACTTCCCTGAACCCGACCTGCCGCCTCTGGTGGTCGAAAAAGAGTGGGTCGACCGCGTGCGCTCCGAGCTCCCGGAACTGCCCTTTGCCCGAGCCAAACGCCTAGAAATGCAATACCACATCAAGGTGGAAGATGCCCGCCAATTGGTCGCCGACTATGAGGCGGCCGACTATTTCGAGCAGTGTGCAGCGGCCGCCAAGGACTTGCCGGCGCAAACGGTGGCCAATTGGGTCACCGGCGAGTTGGGGAGTTGGATGAACCAGAGCGGCGAAGGCCTGGATCAACTCAAGGTGAAACCGGAAGGACTGGCCGAATTGCTGGTCAGCCTGCAAGCCGGCAAGATCAACCAGAACACCGCCAAGTCCATCTTGATCGACATGCTGCAATCCGGCCAAAACGCCAACGCGATCATCAAGGCCAAGGGCCTGGAACAAGTTTCCGATAGCAACTTTATTGCCAACCTGGTAAAGCAAGCCTTGGCAGAGAGTCCCGATGAAGTTGCCAGCTATTTGAAAGGCAAAGAAACGCTGGAGAATTGGTTCTTCGGCCAAGTGATGAAGGCCGCCCAAGGCAAAGCCAACCCGGGCGTGGTGCGCGCCGAGCTACACCAGCAGTTGACTGTTCTCAAAAGCGCCGGGGGCAAGTGATAAAGTCCGAAATCAATGGCGGGACTGAATTTAATATGAATTGCGCCGTCTGCTGCCCACGGAAAGACATCACACGCGAGTAGCGATGTTCATCACCTTGACGGGTGGGTGATTCACGCTAAACTTAAGCCGGATATGATGTGGGTAGGAGTCATGACGGAGTTTTCTCTCCAATCCACGATGCTGGTCGGCGGGCACGGAACCGAGGTGCCCGTTTATCGTCTCTGCGATTCACTTTCCACAATCTTTGAACCACATCTTATCGTTTTACACTTCTAGACAGGAGAAGAACAATGGCAGGAACTACCAACGCGTTCGAAATGGCTCAGGCCCAGTTTGACCATGTAGCCGAGCTGCTGAAGCTGGATTCGCAGGTGCGCGAGATCCTTCGCTGGCCCATGCGCGAATACCACTTCCGTATCCCCGTGCGCATGGACGATGGCTCCATCCGGGTTTTCCAGGGCTTCCGCGTCCAGCACAACGACGCACGCGGCCCCAACAAGGGCGGCATCCGCTTCCATCCGGCAGAGACCATCGACACCGTGCGTGCTTTGGCCACCTGGATGACCTGGAAATGCGCCGTAGCGGATATTCCCCTCGGCGGTGGCAAGGGCGGCGTGATTGTTGATCCCGCCACGTTGTCAGTGAATGAAAAAGAGCGCTTATGCCGCGGTTGGATCGATGTAATGTGGAAGAACATCGGCCCGCGCACCGATGTACCCGCTCCCGATGTCGGCACCACGCCGCAAATGATGGGCTGGATGATGGATGAGTACAGCAAGCTGGTCGGCCAGTTCACCCCCGGCACCATCACCGGCAAGCCGCTGGGCAGTGGTGGCTCTTTGGGTCGCACCGAAGCCACCGGTTTCGGCGTCATCTACACTGTGCGCGAAGCCATGAAGCATCTCAAGATGGAACCCAAGAAATGCACCGCAGCCCTGCAGGGTTTCGGCAACGTGGCACAGTATGCAGCCATTGGTTTCATCGAGATCCTCGGCGGCAAGGTGGTGTGTGTCTCCTGCTACGACCGTGACGACAAGAAGTCTTATACCTTCACCAAGAATGACGGCATCGACCCGCACTTCCTGATGTCGATCACCGACCAGTACGGAACCATCAACAAGAATAAAGCCAAGGACGCCGGCTACAAGATCGAAGACGGCGGCGCCTGGATCAGCAAGGACGTAGACGTGCTCATCCCGGCAGCCCTCGAAGGGCAGGTGACCGGTGAGACAGCCAAGCTGATCAGCAAGAGTGTCAAGCTCATCGCCGAAGGCGCCAATGGCCCCACCACGCCCGAAGCCGATGAGATCTTGAAGAAAAACAACATCTTCGTCATTCCCGATTTCCTGTGCAACGCCGGCGGCGTGACCACTTCTTATTTCGAGAGCGTCCAGAACGACATGAACTTCTACTGGACACGGGAAGAGGTGCTGGAGAAGTTGGACACCAAGATGGACCAAGCCTTCAATAGCGTTCTGGAAATGAGCCTGAAGGAAAAGGTAAACATGCGCGATGCGGCCTACATGGTCGCCATCGACCGCGTGGTCAAAGCCATGCAATTGCGCGGCTGGATCTAAACCTGAATTGTTTACAGAAATGCACCTCGAAATTAATTTCGAGGTGCATTTTTTAATACGATGTGCTTATCAGGAATTTTCCTTACGCTTGGCGCGGTCTTTTTCGACGCCGTTAAGCGATAGCTGATCCAGCAGCCCCGGGGCAATCAATTTCATCCAAAGAATGGCTTTCCCGCCGGGTGCCATATAGAGGTCGCGGCGACGCCGGGCAACGGCCTGGAGAGTCAGCCTGGCGCACGTCTCGACCGGCATCATCCCACTGGGGATCGTCTTGTTTGGAACCTGCTGCCCTTTTTCGCCAGTGGAATTATCTTCAAAGTGAGAAGCAACTGAAGCAGGATAGACGATCGTGATGCTGACGCCATATTGTTTCAGCTCCACGCGAAGTGATTCAAAAAAGCCGCTCATGGCATGTTTGCTGGCCACGTAGCCGCTCAAGCCGGGCAATCCGATCACGCCCGCCATGCTGCAGACGGCCACGATCCGTCCGCGGCTTTGTTTAATATACGGGAGTGCGTAGAACGTGCAGTAGGCGCTGCCCAGATAATTGACTTGGGCAATTTTCTCCAACGCGGTTGGATCGGGGTAATCTTCCAGATTGGCTTGAATACTATTGCCGGCGTTGTTGATCAAGGTGTCGATTCGTCCATATTCCTGGAAGGTGCGTTGAATCAGATCGCGACACTCCTCTGGACGTGTTAGATCGGCTGTGACGATCAGGACTTTTGCGCCTGCCTGCCGGCAGCGTTCCGCGGTTGCTTCCAGGCGGGCGATATCACGGCCCGTCAGAACTAGCCTGGCACCCTGGGGTGCCAGTTGATAAGCCAACTCGCGCCCGATCCCACTCGAAGCGCCCGTAATGATGATCACATTATCTTGGAATATTGAATCGCTCATATCGACACAATTATACTTATTTCCTTTCAGGACGTCGGCGCCACATAGAAGGTTAATGGTCTTTCCAAGATAGGGTTATCAATCTGCTGGTTTTATGCACATGTTATAATCATCACACAGTTCTCTGGTCACGCGAGTCCCGAATGAATCCCCTCAAACGGTATCCCTGGTTGGAACACTTGCTCGTCTTGGCGTACTTCGCGCTGCTGACCGTCCTGTTCACTTATCCCATCATTTTCAATCTAGGCACTTCCCTGCTCGGCAAGCCCGGCGACAACGTCTACGGCATCTGGCTCATCCACTGGTACGACAAAGTCTTTTTCGGCGGCAACTGGCACCCCTTCTTCAACCCCTGGATGAACTACCCGGACGGCTGGAACCTTTCGACCACCGAGACCTACCTGGCGGTCGCCCTGCCGGGGGTGCTGGTCAGCCAGCTTTGGAACTCCATCGCCGGCTACAACGTGGCCTGCCTGCTCACCTTCGTGCTGTCGGGCTATTTCATGTACCTGTGGGTGCGGCACGTCAGCGGCTCTTCGGCCGCCGGGCTGATCGCCGGGACGATCTTCGCTTTCATCCCCTGGCGCATGGCGCAATTCCGCGCCGGGCATCCCAACCTGATCGGCACGCAATGGTTCCCGCTTTACTTTTGGGCGCTGTATGAGCTGCTCGACCTAGAGAAACGCAAAGCCTGGCTGTGGGCCATCCTGGCAGCCGTCTCGCTGGGGCTGATCGGCCTCACATCCATGTATTTCCTGTATTTCACGCTGATCATCAGCGTCATCTATTTATTGTGCCTCATCCTGTTCTCGAGCTGGCGCAAGCTGCTTTCACTAAAGTTTTGGGAGCGGATGGCGCTGTTTGCCGTCCTGGCTGCGCCGCTGGTATGGCTGGCCCTTAAACCGTATCTCGGCGTGAGCGGCAGCGGCGGCCTGGCCAGCCGTTCGGTGGCCTATGCCAGCATGTATTCGGCCAGCCCCACCGACTTCATTTTACCTTCCACCGATCATTTCCTGTTCGGCGTGTGGGTCATGCAGCATTTCGACCGCTCGTTATGGATCGAGGGGACATTCTACATCGGCGCGGCCGCCCTGGGGCTCGGCATCGTTGCCTTCATCTTTCGCAAAAGCCTCCGCCTGCCCGCCCTGATCGATGCCTCGCTGATCGTGGCCGCGGCAGCTTTCATCCTGGCCCTGGGCATCGACCTGCACTGGAATAACCAGGAAGTGATCGTGCAAGTGCCGCAGTTCCTGCAAGCCGTGCTGCATAAATCGACGACTGCCCTGTACCTGCCGGCTTATTTACTCTTCAATCATTTGCCATTCTATGACAAGATGCGCGCCCTGGAGCGGATCGGGGTGTTCACCCTGGTGTTCACTTCCTTCCTGGCCGGACTGGGCGCCGTGAAGCTGTTGGAAGGCAAAAAGCAGATGCCGTTCTCCGAATCCGGCGACCAGTACGTCATCTACTGCACCATGTTCCAGAACAAGCCGTTCGTGGGCGGCTTCTTCAACGCCAACCAGCCGCCCCAGTTCCTGGCCATCGACCCGGTGCTGGAGAACTTCCCCGACCAGGCCTCGATCAGCCTGCTGCAAACTCTCAAAGTAGCTTACGTGGTCGTCGACTCGAGCAAGTACAGCAATTACACTTCAGTGGACCAGGCAATCCAATCCCTGGGTCTGCAGCTATTGACCGATCAACAAGGACAGTACGTCTATGGATGGAAATAACCAAACAGTGCCTGAACAGGTTGCCAAAACTCCTTGGAGCCGATTATTACTATGGGCAGCCTGGGCCGTCGTCGGCATCTTGCTGACCATCGGTGCGGGATACATGCTGTCGTACGGGATGAACAACCACCCCTGGGCGTACAGCGACTCGGTCGAATACATCGTGACCGCCCGCCATCTGCTGGCTGGCAGCGGCTTGACCATGCCCGCCCCGGATGGGCACCTGATGTCGCTATCGCTGCACCCGCCGTTCTATCCGTTGACCCTGGCCGGGCTCTTCCAGTTGGGCGGTAACACGTTTACCTCCATCGCCTGGCTGAACATCTTCCTGTTCGCAGGCGCCGTGTTGATCCTGCTCGCGGGACTGTTGTGGACCACGCATTCTTTCTGGTATGCGCTGACCGTCAGCCTGCTGTTCCCGCTGATCCCCGCCCTGGTGAAGAACTTCGACGGCGCCATGTCGGAGCCATTGTTCATCTTCCTCCTCGTCGCCAGCTACATGACGTTGGTGAGTTACTTCGTCAGTCGCAAGATGGGCTGGGTGATCGTCTCCGGCCTGCTGGCCTTCCTGGCCACCCTCACCCGCTTCGCCGGGGCAGCTGCCATCCTCGCCGGCGCGCTGGCCGTCCTCCTGTGGGCCGGCAAGACCTGGCGCCGGAAGTTCAAGATCGTCGGCATCTACCTGGCATCCAGCGCATTGCCGTTCCTAGTGTGGGGTGCGGCTTCCTTTTTACAGAGCGGTTCCTTCGCCTCGCGCAGCGTGATCGTCCCGGCCAAGATCCTCCAGTTGCTGACCAATTTCCGTATTACAGTGATGGAAATATGGGTCAGTTGGCTGCCCTATACCAACACCGCCTTCAATTCCTGGCAGGAAAAATCGCTGGCCGTATACGTGACCATCCTATTGGTGATCATCATTGCGATCAGACTGGCATGGGGCTGGCAGCGCAAGATCGAGTGGCATCGCGACCGCTATTTGCCCGGCATGCTGGCCGCTCTCGGCAACGCCATCCTGTATTTCGGCTGTTACATGCTCGTCCTGCTGGTCTCATACCTGTTCTCGTCGCTCACCCCGGACATCAATGAGCGCATGCTGGCCCCGGCTATCCCGTTCATCCTCATCGCCTGCTTCGGAGCGTTGTTTGCTCTGCTGCGTTTCTGGCGCTGGAAACCGATCTTCGTCGTGATCCCCCTGGCACTGGCAGCCTTCCTCATCAACGCCTATTGGCCGCTGACCCAAAAGGCTCTGCACGACAACCGCTTCGAAAACATCAGTTATTCCGCTTCCCAATGGGACACGTCCGAGGTCTTCCAAAGCATCTTGAGCCTGCCGGCAAAGCAGCCGTTGTTCTCCAACGACCCGGCGCTGGTGCTGCTCCATACCGACCGCTTCCCCTATGCCGTCTCCGAGATCAGCAACCAGATCACGCTGGCAAACCCTCTCCCCTATGGACAGGGTGCCAGCAGCGACGAGAAACTGTTCGATCAAAAAGGCGGAGCACTGGTGCTGTTCAAGGATTCGATCTACGAGCAGTTCCACGGCATGTACGGCGACGGTACGGATGAGCGCATCACCCTGCTCACGCAAGGGCTGCGATCGATCTTCGACGATCCGCACAGCGCTATTTACGTCAAATGAATCTTGTAGGGGCGAGGCAATGCCTCGCCCTGGGCGACCCCATACAGGGCAGGCCGATAGGTCGCCCCTACAAAACACCCTCTCACCTGCGAACTGCGGTAAAATTGGACAACTCTTATCCTTATTTAGGAGAAATGAATGCTTACTGAAGTTGAAATCATGAACGCCCTGCACAGTGTTGTGGACCCGGAACTGGGACGCAGCTTCGTCGACCTGAAGATGATCCGGGATTTGAAGATCTCGGACGGCCGTGTGGCGTTCACCCTGGCGATGACCGTG
>JBEKEX010000071.1:0-11069 GCA_050013615.1 Anaerolineaceae bacterium
ATTCTCCCACGGCGCCTGGTTTATGGATTAGCCAGCCTTGGCCATTGATGAATGGCGGAAAGTACGGGTACCATCCAGCCACATTCACCTGTCGGGCGTCAAAACTCAGAACACCCGGCGTTGCAGGCAAATCAAGCGTGTAGGTGAGTTTCAATTCCACAGATTCTCCCGGCGCCAACGGCGCCAGAAGCGGTAAGACGAGCTTCTCGCCATCCAAAGTGGAGCCCACCACTGGCTTGTCATCGATGAGAACATCTGATTTCATTTGGAATTCACCATCGTTCAAATCAGGCTCGACCACCAGCACAAGCTCGCTCAATATGTCCGCTGAGCGGTTGGTATAGCGGATGGTCTCATCCACTGCCAATCGGTGAGTCGGGTAATCCAATTCGGCGGTGAGGGTATAGCGCGTGCGGGTGGAGGTGTCTTGGGGAATTGATGGCTGAGTTAATGTAGCAATGGGCGTGGATGTGAAAATCGGAGTGGAAGTCGTAGTCGCACCGGCTGTCGATGTGGGCGCTTGAACAGCAACTGTCGCGGAGGGACTTGGGTCAGGTGTTGCTCGCTGTACACAGCCAGCGATTAAGGTCAGCATGAACAGACAAAGAAGCCATAACATTTTCTTTGCATGATTGGGAAAATGAACCGTTGCGTCGGTTTGTTTCATCATTAAGCACCTGACCAATTCATCAGCATGATTGTTGATGCTCTTTGATTAATTGTAAACAATTAACGCAATTGGAAAACATTTTAAAGGAAGTCAAAAAAAGGACTGCAAGCAGTCCTTTTTGAAAATCAATTTTTTGAAGGCCGGGGCTTACAACCGTGCAGCGGCTTCCTGATGGTTGAACTCCAGGTTCTGGGCAATGTTCAAACCCGCCATGTAGAGATAACCGGCTGTGTAGACCAGCATCCAAGGCGCCACTTCCCAGCCGACGACCGGCGTCAGCACCGCAATCACGATCAATGAATAGAACGCCAGCGCCAACTCACCATAGACCATGGGGCTGAGCGGCATGGCATAAGTATTACCGACCCATTCTCTGCTTTTGTTCGTCAGGTTGAACTTCGGCGTACGCTCGAACGTCCCGCGCGTCTTCGAGAATAGTCCTTCGAACACGGCAATGGAGTTATTCAACGACAGGCCGAAGCCGATCAGGATCAGGACCGGCAGCAAGCGCACACGATCCACCAGGCGCGGCGTGTAATCGGTACGCGCCAACATGTACATCATCGGTGGGCCAAAAGTAGCAATGGCGGACCAAGAAAACAATTTCAGGAAGGTGGGCGCGAACAAACCAATTGGCAGGATCAACACCAGTACCATCAACATCAGCGGATGCACAAAATAACCCGTGATGTGGATGAAGCCCATCAGCCTGCGCCACCAGGGCATATCTTCTTTGAGCATTTCGGGTATCAATTTCTTGACTGTCTGGAAACTGCCCTTGGCCCAGCGGAATTGCTGCTTCTTGAAAGCTTCGACCTGTGCCGGCAGTTCGGCGGGGACGACCACGTCCGGCAGGTAACCGATACGCCAGCCGCGCATCTGCGCCCGGTAGCTCAAATCAAGGTCTTCGGTGAGCGTGTCGGATTGCCAGCCGCCGGCATCCTCGATGGTTGCCTTCCGCCACAAGCCGGCTGTACCGTTAAAGTTAAGAAACAAGCCGTTGCGGGAGCGGGCAGTCTGTTCGACAATAAAGTGACCATCGATGCCCAATGATTGGGCTTCCGTGAAAACACTGTAATGGTGATTCAGGTGTCCCCAGCGTGTCTGCAAACAACCCAGCGTAGGGTCTCTGAATTCCTGCACCGTGCGCGAAAGCCAATCTGGCTCGGGGGCAAAGTCAGCGTCGAAGATGCCGACCAACTCGCCGGTGGCCGTCTTCAAACCTTCCGTCAAAGCGCCGGCTTTAAACCCACGCCGGTCGCTGCGATGGATCAATTCGAAATTCTTGCCACGGGATTTGTATTGGGTCACCAGGCGTGAGACCAACAATGCGGTGTCATCGGTTGAATCGTCCAGCACCTGGATCTGCAACTTATCCACCGGATAGTTCAGCCTGCTGATGCAACTCAGCAGTCTTTCCACCATATAGCGTTCGTTATAAAGCGGTAATTGGATGGTCACACTCGGCAATTCCGAGGTAGGTGTCAGCACTGGCGGTTGATACGGCTTCTGCCGGGACCGCATATAGATCAAGGTGGTTACCAGATTGTTCAGCCCATAAACCATCAACCCCAACAAACTCACCAAATATAAAAATTCGATGATGACGACGATGAAGCCAAAAAATGTCATAGAACCCTACTCCTAAAAAAGCGCCACAGCCTCTACAAATAACCCTTCCCGGACTGCCTGGCAACGTGTAATTATAAATCTATCCTACCGGATACAGATTAGAGTTAGATTAATTAAACCCAAATTGTCTCTAATGTGACATTTTTTGTACCGATTCCCATTAAAATAGTGGCGGGAATGAACAAACCGCGGGATAATTATAAGGAAAGTGTTCATCTACGATAAACAGGAAGCGGCCTCCCACCCGCAAGGCTAAGTTCTTTTCAAGGCAATTCACCCGGGCTGCCAGTCAAAAGGAATGGGGTATAATCGCTCTTTGCCCTAATTAACAGGCTTTAACAAACAACCCGAAGCCAATTGTTGAGAGGTTTTATGGATATTGGTTCTATTCAATCTGTCGATATCGACGAACAGATGCGCACGGCTTATCTCGATTATGCCATGAGCGTCATTGTGGCGCGTGCATTACCAGATGCCCGCGACGGCTTGAAACCCGTCCACCGGCGCATTCTCTATGCCATGATGGATATGGGCATCCGCGCCAGCAGCTCCTATAAGAAATCCGCCCGTATCGTGGGTGAAGTGCTAGGAAAATACCATCCCCACGGTGACCAAGCAGTCTACGAAGCCATGGCACGCCTGGCGCAGGATTTCTCAATGCGCTACCCTCTCGTAGATGGACAGGGAAACTTCGGCTCGATCGATGGCGATTCACCCGCAGCCATGCGTTACACCGAAGCGCGCATGGGGGTAATGGGCGAAGAAATGATGGCGGACATCGACAAGAACACTGTGGATTTTGTCGATAATTTCGACGGCTCCCTGCAGGAACCTTCGGTGTTGCCAGCCCGCTTGCCCAACCTTTTGTTGAACGGCTCCTCTGGCATTGCCGTTGGCATGGCGACCAACATCCCGCCCCACAATTTGCGTGAGCTGACCGCCGCCATCGATTACCTCATCGACCATTATGACGCTATCGACGAGGTGACCATCGAAGATTTAATGAAGCTGCTCCCCGGCCCCGACTTCCCCACCGGTGGAATCATCGTCGGGAACGAGGGCATTCGCCAGGCCTACAGTACCGGCCGTGGGCGTATCGTCGTTCGCGGTCTGGCTCACATCGAGGAGATCAAGGGTGGTCGCAACGCCATCGTCATTACGGAAATCCCCTATCAGATCAACAAGACCACTCTGATCGAACGCATCGCCGAGTTGGTACGTCAAGGGCGCATCGATGCCATCTCCGACCTGCGCGATGAATCGGACCGGCGCGGCATGAGTATCGTCATCGAGCTCAAGCGTGGTGCGGCTCCGCGCCAGATCCTCAATCAGCTCTATAAATATACACCGCTGCAATCGTCTTTCGGCATAAACCTGCTGGCGCTGGTGGATAACGAGCCACGCCACCTGTCGCTCAAACGTGCGCTGCAGGTCTATATCGAGCACCGCCAGAATGTCATCACCCGCCGTACGCGCTTCGATTTGGATAAGGCCCTGCAGCGCGCTCACATTCTGGACGGCTTGCTGATCGCATTGGCCAACCTGGACGCGGTCATCCAGACCATCCGGCAGTCGAAAGATGTGGACACTGCCAAAGAACAGTTGATCAAAAAATTCAATCTGAGCGAGGTACAGGCGCAGGCCATCCTCGACATGCAATTACGCCGGCTGGCTGCCTTGGAACGCCAAAAGATCGAGGATGAGCATAAAGAGTTATTGGAGCGCATCGCCTTTTTGAATGATTTGCTGGAGCACCCCGCCAAGATACTGGAGATCATCAAAGCCGACCTGAACGAGATGAGCGAAAAGTACAGCGACGAACGCCGTACGCACATCCAACCCTTGGAACAAGAAAACTTGAAAGAAGAGGACTTGATCCCCGACGAGTCAGTTTTAATCACTTTCACTCAGAAGGGTTACATCAAGCGTGTGGCCGCCAACTTGTATCATACCCAGGGACGCGGCGGCCGGGGCGTATCGGGGCAGACCGTCCGTGAAGAGGATGAGGTCATCCTGCTGCTTCCGGCGCATACCCTTCATACAATCCTCTTTTTCTCCGACCGCGGCAAAGTGTATTCGGAAAAGGCTTACCAGATCCCGGATGCCAACCGCACGGACCGGGGCATCCCCATCGTCAACGTTCTGTCATTGGAAGCGGGTGAACGGATCACCGCAGCAGTAGCCGTGCCGGATTTCCAGCATGCGGAATTCTGCACCATGGCCACCGTGCAAGGCAAGGTCAAGCGCGTGGCGCTCTCCGAATTTTCCAGCGTGCGCCCTTCCGGTTTGATTGCCGTCAGCCTGGACGACAAAGATGAGCTGGGTTGGGTGCGGCTAACCAGTGGCAAGGATGAGATCATCCTGGTCAGCGCCGATGGACAGGCACTCCGATTTTCAGAAAGCAAGATCCGCCCAACCGGCCGGCCAGCCGGAGGCGTAGCAGGCATCAGGCTGGCATCCGGCGACCATTTGGCGTCGATGGATGTCATTACACCGGATGGCTGTTTGCTGGTGATGACGGAACATGGCTTTGGCAAACGCACCCAGGTCAAGGCTTACACTGCCAAAGGTCGTGCGACCTCCGGCGTGGCGACCATCGATCAGAAGAACCTGGCCAAGACCGGCAAAATTGCCGCCGCGCGGGTGGTTTTGGACACCGACGAGGTGACCTTCATCTCGTCCAACGGTGTGGTGCTCCGGTTGAAAGCCAAGGACATCTCGATCAGCAGCCGTGCGACGCGCGGCCTGCATTTGATGGGTCTGGCTGAAGGTGACTTCGTTGCTTCAATGGCACGCATCGCTGCTGCAGAACCCCCCAAAGAACCAACGCCTGTTGAGAATAACGCCTAGGAACACGATCGGGGCCCGGCAATAACACTACCGGACCCCGAACCTTTTATCACACAGGAAAATTCAAAAATGGTGCCAGGACAAGCTAAAAGACCGGCAGGCTGATGCTCCCCGTGATCAACAAGAAAAAGACACCCACTGCGCAGACCATCAGCAACAGCATGAGCACAATGATAAATCGTTGAGGCGCAGTCATCCCCAGGAAATGCCGCTCTTCCTCCATCGGCATCTCTTCGACCGAGCTTTGCACCATCGGCGTCTCTGCATCCGGTGCCTTATTTGCGGTATTTCTCAAGTCATCTAACATGAGCGTCCTCCCCGAACAAATGATGGTTGTCAATCGGCTAAACGGAGATGCACATCTCCGATCTGAACACTCAAATTTTCACCCGAAAGTCCTTGCAAAGCCAGTCGTCCATCCGGCAGAACACCAGTGAGGGTGCCTTCGATCTCCGAGATGCCCTGCTGCTCAATGCGCACTCGCTCACCTTTGAAGGCCAGTCTCTCCTGCCAGGCCTGGATGAAAGACCCACTGATCATTTGCTGCCGCCAATCGAACAGGGCAGCCAATATATATTTTAGCACGTCGAAGCGGTTCACAGCATGCCCCAGTTTTTGTTCCAGGCAGGTCGCCGGGAAGATGAGCTGGCTGGCTGGCGGTACGGAAGTAGGTGCAACATTGATACCAATCCCGAGCACCACCCCCGCCAGGTTTTCCCCCGACCACGACGCCTCCGCCAGGACGCCGCAGACCTTTTTCTGCTCCAGCAGCACATCGTTGGGCCACTTGACCTGCGGCCGCAAGCCGTAGTGTTTTTCCAATGCCGCGGCAACACCCAATGCTCCCAAAGGAGAGAAAAGCTGGAGATGGGTCATTTCCTGCGGCGATGGTTTGAACACCAGGCTGAAAGCCAGCGCCGCGCCGGGTTGGGTGATCCAACTGCGCCCCATGCGCCCGCGTCCGGCAGACTGCCGGTCAGCCACCACCAAGCACCCATCTGTTGCGCCTTGCTCGGCCCACGCCAGGGCTTCATCATTGGTCGAGGTTATCTCGTCGAAATAACGTAGCTCAGGGAGGGGCAGTCCCGCCAGGTACGTTTTGAGTGTGTCTGCATCCATGGAATCTATTGTACACGCTTTCCATTCGGTCATTAAATGCCTGCACAGAGGTGCCTGCACAGAGAGGCGCCTGTTCGAACAATTTTAGAATACCAGGAATATTAAAGCATTCTAGCGGCGGAGGACCGCCGCTAGATGCAAACCAATTCGGAGGAGGAGAATTATTTGGCAACGACTTTGACAGTCTTCGGCTTGGCTTCTTCTGCCTTCGGGATGTGCAGAGTCAGCACGCCATCCTTCATGACTGCGGTCGATTTTGAAGCATCTAATGTCACCGGCAAGCTAATCGAACGGTAGAACTTGCCCTCGGGAAGCTCAGAGAAGATGTAATCAGCCTTCTCGTCCCGCGTCGCTTTGAACTCGCCTTGAATGATGACGGTATCATTGTCGATCTGAATATCGACTTCGTCTGCCGATAAGCCGGGCAACAGGGCGGTCACATCGTAGCCTTCCGTTTCAGCCTTCACGTCCACCGGGAATGAATAATCCCGTTCTGGCCACTCATGCTCCATCATGTGTTCCATCATGCGCTGCCGCATCACTCGACCCAAAGGTAAACCATAATAGTAAGTCATTTCAACCTCCAATGTTCTGGTGAGATAGTTTTTATCTTTCTATGTTCCCCATCTTACATTTGGAGTGTTGGAATTGTACAAACAAAAGATAGATTTTTTGTTAGAATATTTTTTATGGTATGATTCGCCCACTGAGGCACAGAATGGAAAACGAGATTACCATTATTGAAGGCCCACCGCCCACTTTCGAAACCGTCGACGATGGATGGGCACTTGGGTTGAATGAAGCCCCCTTCTTATACGACCTCGCCCTAACACACCTGCGCACCTTCAACGGCGCGGAGTTGGTTGAGCGTTGCCATCGCACCTGGAGCCAACAGAATACCATGTTCCTGCATTACCGGAACGACCTTGGTCTAGATGAACAAGCCCCTATCATGGCCGTCCGGTCGGTCGAGACCAATGAAGGGCAAGTGCTTTTCTTGTGGATCAGGTTAAAGCCTGAGGACGAGGAAGAAGACGAGGATGACAACCAGGAAGACGAGGGGTTAGAATAACAACTTTTAAATGATAAACGCTCGGGTGAGGGGGGCACCCAAACGTTTATCAAATCCATTTTACCATCCTGTTCGTAAAATGCAAGAGCCAATCCGAGTTCAATTTGACAAAAAAGAGCCATTTAACGGCTTTTTTGTTTGCACCTCCGCGACACATAGGTGCACTACCGTGCAGCATATCCACGGAAACCTTAAAATATTGTATTTGACCCCCATTTTAGGATATTGCCTATTGATTTTTCTGGTAATCGCCCTATAATGTAACAAATATTTTACTGGTTGTCTGACGTGAAAAAGCGCAAAAGATACAGAAGCCTAGTTCGCCTCTTTCTACTTAATCTACAAAGGGAAATTCCTGACGCAGCATGAGTTAGGTATTTCTCTTTGTCGTTTAATTCAGACGACACATCATTTTTTATTAAAGAGGAGAAGAGAAGATGAAAGTATTACGTTGGATCGGTTTGTTTGTTTTATGTTTTGTGGTAGCTGCCTGCTCGGCATCTCCCACAGTGGCGCCCACTGCGGCTGTTGTAGCGCCGACGAGCGCACCAACCGAGGCTGCAGCTGCTGCAGCCACAGTAGCACCCACCCCGGTTGCCACCATTCCCGCGGACCAGGTGGTGGTAAATGGTCACTTGACGATTTGCAGTGATATCCCCTATCCTCCACAAGAGTTTTTCGATGAGAATGGGAATCCACAAGGCATGGATGTCGATATCGGCAATGAGATCGGCAACCGCCTGGGTTTGAAATCCCAATACGTCAATACCGTATTCGATTCGATCATCCTGGCAGTGACAGGTGGCAAATGCGATATCATCATTTCGGCCATGAATGTCACCGCCGATCGCCAGAAGCAGGTCAGCCTGATCCCCTACTTCCAGGCCGGACAATCCTTCGTGACCTTGAAGGGGAACCCCGATAACATCAAGTCCACAATGGATCTGTGCGGGAAGTCTGCCGCAGCAGAAAGCGGCACCACTGAAGCCGATTATCTGCAAGGGACCGGCGACTACGCCGGCAAAGGCCTGACCCAGGCGTGCACGGCAGCCGGCAAACCGGCGATCAACGTTGTAGTGACCGCCAAGGATACGGATGCCCTCCAACAACTGCAGGCAGGCAAAGTAGTGATCTATTCAGCCGACTCCCCGGTGGCTGCTTACTACACCGTCCAGCATCCCGACCAATTCGAACTGGCCGCGGGCGGCGAAGTGCTTGAACCCGTTCAGGAAGGGATCGGTGTGCCCTGCGGTACAGCCTCCGATTGCACTACCGCACCTCTTTCTGCCGTTGGTGCAGCCGTAAAGGCTGCCTTGCAGAGCATGATGGCAGATGGAACGTACCAAAAGATTCTCTCCAACTGGAACCTCTCCACAGGCGCTGTGACACTTCCATAAATTTGGATAACTTTGAAGGGGATGTCCTCATTGAGGACATCCCCAAAGGTCGTACGGTTTGAAAGGGACTCCATACTATTGGAATACCCGGTTTTTAATCTTGCTCCCCATCAAGAACGAGGAGAATGGAATCAGATAAATTGCGCAACCGCTAGCAAACGAGGAAAAATAAGGAACTATGTATCATTTTGATTGGGTCTTATTCTGGAAATACCTGTGGCCCGTAACGGCATTCCAAAACCCGCTCATCCGCAACGGTTTGATCGTCACGATCGTTGTCAGCATCATCGCTCAGGCGATGGGCGTCATCTTGGGGTTGTTTGCCGCACTGGCCAAGATGTCGAAATTTGCCCCGCTGCGCTGGCTGCAACAAGCGTATGTCTGGTTTTTTCGGGGAACTCCCCTTTTGGTCCAGATGGCGCTCTTGTATTATGGCTTGGGAGTCACCCACATCTTTGACTTCCCTGATTGGCACATCGGCGTCGTCACCATCACCGGGGCCATCCAGGCCGGTGTTCTGGCACTTGGCATTAATGAAGGCGCTTACATGGCCGAGATCATACGCGCCGGAATCGAAGCCATCGACACTGGTCAAATGGAAGCAGCCAAATCGCTTGGCATGACCTTTGGGCTGGCCATGCGCCGGATCGTCCTGCCACAAGCTGCTAAAGTCATCATCCCACCCCTGGGCAACGAATTCAATAATATGATGAAGACGACCACCCTGATGACGATCATCTCGGCTGGGGAACTCTTCTATGGGTTCGAACAGGTCAACGCCTTGCTGTTCAAACCTTTCGAACTCTATCTGGACGCTTCGATCTATTACCTCGCAATGACAACCGTTTGGTCCTTCATCCAAAGCAGGATCGAATCCAACCTCGGCGAACGAAAGATCATCGAAAGCAATCCCGGATTCTTCCGGCGTTTGTTCCAATTCAAAGGAGTGCATTGATGGCTACACTTATTGCACCCCCTGTGCCTGTCATTGATACCAACGTGGTTGTCAAGTTCGATCATGTCAATAAATTTTTCGGTTCTCTTCACGTATTGAATGACATCAACCTCGAAGTCAAAAAGAATGAAACGTTGGTGATCATCGGGCCTTCCGGTTCGGGTAAAAGTACTATGCTCCGATCCATCAACCACCTTGAAAATATCAACAGCGGTCACATCTACATCAACGGCCGTATGATCGGGTATTACGAAAAGAATGGCCGCTTGTATGAAGAGTCCGAGAAAAATATTTCCCGGCAGCGTGCCGGCATCGGTATGGTATTCCAGCGTTTCAACCTGTTTCCCCACTTGACAGCGCTGGAGAACATCATGGAAGCACCTCTCAACGTGCTCAAGGTGCCACGCGAAACCGCCAGAGCAGATGCCGTCCGTCTGCTGCAACGGGTGGGCCTGACCGATAAATGTGATAGCTATCCCAGCCAACTTTCAGGCGGTCAGCAGCAGCGCATTGCCATTGCCCGTGCCCTGGCCATGAAGCCCAGCTTGATGCTCTTCGACGAACCCACCTCTGCTCTCGATCCTGAGATGATCGGCGAAGTACTGGATGTGATGAAGGAGTTGGCGCTGGGTCTCGAGATGACCATGGTCGTAGTATCCCATGAGATGGGCTTTGCGCGTGCCGCCGCCGACCGTATCATCTTTGTCGACGATGGCCGTATCATCGAAGAGAACACACCGGAAGAAATCTATGACCATCCACGCGAAGCACGTACGAAGGAGTTCTTGAGCAAGATTTTGCACTAGAGCTCCTGGCTTCCAGAATTTGCAAATGAAAAGAGCCAGTTCCATGCGAATGGGGCTGGCTCTTTCATTAAATCAAACATGACTTACCGCTATGTATCTATTCCTGTGAGATCATCACATGCTTGGTGACCTGGTAGCCTTCCACGGCTTCGGACGACAAATCCTTGCCAAACCCGGACTGTTTGAAACCGCCGTGCGGCGTCTCGGAGGTCAGCGGCATGTGGTCGTTGATCCAAACTGTGCCAAATTCCAGTTGTGCTGAGACACGCATGGCACGCCCGACGTCTTTGGTGAACACCGAAGCAGCCAGGCCGAAGACCACGTCATTGGCCAGGCGGATGCCATCGGCTTCATCTTTAAAGGAATTGATGGTCACCACAGGGCCGAAAACCTCGCTCTGAATGATCTCAGATTTCTGGTCAGCCCCGGCAATCAGCGTCGGTTCGTAATAATAACCCTGCGGAAAATCCTTGGGCACACCGCCGCCGACCAGCACCTTGGCCCCGTCTGCCTTGGCACGTTCCACAAACCCGTTGACCGTCTTGCGATGGCTGCCGGAAATTAATGG
>JBEKEX010000072.1:0-17710 GCA_050013615.1 Anaerolineaceae bacterium
CGTTTTTAACGGTGTATGGTTTGGCCCAGCCGGTCTTGCCGGCCGCCCTGGTCGACATTGCCAACCCTATTGCATCGACTGTCACCATCCTGCGCTCGCTGGGATGGTATCTGCTGGCGCCTTTGTTCCTGTATGCGCTTTTCACCATTTGGAAGACGAAGGACGAGCAGGAACGCCGGATGTTGATTTGGATGGCGTGCTTTTGTGTGATCTGGGTGGTGATCTCTTCCATGCGTGCCGGCGGCGACATGTGGGATAACCCACGCTACCGCTCCATTTTCCTACCCTGGCTGGCAACGCTGGCCGGCTGGGGACTTGACTGGGCATTGACACACAAGGATGCCTGGCTGAGCCGGTGGCTGATAGTGGAAGGCATCTTCCTGGCCGTCTTTACGAATTGGTACTTGCACCGTTATAAAGGGGTCGGGCTTGACGTACCGTTCGGGACCATGGTGCTGGTCATTGTGATTCTCAGTCTGGCTGTGTTGGTGGGTGGGGGCCTGTGGGATCTTTGGCGTAAGCATCACCCGGCAGCTTTGGCGGATACCGTTAAGGAAAAATGAAACGCGTCGATTTGGCCGACTATGCGCGGGGGTCATTGAACTTGATCGCCCGCAGCTTGTCCGAGATCGAGAAGGGCTATCCCGAGTTCTACCGGGTGATCGCCCTGCAATTGCGCTTGTTGTTGTGTGATTCCACGCGCCGCCACAACCAAACCGTCGATATCTCTCTAGTGCCCCAGGTGTTGCCCGAGCTCAAATTCCATCCCCTTAATTCGATCGGCGAATTCGATCACGATCTGCCGCCAATGACGTTGGAAGAATGGCTCGCACAACCTTTACCGATTAAAGCGACTTCACCGGTGACCATTCGTACGTTGATCCGCCAGGTGTGTGACCAGGATGGCGGCGCACACGTGGATCAACGCGCAGCCATGCTGTTTATCCCTGAAGCGGCGCGTTGGGTGGTGCATATTGGCCGTTATGTAATGGAGCGATTGGAAACCGGGCTTTAAAAAACAACGAGCGCCACACGGCGCTCGTTTCTTAGACTTTCCAATCACCCACATCCACCCAGCAATATTCCAGATGGTCGGCCAGGACCTTGTTCTTTTTGTTCTTGCTGCGGACGATATCGTAAGCCCACCCCATCAATTGGACGCCTCCCAACTCGGACAGGCGCTTGCCGATCTCGCGGGCACGGATGTGGCGGCATTGCATGTTGAAATTGCCCCCCGGATGCTCGGAGAGGAAATCGTCTTGCTTACCGATGCGGAGAAGCTCATCCATCAGGCGGTTTACTTCGTCCTTGGCATAGGCTGGGCAGGGTGGGGTTTTTAGAAAATCAAATAATCCCATGTGGATCCTCGAGAACGAAATCCTTGTTCATTTTATCACTGTTTTTAAGATGCCAGATATCGGGGGCCGCACCCACTTTGTCGTTCGGGGCGTTTCGTGGTAAAACGTGTCTATGCATTGGGTGTATCTATCGCCTCATTTTGATGATGCCATCCTTTCCTGCGGTGGGTTGATCTACGAACAGGTGTGGCGAGGTCAGACGGTCGAGATTTGGACCCTATGCGCTGGGGAAATCCCGCCGGGACCGCTCAGCCCATTTGCACAGGAGCTGCATTTGCGCTGGGGAACCAGCGCAGAGACAGTGAGATTGCGGGCCGCCGAAGACCGTGAAGCGTGCCAACAAGTGGGTGCCATCTACCGCCATCTGGATATCCCGGATTGCATTTACCGCAGGACACCGGAGGGCGAGTTCATTGTCCATGGCGAAACGGATCTGTTCCAGCCGCTGTCTGAGACGGAACAGTCATTGGCGGCCAGACTGGGCCACCACATTCGGCAGATTCTGCCACCTTATGCTCGCGTGGTCAGCCCGATGGGCATTGGCGGGCACGTGGATCATCGCCTGACGCGTGCTGTCGCCGAGGCGATCCACAAACCTGTTTGGTATTATGCGGATTACCCTTACGTCGAACGGCAGGCTCTCGACCCGGCCGATTGGCTGCCCGGTGATCTGAAGGTTTATCATGCTCACGTGTCGAAAGCTGGGCTGAGCGCCTGGCAAGCGGGAATTGCGGCCTATGGCTCCCAGATCAGCTCCTTTTGGAGCAGTGTTGATTCAATGCGGAAGGCGATTGAAATGTATCGACGGGCCAAGGGTGGTACAAGATTGTGGCGGCAGGTTTGATGCCCCCAGGGGTGGCACAAAAACATCTCTAGCCCCTATCTGTGGCAGATGGGCAAGGGAATCAAGCCATAAAAAATCTGTGCTATACTAATATTATGGAAGGCGAGCGCGCATTTTGGTCATTGTGGGCACGAAAACTGCAACGATGGGGTATTGACCAATTTGCTGCGCTCTTGTTGGATGCCGCCGGACCGCTAAAAGTGTTGCTGGCACAGGTGATCGTCGCGGGCAGTCCATTTTTTATTTCTCGTAACAACCAGGAATGGCAAGCGCTGGAACATTTATTGGAAGATCCACAAGAAAGCAGTTCGTTTGCTTCGTTTCTGCGTCAGGAGGATGGACGTTGGACCTAATCAATGCTGGGATTGCAGCCATAATCATCCTGGCAACAGGTGGATTGATCACCCTGTTTGCGCTCCCCGGTTTTCGCCGTAAACAGCCGGTATTCCGTCCTATCGCCGCGATCCAGCGGTTGCAGCGCGCCGTGGGGCAATCGGTCGAAGACGGCACTCGCATCCACATTGGACTGGGCAAATCCTTATTACTCAGCTATAACAGCGCTTCTTCGCTGGTCGGTTTGACAGCGTTGGAGCGCATTGCTTTGTTCAGCCTGGTCAGCGACCGCCCGCTGATAGCCACCAGCGGAGATGGCGCACTTTCCCTTCTCAGTCAGGATGCCCTAAAAGCGGCTTACCGGATGAGTAATACCGGTGAGCACTATAATCCCGATTCTGGCCAGTGATTCGCTGCCGGCCCAGGCGGTCATGTTCGGAATGGCTCAGGATACGATGATCGGCGAAGAGTTGTATGCGCTGCCGGCTTATTTACAAGCCGGAACTGCTCACACAGCCAGCCTGCGCACTCAAGACGTTCTACGTTGGGTGATCATTGCCGTATTGATCGGCGGTGCCATCCTGAAATTTATGGGGTTGATATGAGATCGCCACTTTCCACGGCCATTGCAATTGCCACCGGGCTGATCATCTTGATCGCATTGATCCTGCCCTTCTCGTGGATGCAGGACATTCGCACTATCTTGCTTGCACCGGCGATCATCCTTTCGGGGGTGGCTGGCCTGATTGCGATCTATAACCTGCTCGTGGTGCACGGACGGAAGATGCTCAGTGCCAAAGAGCGCGACATATACAGCTTTTTCCTGTTGTTGGGCTTTCTGGTGACCTTCATCGCAGGTTTGATCCTGGCGCCCGCCAACACACAGTTCCAGCATGTGGTAACCAGCATTCAAGTGCCGGTCGAGGCCAGCTTGATGGGCGTCCTGGCAGTCAGCCTGGCTTACGCCAGCGTGCGCCTCTTCCAGCAACGCAAAGGCATCATGGGGTTCTTTTTTATTCTCAGTACCATCGTATTTTTGGTGATCAGCAGCGGGTTTTTGTCCATCGGTAATAACATACCTGTCTTCAAGGATGTGTTAGCGGTGGTGGAGCAATTGCCGGTGGCAGGTGGGCGTGGCATCCTGTTGGGGATTGCCTTGGGTGGGTTGACTGCCGGTATCCGCATCTTGCTCGGAGCTGACCGCCCTTATAGCGGATAAGATATGCCAGAGAATATCTGTCCAGTTTGCGGGATGATCAATGCAGAGGACTCAACGTTTTGTTGGTCCTGTAAATCACCCTTGAAGACCCCCCCGGCGCCCCCACCTTCAGAAGAAGGTGGACAAGAACCGCAAGAGGCTTCAGGCGGGAAGAAATCCAAAGCTGGAACGGAAGAGGTTCCGGATTGGTTGACGCGCATCAGGGCAAAGAGCCAGATGGAGCAGGAAACCAATAACCTGACCCAGAGCGTGCTGCCCAAGGATGAATCCGACGCCGGTGAGACTGGCAGCAGTGCGACAGCTCCAGATTGGTTGAAGGAATTGCGGAATGAGAAGGAATCTGCCCCGGATGAAGCCGACCAGGATGCAATCTGGGCCGGGACAGCAGCCATTTACACGCCCACTGATATCCCTGAAGCATCGACCAAGGCCAAGCCTCCCACAGATGAAGAGTCGGATGAGTTTCTTAAACATTTAGCGGAGTGGAAGCCCAAGGAAACCATTAAACTAGAAGACGATTTGTCTTTGAGTCAGGCAGAATCGCCTGCAGTACCACCTGAAAGTGTTCCTGAGAAACCATTCTCTGAACCAGTTACGCCTGCGGAAGAAGGAAAAGTTGGGGGAACAGACCTGCCTGACTGGTTGAGAAAGATTGCTCAATTTGGAGAAACGCCGTCAGCGGCCTCTGCTCCGGTCGAACCCGGTCAACCAGAAGGCCAGGCGGTTGCACCTGCTCCGGAGACTCCCGGTACGCCAGATTGGTTGAATCGGGTTGTGCCGCCTGCCGAAAACGAGGCAGCGGCGGTCGAATCTCCCACCCTGGATTGGCTGAACGAGCCCGCAAAATCTGAAGAAGAAACTTCTTCCGCAACGCCGGCTGCGGCAGAACCTGCCCGGTCGAGTGAATTTGAAAAGCCAGCCGAATCTATTTCAGAAAAACCGGAAGAAACAGCCAGATCGGCGTCGGAAGAAACGCCAACATCACCCACTGCTTCCGTTATCCATCCACCGCAGGGAACGGCGCCACTGCCTGCCGAGGAATCATCGGCAACTGCCCCAGCCACCCCTGATTGGTTGGGCGCGCTCAAGCAGCAATTTGCTGAAGCGGAACAGCCAGAAGTTACTGCTGCGCCTTCGATGGAAGAACCTTCGGAAACGTCTGCACCTTCGGTACCAGCACCTGAGGTGGCAGGACATGCTGCGGTACCCGATTGGCTCAACGAAATACGGCAACCGCTGGAAAATGAACCGGCAGCTCCGGAAGTTGAACTCTCACCCGAGCCAACGGGCGAAGCAACCCCGTTTGCTGCTGCTCCCACAGAGCCAACGGCCGAGGAAGAGGATAATCGGCTGCAGGCAGTCATCCAACCGTCTGCAGTTGAACCAGTCGAGCCCCTGCCTATGCCTGAAATCCCGCCATCGAACAGGCCTGTGGAAACGCCACCGGAAAGCAGCATGGCACCTTCTGCTGAGACAATTGCACCACCGAAAAAAAGCGAATTGGTTGGCGGTGAGGAATCTCCTATAACAACTAGCACACCCGATTCCGGCCAGGAAACCGGGCCGGAATCGCCGTTAGGGGGTGAGCCTGCCATCGCCGATGGCGTTTTACCGGATTGGCTGAAAGACCTGGCGAGGCCATCTGAGGAAGAGTTGACGGCGGCTGAGGGCTTGTCGGAAGCTGCTCAAGAAAAAGAAGAGGCAGAAGTATCGGCTTTCTTCGAATCCACGCCGGCAGATACCATGCCGGTCAGGGAAGTGCTGGCTGCCCAACGAAGGGCAGAAGAAGAAGCTGCTCAATCGCCAACTCCGGCTGAAGAAACCGAAGGCAGAACTCCAGAGACGGTAGAGGAATCAGCCCCGGCTGCAGCGCCGGTAGAAGAGATCAAGTCGATCGAACCGCCAGCCGAGGTGAAGGAACCGCCTTCTACGCAAATCAAGGAAACGCCGTTTTCTTCTGAACTATTGGAGCAGACCCCGGCCTGGTTGAGGGAGTTGGAATCGATGCCAACGGCGGAAGCGACTCCTCCGCAACCTTCTGCCCAACCCGCGGCTACCATACCTGCGTTTCAATTTGAACCGGAGGAAAGCGAAGAGCCTTTGCCGGCTGAACCTCCAACCACTGCTTACGAAGCAGAATTCAACGAAACACCGGTCGAAGGGGTGTTGCCCGATTGGTTAGAGGAACTGAAACCCGACACCGGTACACCGCCACCCCCAGAAGCACCGGCTGCCGCGGCATTTATCGAAGAAAATGAAGAGACTGCTCCTGCTCCCGGAATGCCTGAAATGGAGAAGTCGAAACCATTTTCTCTGGGTGGGGAACTGCCTGATTGGCTTTCCACCCACTGGCAGGCCGAAGAAGGCGAAGGAGGGAGCAATGAAGCGAAGTTGGCCATGGCCAACCTGCCCGGTTGGGTGCAGGCATTGCGTCCGCTGGACGCGCTCAACCTCAATCGCTTCTCTTCGGATGTGGACAGCCGGATCGAGAACAAAGGTCCATTAGCCGGGTTTGCCGGCGTTCTTCCGGGTGACACGGCACCGCTTAATTATCCTCGCCCGCCTCTCTATTCGACCAAATTGCATGTCTCCGAACGCCAAAAAATGCAAGCGACCTTGCTGGAACAAATGGTCAAGGAAACGCCGGCCGCTGAAGAGGAGACGTCGAGATCGAAAGCGATTGCTCAACGCCTGTACCGTATGGTCACCGGCCTGGTGTTGATCGGTATTTTGGTTTACTCACTGTTTTTCGGATTCAAATTGCTCCCGCTTAGCAGCCTTGCTCCTGCTCCAGTGGTCGCGGTCCACGATGCCATCGCTCAACTTCCGCCGGATTCGGCGGTTTTGGTGGCTGTGGACTACGAGGCAGGACTTTCCGGCGAGGTTAAACAGGTCGCATTGCCGGTAGTAGAGCAAATGATGGCACAGAGTGATTACCTTGTGCTTCTCTCGACCTCGGTGAATGGGCAGGCCTTGGGAGATGACTTGGTTCGTTCTGCCAATACAGAAGTGAGCTCGTATAATGTCGCGCAAAATGTCGTCAACCTGGGGTATCTGCCCGGTGGTACGACCGGTTTGCAGAGTTTTGCGCACGATCCTGCCGAAACGGTTCCCAACACCTGGCAAATGACAAAGGCTTGGTTACATGTTAATTTGCAGAGTGCAGGACAGATCGACCAATTTGCGGCAGTCGTGGTGTTGACCGACAGCCCAGAGACAGCGCGCGCCTGGATCGAACAAGTGCAGCCTACACTCAACGGGAAACCGCTGTTCATGGTTGTCAGCGCACAAGCAGCCCCGTTGGTGCAACCCTATGTGGCTGCAGGTCAGGTGAGCGGTATGGTGGCAGGACTGGAGGATGCTGCAGTATATGAGCAGTTGACCCAGCGCAGTGGTAATGCAATGGCTTTCTTGGGTGCTTATCAGACCGGGTTGATCGTGATGGCTGCCCTCATCCTGGTCGGTGGGGTGTTGCAATTATTGACTTCTTTGTTCAAAAATCGGAAAACGGAAAAAGGGGCTTGATCACGATGCCTTCGGCCGATTTGATATGGATGCTGGTAAGCTTTTTTCTGACGGTGTTGGTCCTGAGTTACATTTTCGGGGATAACCCGTTGTTCCGCATTGCCACGTATCTGTTTGTGGGAGTGGCAGCCGGCTACGTGGCGGTCATCATTGTCCAGGATGTCATCGTGCCCAGGATGATCTTGCCTATTTTCAATCGTGATCTAGAGCAGAGCGGTATTGCATTATTATCACTGGTCTTGAGCGCCATGCTGCTGACCAAGCTTTCGCCGCGTTATGCTTGGCTGGGCAGCTTACCCATGGCTTATCTGGTGGGAGCTGCGGCGGCTATCGTGATCTATGGCGCTTTGTTCGGTACGCTGTGGCCACAGGTGGCAGCTACCATCGGTCTTTTCGCCGTCAAATCCTTACCCGCCGGCAGTGATCCGGCACTGGCATTGTTCAGCGGGGGCATTGTCTTGATCGGAACGGTCACTACCCTGGCATATTTTCATTTTGGGATGCCCGTCAAAACCGGTCGTCCGGTCGAGCGCTCGAAATTGTTGAGCTTCCTTGGACGGGTGGGACAAGTTTTCATTGCCATTACCTTGGGCGCCATTTTTGCTGGTGTTTTTGCATCGGCGCTGGCGGCATTGATCGAGCGTTTGAGTTTTTTGGTAAGCACGGTAACCCATTTCTTACACTAGATAATACTTATGGCTAACTCAGTCATTGAAGCGGAATCCATTTTAGCGATCGAAATCGGTTCGGTGAACACGCGTGTTTTGTTGTTCGACGAAGCCGAAGGGACATATCATTTCGTTGCCTCGGCCGTGGCGCCGAGCACGGTTGATGCCCCTTTCAACAATCTAAATGAGGGCGTCCACCGGGCACTTTTAGCTTTGCAGCAGAACACGGACCGCGTCCTGCTCAATATCGAATCCGAGCTCATCCTCCCCAGCAAGAATGACGGGTCAGGCGTTGACCGCATGGTGGTGACGTTTTCGGCCGGCCCTGCTTTGCAGATTGTGACCCTTGGCTTGCTGCCTGATGTTTCGTTGGAATCGGCTAATCGCATGGCTTCGACCACTTACGGTCAGGTGGTGGAATTCATCGGCCTGACGGATAACCGGCGGCCGGAAGTTCAACTCGATGCCATCTTGCGGGCAGAGCCCGACTTGGTGATCCTGGCCGGAGGGACGAATAATGGCGCCGACCATTCGGTACTCAAGATGGTGGACCTGATCGCTTTGGCTTGCAAGGTGTTGCCCAAAGGCAAGCAACCGGTGGTCTTTTATGCCGGCAACCCAGCGCTCGCACAAAAGGTCAAAGAATCACTCGAACGGTTAACCTCAGTTTACGTTGCACCGAATATCCGCCCGCACATCGACCGCGAGGACATCTTCAGCGGAGCAGAGTCTCTGGCAAACACAGTTAGCCAGATGCGCCTCCAAAAATTGAATGGGTTGGAGGGGTTGGGAGGAAAGTCTCCGATCCCACCCCAACCTGGGTCGAGCGCATTTGGCAGCCTGATCCGTTTTTTCAGCCGCGTCTATGACCCTACCAAGGGTGTGCTGGGAATTGACATGGGCGCTTCCTGGACGACGGTGGCGATGGCTTTCGACGGCAGGTTATCTCTCAGCACGTTGCCGGTCGGCATGGGGCGTGGACTAAAAAATTTCATGCGTCAGGTGCCACTGGCCGATATTTTGCAATGGTTGCCGATCGACGTTCCGGCCGATGTGGTCCGGGATTATCTCTGGCAAAAAAGTCTGTACCCGGCCAGTATCCCAATGACGGATGAGGCACTGGCCATCGAGCAATCGGCAGCACGCCAAATGTTGTACACCAGCATCATTGCCCTCATTCAGCAAGGGCTCAACAGTGGATGGTATTTCGAGCCGATCTTTGTGGCCGGTTCCACGTTGACCCATGCTCCAACCTCGGCGCAAACGCTGCTGATGCTGCTGGATGGCATCCAGCCTTTGGGTATCACATCCTTGCTGCTTGATCCGCACGGGTTGACCACCAGCCTGGGTGCCATTGCGCAGTTCAATTCTTTGCTGCCGGTGCAAGTAGTCGAATCCAGTGCATATTTCAACCTGGCCACGGTGATCAGTCCCATCAGCAGTGAAAAATTTGGGACACCCATCCTCAACATGCGGTTGGAGTTGGGGGAGGGGAATGAGAACAGCTACACGGTCAAGCAAGGCAGCTTGGTCATGCTGCCGTTGCAGCCCGGTCAAAAAGCCAAAGTCTATTTCGAGCCGCTGCGGCGGTTGACGCTCGACCCGCGCAATTGGGAAAAAGGGTTCGATATTTATGGGGGCATCTGCGGGGCCGTGATCGATGCACGCGGCAGGCCGCTGCAATTGCCCCGGGATGATGCTCACCGGCGGGAATTGCATACCAGGTGGGCAGAAGCTTTGAAGCTGGCATAAACCTTGCACCTAATACTACGACTATGTCAACGATTGCACCTGTTACGCACCTTCTTTCTTTGACTTGCATCCGCCGAACACGCCTGTTGCCGGTGAACGGACAGGTTACGGTGCATGTAGGCCAAAAAGTCAGCGCCACCGATGTGGTGGCAACTGGCATATTGCCGGGCCGGCATTTGCTATTGGACATCGGCCAGTCACTGGGAGTGACGCGCCAGTCTAAAGTGGAGCAATATATCGAGCGCAAGCCCGGCGAAAAAGTGCAGAAGGGCGATATTATCGCCAAAGTAGGTTCTGTCATGTCTCGGGTGGTGCGTGCACCGACGGATGGGATCATCTTATCGACGGCGGGCGGCCAGGTGCTGATGGAAGTGGAACCAAGAACAATCGAGTTGAAGGCCGGCCTTCCGGGCATTATCAGCAGTGTGATGCCGGAACGCGGCGTGGTGTTGGAAGCCAATGGAACGCTTCTGCAGGGTGTGTGGGGGAATGACCAGGCAGGGGTTGGGATGCTGCTGGCATTGGCCAAATCGCCGGATGAGGAATTGACACGGGCGATGTTGGATGTGAGCATGCGGGGAGCTGTGGTTTTGGCAGGCGTTTGTTTACAGGAAGAAGCATTGAAATCCACTGCCGAGGCGCCCATTAAAGGCTTGATTCTGGCGAGTATGTCGGCAGATTTGATCCCACTTGCCCATTCGTTGCCTTTCCCGGTGATCGTCATGGAAGGTTTTGGAAAGATACCGATGAACAGCGTAACGTTCAAGCTGCTGGAATCCAACGAAAAACACGATATATCGCTGGATGCCACCAATTGGAATCCCTATACAGGTGACCGTCCTGAGATAGTCATCCCGCAACAGGCGAATGGTACCGAGCCACGTGACTCGGACGTTTTTGAGGCACAACAGACTGTGCGGATCACGACGGCACCCTTTGCCGGCAAGATTGGCACCATCGAACAAGTGCGGCCGGGAATGAGTGTCATGCCCAACGGCATGCACGTCTCGGCGGCAGTGGTGCGCGTGGGAAGCCAGTATCAGACGTTGATACCGCTTGCCAACATGGAAGTTTTGGAATAACCCCGCAATGGGCGAATAAAGCAATTTGTACGGAGGAGAAGTGCTATGGCTTTTACATCTGACGATAATGATTTGAACGAGTTCCTTGAAGAGGATACCGGACCGGAGGGAAAACCTCCCAAGCCACCTAATTCGAACCGCACTTTTCTGGTGGCGTTGGGCATCATCGGAGCCATCTTTGTCATTGCGGTCATCGTGATGGGTGTGATCGCGGCCATGGTGATCCCTCAGCAGCAGCAACAGCAGCAGCAACAAGCAAATCAGATTTATGCTGCTAATACTGTCACTGCCCTGGCAGCCACCGTGCAACAGGCCACAGCTTTCTACCTGATGACCCCCAGTGCGACGCAAGTGCCCACCGGCACGTTAACTCCAACCGCAACTCCTCTCTTGGCATTGCCGACTGCCGCGGCCACGCAGTCGCTCTCGGCGCTAGATGCGGCGCATACCGCCACCATTTCGGCCATGTTGACTGAGGCAGCGGGAGGTGGTGGAACGCCGACTGCTTTGACGGGTACTCCAGCGGCCATGCCGACCACCGGTTTTGCCGATGAGATCGGTTTGCCTGGACTGCTTGCAATGGCTGCGGTATTTATTGCGCTCATTTTCTTCGCTCGCCGGTTGCGCCTCTCCGCCCGATAATTCGTAAGTTCGAAGCTGACCCTTCGTGTAACAATGAAGGGTGTTAAGATCGATTTTAAACGCAAACTCCCGATCGTTTCATGCGATCGGGAGTTTTTTCGGTAGAGTAGGCTTGATTCAGAAATATACGCCCCGCTTATATTGGTGATAAGTGCAATGACTCCAACCACATGAAAAATGATAATCAATACACCGTGGACGATGCTTGTAAGATACAAGTCGAGCAAGATGATTCCTTAGACGAATCGGATCGTGTGATCAATACCTGATTCATTTTATTTTCTCCTGAAGATAACCGCATGTGATAAACTGGGGCAAGATCTTCGATTTGTGCAACGCTTGGCATTTGAATCCGTATACAATAATAGCAACCAATCACGCGGGCGGGATCATAAGATGTTGACTCAAGAAAAATATTTCGAATCTCATTCCAATCTGGCTGCTTCGATCACGCACGCATCCAGCCGGCAGACCTACTACACGATCTTGCTGCTCGTGGATCATGGACTGACCCAGGATGCCTATCGCGCTTATGCCTATTTCCGCTGGCTGGATGATCAACTCGATGTGGGCGGGATGGAAAAGTCCGAGCGACTTGCCTTCGTCAGGCGGGAGATGGCACTCGTCGACCAGTGTTACGGGATCGAAGGTGGGGAACCACCCCATCTTCTTTGTGAAGAAGAATACATGCTGGTGGACTTGATCCGCAGTGACCCGGACACAGCGAGCGGATTGCAGCTCTACATCCGCAACATGATGGCCGTCATGGCGTTCGACGCCGAACGCAGGGGCCGGCTGATCTCGCAGCATGAATTGGACAATTATTCGCGGTGGCTGGCCACCGCCGTGACGGAAGCCTTGCATTATTATATTGGGCATCACAACCGCGCACCGCAAATCGAATCGCGCTACCTGGCAGCCACGGGAGCTCACATTGCCCACATGCTGCGGGATACGGTGGAAGATAACGCGGCCGGCTATTTCAACATCCCCAGTGAATACCTTGCCGAACACGGCGTCGATCCTTTGAACATCACCAGCGATGCTTATCGTTCTTATGTGAAAAGCCGGGTCGAGCTGGCGCGGGGCTATTTCGATGCTGGCAAGGAATATCTGGCGCAGGTCGAGAATTTACGCTGCCGTCTTGCAGGTTATTCGTATATTGCCCGGTTTACTCCCATCTTGAATATGATCGAGCATGATGGCTATTTGTTGAGAGACCGCTATCGATAACTCCCATTCATGTTCATTCGTTTACCAAGGTTGTGAGCTTTAGCAGCTTGAAAAGTCACAACCTTGAAAGACTGCACATTACTGATAAGTTGAAGGACTGAAAAGCAATCATGAAAACCCATTCTGTGATCATCATAGGCGCCGGCCTCGGCGGCATTGCGGCTGCCATTCATCTTGCCCAACGCGGAATGCAAGTGACCGTCTTCGAAAAAAATCCCCAACCCGGTGGGCGCTGCGGCCGCTACAGCCATGATGGGCACCAATTTGATACCGGTCCGACGCTGCTGGTGATGCCCCTGGTGCTCGAGGCCGAGTTTGCGGCGCTGGGCGCCTCGATGCGAGAGATGCTGGAACCGGTGCGCGTCGACCCGACATACCATTTGGTCTTCGACGATGGCAACCAATTGGCGCTCACATCCGACCTGGAATCCCTGCACGCTCAATTGGAATCTTTCGAACCCGGCAGCTTTCAAGGATTGCTGCGGTATCTGGAAGAAGGTGATCGCCATTATCACTTGGCCATTCAAAAGCTGCTCAATCGCGATTTTCGTAAAGCCAGCGATTTTTTCACCCTCGATAAACTGCCTTTGCTGTTCCAGGTGAAACCCCTGGTCCAGCATTACCGCAACATGTCGGCTTATTTCGATGACCCGCGCTTGAAGGCAGCTTTCACTTTTCAGGATATGTACATGGGGTT
This sequence comes from Anaerolineaceae bacterium, assembly GCA_050013615.1. Taxonomy (GTDB): domain Bacteria; phylum Chloroflexota; class Anaerolineae; order Anaerolineales; family Anaerolineaceae; genus JBEKEX01. The sequence goes on from JBEKEX010000072.1 coordinate 13,354, forward strand.
GAGCCCATTCGAGGCGCCGGCCACGTTTTCGATGATGCAATATACGGAACTTGCCCATGGTGTTTGGTATCCAAAGGGCGGTATGTATCGCATCGTCGAAGCGCTGATGGAGCTGGCGTGTAGGGTAGGGGTGACATTCGAATTCGAAACGACGGTCGAGCGGATCGAGACCACGGAGACGGCTGCACGCGGCGTGGCGCTGGCAGATGGCCGTTTCCTCACAGCTGACGTTGTGATTGCCAATGCCGACCTGCCGTACGTCTACAAGGAATTGCTGCCCCAGGACGGCATGGCCGAGCGGTTGGAACACAAGCGCTTCTCTTGCTCGACGATCAATTTCTTCTGGGGCGTAGATAAGCCTTACCCCATGTTGGGGCCGCATCCATGGCACCTGCCGGGCAAGACACGCTGATCGCCATTGTGCCAGTGAGCCATCTGCGAGACGGCGTGGAACAAGATTGGGAGAAGATCCAAGCTCAAGCTCGTCAAGGCGCATTGGATCGCCTGGCAACCCTGGGTATTACCGACCTGGAATCCCACATCAAGTTTGAGATGACCTATACGCCGCTCTCCTGGCACAAACATTACAACTTGATGAACGGCTCCACGCATGGCCTTTGCCACAACCTGCTGCAGTTGGGCTACTTCAGGCCTCACAACCGGCACGCCCGCTATCACAACCTCTATTTCGTCGGGGCAAGCACCCATCCTGGCACAGGCATTCCCAACGCGCTGGTCTCGGCACGCCTGGCCGCCCAGCGGGTGATGGATGATCTCGGACAGTAACATGGTGCTCAACCGGTTCGCCTTTTGGCCGAGCTCGATGACGACAACTTATATGGGGGATCAGTTCGAAAACGTCGGATATGTTATTCGGACTTTCGAAAAAGTAGGCGAGAGCGGATGGTTAATGCAAAAAGCCCATCGATGGGTTTCGAAACGCTATAGAAAAGATCAAGACTCGTATACTTTGGATTCAATGAACAGGTTCACGATTTGTGGTTCGAAGTGTGATCCGGAGTTTGATTGAATATATTCAAGTGCTTTTTCTTTGGACCAGGCAGGCCGATACGGGCGGTTGGAGCATAATGCGTCCCACACATCCACAATTGCGAACAACCGCGCGGCCAGTGGAATAGACTCACCTTTAAGGCCGCGAGGGTAGCCGGTTCCATCCCATTTTTCGTGATGGCAATAAGGAATATCCAGCGCAGGGCGCAAGTAGTCGATGGGCAGCAACATGTCATAGGCGACTTGTGGGTGCTTACGCATGATGATCCATTCTTCATCCGTTAGTTTTCCGGGTTTCAATAAGATGGCATCCGGTACACCCAGCTTACCAATATCGTGCAGTAAAGCACCGCGTCTAATATGAACGATCTGTTCGTCGCTGATTCTCATGATCTCTGCAAGACGCACGGTCATTTCAGTCACACGCTGAGTGTGTCCCTCAGTCTCCTGGTCACGTATATCCATTGCCCGTGACCAGCCTTTGATTGTAGCATCATAAGCCACACTCAATTCGAGGTTCGAACGCTGTAAATCGGTGAACATCAAGGCATTGTCAATTGCGATGGCGGCTTGTCCGGCCAAGGTTTTAAAGTAGTCAATCCATTCTGGATCTGGATCGAATGGTGTTCGATGGAAGATTTCCAATACCCCCACAACTTTGCCTTTCGCTATTAATGGCGCGCCTAAATAGGTTGAAAATCCTTCCGCTGCACACATGGCAGTAAAACTGGGGGACACCTCTTGATCGGTTAATCCGGTCACGTGAATGATGCCTCGCTTGAGGGCAACTTTTTTGTCAAGACTCTTTCCCGTTCGAATACTGTTATTTCCAATTTCACGAGTGTTAAAACCGCGTCCGGCAGTGAATTCGTGAGTCGATGCATTCAAGCGCGATAACAGTACATCCGCAGCGTCAATTTTTAATTGTGTGGTGACATGCTCGAGAAAAATGTTGAGAGTGGTGTGTAAATCCATGCTGCTGTTGATTGCCAGGTCTATATTATGCAGAGCGGAAATTCGTGTGAGTTGCTTTTTCACCCTTTCCTGGTTTCTTGCGTTTTCGATCCCAATTGCCAGGTTGTTGGCCAGCACCGTAATATCATGCTCGTCTTCTTCAGTAAAAGCGTTTTTTTCCTTACTAAACAAGGCAAACACCCCCAGAATGACTTTTTCGAAATGCACGGGAGTGAACAGAGCTGACTTGATTGCCGGATCAAGATCGATCCAGTTTGGCTCTTTGGATGTGTCGGCAATGGTGATGGTTTGTTCGTTTTGAGCGACTTGCCCGACCAGACCTTGTTCCTCACCCAGGTTAAAAACGAGCTTGTCTTTGAAACCCTTTAAGGTATTTTCTGAGAAACCTGAAGCAGCCAGTAGCGATAGTGTGTTTTGGCTTTCATTGAAATTGTAATAACTTGCATATCGATAACCCGCTGTTTCGACCAGTGCACGAAGAATCATATTTATCAGATCGGCCGATGGTTTCATTGAGTGCAGGTCGCAACTTACCTGAAAGAGAGAAGCTAACCGCTTGTTGGATTTTTGCAACTGCATCATTTTATCTTCCAACTTGCGGATAAGGGTTTCACTATATTCCTTGTAGAATTCTTCTTCTTTTTCGGTAATTTCTTGTTGAGCAACCGATTTATTAGCCTCATGGTTCTGAATAATTTCTTGCAGGGTGGTCAGAAAATCATCCGGGTCCATCGGTTTGACTATAAACCGCTCAGCGCCCAAGCTCATGGCAAATTTTTCATCTCTGGGATCTGTGTAGGTGGCCGTGTAAAAGACAAAAGGAATGGCCTTTAACCGCTCGTCTGCTTTCCAGGCGCGACATAGGCTAAAGCCATCCATGCCCGGCATCAGGATATCTGAAATGATCATTTCGGGTGGGTTTTTGCGCGCCAGATCCAAAGCTTCGATGCCGTTTGCTGCCTTTTCCACGTCAAAGCCATTGGTTTTTAGCAAAACTTCTAGCAAATATAAGTTTTGTGGAATATCATCCACTATCAGTAATCTCTTCATAAGATAACCCTCGGTTTATCCGAATTCAGATATCCTTCGATCTGGGCGACAAACGTATCCGGGTTGATGGGTTTCTCGATATATCCCGAACACCCCGCTTCCAAGGCATGTTCGCGATCTCCAGGCATGGCATAGGAAGTGATGGCAACAATTTGGGTCCTGGATAACTCTTCATTTTTTCGCAGTTCGCGGGCAACCGCATATCCATCCATGATCGGGAGCTGGATATCCAGCAAGACCATGTCGGGTTTTTTCTGGCGTGCCAATGCAACTCCTTCGATCCCATTGCGTGCCTGTATAACTTGATAACCGTACTTTTCCAAAATGAAGGTTACCAGGTACATATTTTGTTCGTTATCTTCGATCACAAGGATAATGGCTTTCATCGTCATTCCTTTTTGAGCGGTAATGTGAAGGTAAATGTGCTGCCTTTTCCCCATTCGCTTTCGACCCCTATCTCCCCGCCAAGCATCTCTACCAGGCGTTTGCATATGGAAAGACCCAGACCGGTGCCCTCATATTGGCGAGTAATACCCGTATCGATCTGTTGGAATGGTTTGAACAAGGCTTTAGCATCTTCAGACTTGATGCCGATACCTGTGTCAATGATCCGTGTTACCAGCCTATCATTCTCTATCAAGCTCTCAACACGGACTTCGCCACGTTCCGTGAACTTGACCGCGTTGTTAAGCAGGTTGATGAGAATTTGCTCCACGCGGCGCTGGTCGCTGGTGATTTCAATGACCTTCGGAGTGACCGAGGCAGTCAACGTCAGACCCTTCTTTTCTGCCAGGGGTTTGATTTTGTCCACACTTTTTTGTATGGCAACCCCCATGTCGAATACCTCGGCACTGACATTCATCTGTCCGGCTTCGATTTTTGAGATATCGAGCACGTCGTTAATCAACTCAAGCAAATGGTGGGCGCTGCCCTGCACCATTTTAAGTTGCTTTTCCTGTTCCTCGCTGAGCGGCCCGACCAGTTTCTGCAGCAAGATTCCGGTGAAACCGATGATCGAGTTTAACGGGGTGCGCAGCTCGTGTGACATGGTGGCGAGGAATGCTGATTTGAGCCGGTCAGCACTTTCTGCTCTAATGACAGCCGCTTTCAGGTCCTCTATTTTTTTACGCTCGGTGATGTCCGTGATCGTTCCTACAAACCCGACCAATTGATTGTCCGAATCCATTTCCGGCACGGCTTGACCGATCACCCAGGTAATGGATCCATCGGAGTGTACAAAACGATAATCTGCTGTCGATGTGGTAGGAAAGTGGGTTGCTTCTTGCCAATTCTTGTTGATAAGCTCTCGGTCTTCAGGATG
>JBEKEX010000073.1:0-11641 GCA_050013615.1 Anaerolineaceae bacterium
CACACCTGTGGCCATAACGGCAGCGATGCTTGTCGGCCTTGGCTTCAACCCGATGTATGCCGCCGGGATCTGTCTGATCGCCAATACGGCCCCGGTGGCCTTCGGGGCGATTGGTATCCCCATTGTGGTCGCAGCCAAGGTCACGGACCTGGACATGATGCATATCAGCCAGATCGTCGGGCGGCAGCTCCCTTTTCTTTCGATGATCGTACCCATATGGCTGAGCGTCACGATGTGCGGCTTCAAGCGCTCCCTGGAGGTGCTGCCCGCGCTTATCGTAGCCGGGTTATGCTTTGCTGTGACGCAGTTTACCGTCTCCAATTTTGTTGGACCTTACCTGCCCGATATCCTGTCGGCAGTTGTGACCATTGTCGGCCTGGGTCTTTTTTTAAGGGTATGGAAGCCATCGAAGGTCTTTCATTTCCCCGATGAAAAGCCCAGCGGCCCAGTCACCTGCCTGTATAGTTCCGGGCAGATCTTCCGTTCCTGGACCCCTTATTTCATCCTGGCGGTCATGGTTTCGCTGCTGGCCTACTTCGTGGGTTCCCTCAGTGTCAGCGGGGCTGTGGCAGCGGCTGTGCTCGGCGCGGTCGTCTTTGGCCTGGGTGGCATCCCTTGGGCGATCTTATTGCTGGCGTTCTTTATTTCGTCCAGCGGGTTGTCTCGACTGTTCAGCAAGCGTAAAACGACCTTGAACGAGAAATATTCCAAGGGCAGCCGGCGCGACGCCGCGCAGGTGCTGGCGAATGGTGGCTTGGCGGGTGCATCTGTTTTGCTGCACTATGTTTTCCCGTTGCAGGGCTGGCCCTGGTTGGGGTTCGCCGCGGCGCTGGCAGCAGCCAACGCCGTGAATAGCACGCTGGCGAATATCGGCACCGCAATGGCGTTGATCACGCTGGCAGGGCTGGCCGGCAGTTTGGTGGATTCACTGCTGGGCGCCACCTGGCAGGCGATCTATTATTGCCCGGCTTGCCGTAAGGAGACCGAGCGTCATCCGCTGCACACCTGCGGAACACCGATCACCTTGCTGCGAGGTTGGCGCTGGCTGAACAACGACTGGGTCAACGCAACCTGTACGACGAGTGCCGTACTGCTGGCCTTTGCAGCCAGTTTCGTTTTGCCTGTTGGTTGTGGCGTTTGGGATAAAGGAGGAATGATGAACAGTATCCAATTTACCATCTCATCTTTTGCGGACGGGCAGCCCATCCCCAAGATGTATTCTTGTGACGGGGCCAACCTTTCCCCGGCGCTGGCGTGGAGCGACGCGCCGGCCGGCACGCAGAGCCTGGCCCTGGTGGTGGAAGACCCCGATGCGCCGTCCGGGATTTTCACCCATTGGGTCATCTATAATATCTCGCCGGACCGCGATAAACTTCCCCAGGGCGTGGCCAAGACGGAAACCGTCAGTGGCGGAAGCACCCAAGGGATGAATGATTTTCGCCAGCTCGGCTACGATGGACCCTGCCCGCCGCGTGGGTCAAACCACCGTTATTATTTCACGCTCTATGCTTTGGACCTTCCGGCCAGCTTACCGGCCGGTTATGGCAGGGCGCAATTGCTGTCTGCCATCCAGGGCCACGTGCTGGCGCAGGCGCAGTGGATGGGCACGTATCAACGCTGAAGGAACTAATTCGCGCTGTGAGGCGTCTGGTTAATGGCCTTAAATACGGTCTGCTGGTGCATTTGCCAAGCTAGTGTCGAGAGGCAGCACGGCCGATCAGAATGTTTTATCATGGCGTTCACCGATTGATAAAAGGAGACAAAAAATGAAGAGATCACTGGCTGTTCTCAGTTTGTTGGGAATGGTAATAGTTCTGGCGGCGTGCCAGTTGTTTGGGACGTCGGCAACCCCGACGGCGGTCCCGCCCACAGCGGTGGCTGCTACGACTGCACCGATCAACACTTTTGCGACAGAGACGGCCATGGTTCCGATGGCGACTCCGACGACGACCGCAGTCCCCACTACACCCATCGCGCATTTGCCTGCCGGGACGCAATTGACCATCACCGACATCCACATGGTGACGACGACAAACGGCTGGGCGATCGGCACGGCACCCTCCGACCAGACGGTTCATATTTTGCGCACGGCGGACGGTGGTAATACCTGGAAGGATGTAACACCTCCCGAAGGCGTTGTTACAGGTTTCTCCCAGGTGCCGGCCACGTTCTTCATGGACGATACCAAGGCTTGGGTGGCTTATTCCCAATCGACGGATTCCAACGGCGCGTTGCTGGGGCCGGCTCACGTCTGGTATTCGCAGGATAGCGGGGCGACCTGGATTTCCAGCCAGGCGCTGCCGGTCAATGGCGAAACTGAATTTTTCTCTCCTGGCGAGTTCGCTTTCTCCGATGCCCAGCATGGCTGGTTGATGGTGCATGTGGGCGCGGGCATGATGCATGATTACGTGTACGTATTCGCCACAGCGGACGGCGGCGCTACGTGGAGCAAGGTAGTGGATCCCACCAACAGCACGCTGTGGATGAGCTGCAGTAAGACGGGCATGGCCTTCACCGATGCGAACAACGGCTGGGCCACGGGTGACTGCCAGGGCGTGGCGCCCGGCTTGTTCCTGTATCGCACCACCGATGGCGGCAACACCTGGGCGCAGGCCACCATCTCCGCCCCGGCCGGAAAACCCAGTATGTTCACCGATCAAAATTCCGGCTGCGGCACATACGGCATGAACTTCTTGGATGCCAACAATGGCGAGATGGTTGTGACTTGCATTACGTCCAATAGTAGTTCCATGACTAAATTAAGTTGGATCTATACCACTACGGACGGTGGACAGAACTGGATTTCCCATGCCTTGCCGGCCGATTCCGGACAATACCAATTCCTGGATGTCGGCCATGGCTATTACGTGGCCGGGCATATCTACAAGACGATTGATGGCGGCGCGAGCTGGAGCTCGATCATCCCGGTCTCGTGGAACGGCCAGCCCGATTTCGTCGATGCGAACAACGGCTGGATCGTGGCCAAGAACGGCACGGACATCGCCCTGGTGAAGACCACCAACGCGGCGGTCAATTGGGCGATCATCAAGGCTGTGGTGCAGTAGAAATAACCGATGATGTAATTTGGTCAGATAACATTGTAGGGGCGAGCCCTTACAGGGCAGGCCGGCGGCTCGCCCCTACGCGTATGATTTATATACCTCAAGAGTGTAATTTTTGAGGTTTTTCCGTTAATTCGTTTCGGGAGGAATGTCAGTTAAAGTTGTCACCTTTCTCACCTAACGACCATTTGTTTTCGCTTATAATTGATTAAGTGGGAATTTTGCGCTTGTTTTGAAAGGTATTGCCTCGACGATCAAATTGAATTCAAGAGGACACAATGCCAGAAGAAGACCCCCGGATAACTGAATTAAGGAAAATGCGAGCCAAGGCGCTGAAGGCTGGTGGCGCTGACCGCATTGCAAAACAACATGCCAAGGGCAAACTGACCGCCCGCGAGCGCCTCGACCTTTTGTTGGACCCTGGCACGTTCCACGAGCTGGAACCGTTTGCCACCCAGCGCGGCGACCTGGCGGCGGGCGGCGAGACTTATCCCGGCGATGGCGTGGTGACGGGCTACGGGCTGATAGAAGGCCGCACGGTTTACGCTTATGCCCAGGACTTCACTGTCAGCGGTGGAGCGCTGGGTGAGACGCACGCCAAGAAGATTTGCCGCACCATGGACCTTGCGGCGCGCAATGGTGTGCCGGCGATCGGCTTGCTCGATTCGGGTGGGGCGCGCATCCAGGAAGGCGTTTTCAGCCTCGGCGGTTACGCCGAGATCTTCCGCCGCAACGCCCAATATTCCGGCGTCATCCCGCAGATCAGCGTCATCCTGGGGCCGTGTGCCGGCGGCGCGGCGTATTCGCCCGCCCTCACCGACCTCATCATCATGGTCGAGAAGCAATCTTATATGTTCCTGACCGGCCCAGAAGTGATCAAATCGGTCACGGGCGAGGTCGTGGACTTCGAAAGCCTGGGTGGTGCGGAAGTGCATTTGGGCACCAGCGGCACGGCGCATTTGACGGCGCCATCGGAACAGGATGCGCTGGCATTATGCCGCAAGGTGTTGAGCTATCTGCCCGGCAACAACGTGGATAACCCGCCTGCCATCCCACCGACGGATGACCCGCAGCGTATGGATGAAGAACTGAATCACCTGGTGCCGTTGGAATCGACGACGCCCTATAGCATGCATGAAGCTATCCTGAAGATCGTCGATGCCGGCTCTTTCCTGGAGCTGCAATCCACTTTCGCCTGCAACGCCATCGTCGGCTTTGCCCGCCTGGACGGCAAGCCGGTGGGTATCTTGTCGCAGGAGCCCAGCGTGATGGCCGGGGTGATCGACATCGACGCAGCCGACAAGATGACGCGTTTTGTGCGCTTGTGCGATTGCTACAATCTCCCTATCGTCACGTTTGTGGATTCTTCCGGCTTCCTGCCGGGCGTGGGCCAGGAGCACGGCGGCATCATCCGCCACGGTGCCAAGCTGCTGTATGCCTATTCCGAGGCTAGCGTACCCAAGGTGAGCATCGTTACCCGCAAAGCCTACGGCGGCGCGTACGTGGTGATGAGCAGTAAGTACCTCGGTACGGATGTGAGTTATGCCTGGCCGAGCGCCGAGATCGCTGTGATGGGACCGGAAGGCGCCGCCAATATCCTTTATCACAAACAGATCGAATCCGCCAAGGAGCCGGAGAAGGAACGTGCCCGGTTGATCGAAGAATACCGCAAGCAGTTCTTGAACCCATATGCTTCGGCAGGCGCCGGTTACATCGACGATGTGATCGAGCCGCGCGAGACGCGCACCAAAGTCATTGCCGCACTGAACGCCCTGCGCGACAAATATGCGCAAGCCCTGCCGCGCAAGCACGGCAATATGCCGGTCTAATCAGAGGCAACTGCATGAGTTCCGACCTGGTTAAAGCGCTCGAGATCAGCGGGATCGGTATGGGGCTGGTGTTCCTTGGCATCCTGGTGCTGTGGGGCATGATGGCTCTATTGGTCAAATTGACAGATAACCCCAATGCGCTGGATGAATCGGAGGACGGCGAATGAGCAAGACACCTGCAAAGGACTTGCAGAGCCGTGTGGCAGTTGCCGCAGTTGCAACCGCATTAGACGTTGCCGAAGCCGAAACCAGGCAGCAGGCCGCCGCCGTGGCCGTGACGACCGCTCTAGCAGCTCAAAAGGCAGATTTGAAAAGTTATGCAGCCGCCGTGGCGGTTGCTGCTGCCCTCGCCGGCCAATCCGGTGGCGCGATCTATATACAACCGCCCTATGCCCAGGTTAGCGCCTGGCAGCTTATCATGCGATCTTACCAGTTGAACCTGCGCAACCAATCTTTTAACCGCAAGCCGAGAGGTAACACGCGATGAAAATGAGAGTAAAGATCAACAACCAAACCTTCGAAGTGACCTTGGGCGATCTCAATGCCAGGCCGGTCATTGCCACGGTGGATGGGCAGACTTTTGAAGTCTATCCGGAAGGTGCACCTGCATCTGCTCCTGTGGCAACACCCGCACCTGTCGCGGCACCTGTACCCGTAGCGCCTGCATCCGCAGCAGCGCCTAGTGCCCCAGCTCCGGCTGCCAAAGCGGTAACGGGCGGCTCGGATAAAGGCCAGACGGTAGTGGCGCCCATTCCCGGTGTGATCGTCGCGGTCGGCGTCAAAGAAGGGGAGGCGGTCAAGCGCGGGCAGGAATTGTGTGTGCTTGAGGCAATGAAGATGAAGAATTCCATCCGCGCCACGCATGACGGCACCATTTCGGCGGTCAAGGTTGCCGTGGGTGACCACGTGCAGCATAACCAGGTGCTGATCGTTTACGCAGAGTAGCTGGCTATTCGATGCTTTTTACGAACTTGTTGAATACCCTCCAAGCTAACCTGACCACATGGGCAGGCAGCGCTGTGATGATCGCCGTGGGGGGTATTTTGATCTATCTGGCCATTGCCAAGCAATTCGAGCCGGTGCTGTTGCTGCCCATTGGGTTTGGCTGCATCCTGGCGAACCTGGGCATGTCGAACCTGCAGGAAAATGGGCTTTTCTATTACTTGTACAAAGCCGGTATAGAGACCGAGCTTTTTCCACTGCTGATCTTCATCGGGGTGGGGGCGATGATCGACTTCAGCCCGCTGCTCTCGCAGCCCCAAATGGTACTGCTGGGCGCGGCCGGACAGTTCGGCATCTATGGCACGTTGATCCTGGCGGTCCTATTGGGGTTGAAACTCAACGTGGCCGCTGCGATTGGGTCGATCGGCGCCATCGACGGCCCGACGGCGATCTTCGTCTCCTCCAAGCTGGCGCCGGATTACCTGGCGCCCATTGCCGTGGCGGCGTATTCTTACATGAGTCTGATCCCGATCATCCAGCCGCCGATCATGAAACTGATGACCACCCGTAAAGAGCGGCTGGTGCGCATGGAATATGCCCCCAAGCCTGTTTCCAAGAAGGCCTTGATCATCTTCCCCGTCGCCGTAACCATCGTGGTCAGCCTGCTGGCGCCGCAGGCGGCTCCGCTCATCGCCACGCTGATGCTGGGCAACCTGCTGCGGGAGAGCGGCGTGGTGGATCGCTTGAGCAAGTCGGCGCAGAATGAGATCATCAATATTGCCACGTTATTCCTGGGACTGACGATCGGTTCCACCATGGTGGCCGACAAATTTCTGCAACCGGCCACACTGGCGGTATTGGGGCTGGGTTTGATCGCCTTCATCCTCGATACGGTCGCCGGGCTGCTGTTTGGCAAATTGATGTGCCTGGTCTCCAACTACAAGATCAATCCCTTGATCGGTGCCTGCGGAATCAGTGCCTTCCCAATGGCGGCGCGCCTTTCGGCCAAGATGGCACAGGACGAGGATTTCGATAATTTCATCTTGATGCACGCAATGGGATCGAACACGGCCGGCCAACTCGGCAGCGTCATTGCCGGGGGGCTGCTGTTGATGCTGGTCAATGTTATCCACTAAGGTAAATTAGAAATAAAAAACCGAGCCTCAGCGCTCGGTTTTTTATCGTTTGGGCCGCACGGCCTCTTCCACGTCCAGCCGGTAACCGACCCCGCGGATGGTCTTGAGGAATTTGGGGTGGCGCGGGTCTTCTTCCAGCGCCTGGCGCAGCCAGCTTACATGGACGTCGAGCGTGCGGGTATCGCCGGTGTAATCGGTGTCCCATACTTTGCTGAATAATTCTTCGCGGATGAGGACCTCACCAGGGTGATCCATCAGGGCCTTTAGCAGCATCACCAGGCGCGGGGTGAGGCGGGTTTGGCGTGAAAGGCAGCGCAGCATGCGTTGTTTGACGTCCAATTCGATGGGACCGACCTGCAGGACGTCCTTTTGTTTGACCGGCAGGAAGGGGCGCATACGGTTGATCAGTTTTTGTGCGGTGAAAGGCAGCACCAGGACGACGTCGGCCTCGACGCTATTGGGAATCTCAGAGTTCTCCTCGAGGATGAGGACGATGGGCAGTCCCTTGGCCTGTTCACGAAGGGCCTGGCAAATACGCTTGCCGCTGGTGCGCATGGAGGCCGCGTCGATGACGACGGCATGCGGAATTTCTTCCGCCAGCCGTGCTTCAGCGGCGCTACCGTTTGGTACACTTTCGACCAAGTAGCCTTTTTTAGTTAGCCCGACCAAGAAAGATGGGCGGTCGGTCCGTTTTCCTTCGATCAGCAGGATTTTGGCTTTCATAGTCGCTTAGAAAATTTCTGGATGACCTTGGTGACTTTGTCCGGTTTCCCCCTATATCATTTCCTTGCGGGGTGCTCACAACCTACCGGTTAGTTGCTACGTGTTCGTATTATACCTTAAAACTTAAAGAGTCAAGCCCAAAAATTTAAGAATCTTTTTACATAACCGTTAAGTTTTCCGTCAGTTATCTCAAAGTCTTACGGAACCCATTTGGGCGAACCAGGCAAGCGCTTCCTGAATGGCATCATCGACCGGACGGGGCGCTGACAATTGCAGCTTGGCGCGGGACTTGCGCGTGTCGTAATAAAAATGATAGCCAGCCAGATGCATGTCGGATGCCGAGACTGGCAGGTCGACGAAGGCCTGCAAGAGGTTGTAGATGCCGGCCAGCGAGCGCACCAGGTCAGCCGGTAAAACGGTGGTAGGAAGATGTACCCCGGCTGCCGCAGCAATCTTTTGGACCAGCGTCTGATGTGATAGGTTTTGACCTCCCAGGATGTAACGCTCGCCCCGCTCACCTAATTCCAACGCGGCCAGGTGACCGGCAACGACGTCTGCGACGTGGATGACGTTCAGGCCGCCTTCGGTGAGCACCGGCACGCGCCGGTGCGCGACCTGCACAACGATGGAACTTGTCCGGCGGTAAATGTCACCTGCCCCGATGACGTAACCCGGGTTGACGATCACTGCATCCAAACCATGGGCAACGCCCTTCTGGACTTCCAGCTCGGCCAGGTATTTTGCATACCCATAAGGCCAATCATCCGGCCGGAAATTCCAACCGTGCGATTCGTCGAGCAAGGGAAAGGCGACGTTGGCGGTAGGGGCGGTCTCGGGCACGCCCAGTGCGGCGACCGAACTGGTGTACACCAAGCGGCGCACGCCGGCTTGCAAGGCGGCCTGCATCACCACCCGTGTTCCCTCGACGATGGTCGTGTACATGCGCCCCGGTTGGGTACGCCCGCCAAGCAGCGCTGCCGTGTGGAAGACCGCTTCCACCCCCTGGCAGGCAGATTGAAGCGTCTCGGCCTGGGTCAAGTCACCCAAAGCGTGTTCCACGGGCAGGCCTTCGAGTAGTGTCAGGTTGCTGGTAGGGCGGTGGAAGGCGCGCACGTCATGGCCGCGTTCGACCAGGGTGCGGCACAACTGTGCCCCAATGAAACCTGTGGAACCTGTGACAAGGATCTTCATTGCAGCATCATTGTCGAAAAAAGTTGGTGAACTGTCCAACCAGATAAGTTCTATCCAATCCACTCCACCACGGTGGCTTCGCCCTGTCCAACGCCGACGCACAGAGTAGCCAGACCATAGAAGGGCTTCAGGGCTTGTGGGGCGCGGCGGCGCATTTCATGGATGAGCGTGGTGAGGATGCGCGCGCCTGAACAGCCCAACGGGTGGCCCAGGGCGATGGCTCCGCCGTTGACGTTGGTGATCTCGTGCGGTAGCCCCAACTCTTGCATCACCGCCAATGACTGGACGGCGAAGGCCTCGTTCAATTCGATCAGGCCGATGTCGCTCATCTGGAGTTTGGCGCGTTCCAGGGCTTTGCGTGTGGCAGGCACGGGCCCCATGCCCATGATGCGCGGCGGCACACCGGCGGCGGCAGATGCGACAACGCGCACCAACGGATGCAACCCCAACGCTTTGGTTTTGGCATCGCTCATTACCAGCAATACGGCAGCGCCATCGTTCATGCCGGAAGAATTGCCGGCAGTCACGCTGCCGTCCTTTCTGAAGGCAGGCTTGAGCCTGGCGAGGGCTTCCAGGCTGGTGTCGCGGCGCGGGCGCTCGTCGGTGGTTACAACCAGCGGGTCTCCCTTGTGCTGGGGGATGATCACCGGCACGATCTCCTCGGCAAATCTGCCCGAATCGATGGCAGCGATGGCGCGCCGGTGGCTTTCTAAAGCGAAGGTATCCTGGTCGGCGCGGGAGATATGAGTCATCTCGGCAATGTTCTCTGCTGTCTCGCCCATCTGCTCGATGCCGTAAGACTCCACCATTTTGGGGTTTGGGTAGCGCCATCCCAGGGCCGTATCCCAGGCGGTCAAATTCCCGAAGGCAAAGCTCTTGTCCGCTTTTGGCAGCGAATAAGGGGCACGTGACATGCTTTCGACGCCCCCGGCGATAAAGATGTCCCCTTCATCGGCACGGATGGCGCGTGCTGCCATGTTGACCGCAGTCAACCCGGAGGCACACAGGCGGTTGAAGGTCACGCCGGCCACTTCCACGGGCAAGCCGGCCAGCAGCAGCGCCATGCGGGCTACATTGCGGTTATCTTCACCTGCCTGGTTGGCGCAGCCTAGATAGACTTCTTCGACCTGGGCGGGGTCCAGCCGGGTGCGTTCCAGCAGCGCCTTGATGACATGCGCGGCCAAGTCATCTGGACGGACGGCTGCCAGAATTCCTCCCAAAGCACCGACGGGTGTGCGCACTGCGTCTACGATCACGACGTCGCTCATCCAAACCTCCGTGACATAAGCTCTAATTTAAAATCATTCTACCACCATTGGAAAAGACGACTTCGAGCATGCTTCGTGTAGCAATGCTATAATAGTTAAGGAATTTCAATGTGAAATTAACGGCCATCTTCATGACGAAGTCAGCTCCTGACGCCCATCGTTCTTCCGCTCCCCGCCTGTTGAGTTTCCTGGTGGTCTTGGCGTTCATTCTGGCTGGGTGTGTCAGAGACGCCACTCTGAATGACCAGATCCCGGTCGGAGAGACGCCTGAGATATCCCCAAGCGGGACAGCAGCGCACACGCCGGCCAAGAGCAGTGCCACGGCGAGTCCGGCCGATATGGAGCAGCCTTTCCTGGCAGTGATCAAAGTCTGGAACGGCAGCGACGATTTCGGCCGCCCGTTGACGCAGCCGGCCCAAGCAGTGGATGGCATGCTGGAACAGGTGTACGAGAACGTCGTGGTCTATGCGCCGGCCAAGCATCCCGACCAGGCCAAATTAAGGCCGGTGGGGTTGATGCTGGGGATGTTAACGACGCAGCCCGGGCCACAAAAATATGGCGAAACAGACGGCATGGTCTTTTACCCGGTTTCGGGTGACCAGGGTTACCACATCCCCATCGTTTTCAAAGATTTCATCGACGCCCATGGCGGTATGGAAGTGGCCGGTGCGCCGATTGCCGAAGTGCTGCAATACAGTTCGGATACCTACCGCCAGTGTTTCACCAATTATTGCCTGGACTACGTCACCTCGGCGCCTGATGAGCAAAAGGTGCGCATGGTACCGCTGGGACAAATGTTGCTGGCGGCCAGCCAAAATTCAGGCGGTTCGACGGATGCCCCATTTGTTTTTTCTCCTTCGACGGTCAATTTGACAGTTACTGCTGCTAACCCCAAAGTTGGGTCGGGTGAGGACCAGCAAATCAGTCTGCAGGCTGAAACCTCGACGGACCATTCGCCGTTGGCTGGAGTGGAGGCCAGTTTGACTGTGTATTACCCGGAGAATAAGCAAGTCAGTATCCAATTCCCCGCCACGGATTCGAGTGGGGCGTCCAGCGTCACCATCCCGGCAGAAGCCGGGCTTTCCAACGGTACAGTTGTTCCTTATCAAGTATGCCTGAGCGGGCCTTCGTCTGCAGCGGTGTGTATGACGGAAACCTACCTGGTGTGGGGCAATTAAACCGGAACACGAATAAATGAAAAGGACAGGCGCTAGCGCCTGTCCTTTTTGTTCCATGGTAGAGATCAATCTTTACGGCCGGGCTTCGACGAGCAGGTCCACATGGTCGATGGTGCCATCCAACGAATAGACCTGGAAGCTGAAGTCCAACGCCTGCCCGGCGGCAAGAGTCTGGCTGTTCTCCCAACGCCGCAAGCCAAGGACGGTCCCGGCTGCATCATAGGCCGCCGCGGCGATCCCGACCTGGCTGGCGGTGGCTTTGCGGTCGTCGAGAACGACCTTCCCGCTCTCCTGCGCCGATTGCCCATCGCT
>JBEKEX010000074.1:0-13078 GCA_050013615.1 Anaerolineaceae bacterium
CACGGCGTTTTTTATAATAGAACAGGTTTTGACCGGCCTGGATGGTCTTAATCCCTACAATTGCGCTTAATATAAGCGCTGCAATGAGCAAGACAAACCCGGTAATAACGGCAGTATGTATATCCAGATTCATAATTTGATGCATCCACTAAATTGCCAGAGGGATTATAGCATGTCTTAAAGCCGAATTTATTGAGTCTTCATTGCACAATCCTCATATCTTGGGTAGAATAACTAAAACATGGCAATGGATGATTTTTAATGGCACTGTCGCCTGGCTATTCTCTCAATAACCGTTACCGAATTGAAACAATTCTAGGCCAAGGGGGCATGGGCTCGGTTTACCGTGCCACAGACCTGAATCTTGGCATGGATGTCGCCGTCAAAGAAAACCAATACCTAAGTGCCGAATTCTCGCGCCAGTTCCAGCGTGAGGCTAGCGTCCTTGCCAACCTGCGGCACCCCAACCTGCCTCGCGTGAGTGATTATTTTACGATCCAAGGCCAGGGCCAATATTTGATCATGGATTACATCGAGGGGGAAGACCTGCGTCAGCGGATCGAGCGCTGCGGCCCCCTTCCAGATAAAGAAGTGGTCCTGATAGGCGCTGAAATTTGCGATGCTCTTGATTATTTACACAACCGTCCTTCACCCATTGTCCATCGGGATATCAAACCCGGCAACATCAAGATCACCTCAGAAAGCAAAGTCTGCCTGGTGGATTTCGGGCTGGTCAAGGTGATGCATGGGAGGCAAGAGACCTCCACCGGCGCAAGGGCAATGACCCCCGGATATTCATCTCCCGAACAATATGGTACGGCGCGCACAGACCCGCGCTCGGATATCTATTCGCTCGGTGCCACCCTGTATGCTTCTTTAACCGCCGAAATACCTGAAGATAGCCTGGCGCGGCTAACAGGTAAGACGAAATTAACGCCCATTATCAAATTGAACCCCCGTGTCAACCGGAAAGTTGCTAACGCAGTCGAGAAAGCCCTAGAACTCGAGCCGGAAAAACGTTTCCAGACCGCCGCGGAATTCAAAAAAGCGCTCCGGGAAGCTGCCAACCTAACGGTCAAAGAGTTCAAGCAGTTGACCATTTCTCCACCGCCGGCAAAGGCAGAAGCAAATGCAGCTGCTTCGAAAGTTGCCGATAGCAGCCAGCCAGACAACGACGGCCATGGTGGAGGTACAAGAAAGGAAGGTTCCGGTTGTGGGACGTTCCTTTTATTGTTGTTATTCATCCTGATCATCGGCACGGCTGCTACGATATTTCTCAAGTTGAATTGGGTCAATGCCGCTGCTCCCATCATTGCAAAATATGCCCCCCAAAGGTCACCTCTTGCTACTGACACGCCTACTCCGGCCAATACAGCGACATCAATTCGCAGCCCTTCTCCCACTGTTATCACATCACCCACATTAAAACTCACAGTGACTTCCCTGGTAACAAAAACAATTGTTGCGACCAGCCTTGTGGAAACTGTGACTGAAACAGCAACACCGCCGGCGACAGCAATGACGGCCGCTGCTGTCACTTCGATGCCAACAACAAATCCGTTGGGCAATGGTACCGGGCGAGTGGCGTTCGCTTCCGACCGGACCGGCAGTGTTCAGATCTGGTCAATGGATATGGATGGCAGCAATTTATCACAATTGACCAATTTGACGGATGGAGCTTGCCAACCTGCTTGGTCGCCGGATGGGCAGCAGCTCGCTTTCATTTCACCCTGTCGGGGGAGGCACGACGTATATGCCGGTAGCTCCATCTACATCATGGATTCGAATGGGTCTGAGGTTCATCCCCTGGGTGTAACACCTGACCCCGCCGGTGATTTCGATCCCACCTGGTCACCTGACGGTCAGCGGGTTGCTTTCACTTCCTTGCGTACCGGCGTCCAGCATATCTATATCTATAATCTGACCACCTCATCATTGTCTCAAATCACCAAGGGAACCAATGTCGAAGATGGACAACCTGCCTGGTCGCCATCCGGTACCCAGCTTGCCTTCGTGAGAACGTCCGCGTTGTCCCAAATCTGGGTCGTCACCGACGACGGACAAACCCAGCAGCCATTCTCCTTAAGCGGCGAGGTGAACGATTTTTCTCCTGTTTGGTCACCCGATGGACAATCGATCTATTACTGCCAAACCAGCCCCGATACCTACCTGCCCTGATGCGCCTGCGTTACCTGGACCGCGGCACCTCGAACGAAAACCACGTACCTCCTGTGGGCCAACCTAATATCATTCCGGTAGTTGAGCCACGCATCTCACCGGATGGTGGCTGGATCATTTATGAAAGTTGGCCGGATGGCACCAACCACGATATCTACCTTATGAAGATCAACGGTTCCGATGTCCAACGTTTGACCAACGATCCCGGACTTGATTTCGATCCGGCTTGGCAGCCAGTGACGCATTGATTTATACTTAATTGATAGTACCATGACACTTGAACCTGGAACGATCCTGAATAATCGCTATCGCATCGAAGCCATCATCGCTAAAGGCGGGATGAGTTCGATTTATCGCGCCACCGACACCAGCCTGGGAGTTCAAGTGGCAGTGAAAGAAAATGCCTTCGCAAGCGACGAATACTCCCGCCAATTCCGGCGCGAAGCCACCATTCTTGCCGGTTTACGGCATCCCAATCTTCCCCGCGTTACCGATCATTTCGTCATCTACGACCAGGGCCAGTACCTGGTGATGGATTACATCGACGGGGAAGACCTGCGCGAGCGTCTTCGCAGGTTGGGAACATTGCCGGAAGAAGAAGTCAGGCTGATCGGTATCACCATCTGTAATGCATTAAGTTACCTACACTCTCTCAATCCGCAAATCGTCCACCGCGACATCAAGCCCGGGAATATCAAGATCACTCCCTCAGGACAAATCTACCTGGTAGATTTTGGCTTGGCGAAGGTTGCCCAAGATGGAGAATCCACCACGGTCGGCGCCCAATCCCTTACACCGGGCTATGCCCCACCGGAACAATATGGCCATGGCACGGACACCCGCTCGGATATCTATTCATTGGGTGCCACCTTGTATGCAGCATTGACCGGAAAGATCCCCGAAGATGGCATCAGCCGTGCCATGGGTAACGTGCAGCTCACGCACATCCGGCGCTATAACCCCAAGGTTTCCATGAAAACCGCCCTGGCAATCGAGCATGCCATGGCGGTCGACCCCAATCAACGTTATCAATCCGCAACAGAGTTCAAAACTGCTCTTCAAGGTGAAACCACAGAAGGCTCCAAACTTCTGCAGGCCGCAGAGGAAATCCGCATTTCACCTCCACCGCCCACAGATGAAGCCACTTCTCCGGTCAAAGAGCTGCGGGACGTTTTCAACCAAAACACTGCCCGCCTCCCAATGAATAGCCGCCTTAAGTCGATAACCAGTATCGCCGCAATCTCGATTGGCCTGGTGGTATTTGCCCTGGTTGCATTTTATATCGCCTCGGGCTTTTTGGGCAAAAGTAATCTAAGCCCGTCTTCACAAAGTACGGACGGCGCGACCACCCGATCACCTGCCATTTCACAGCAGACGAAAGGCACCGGCAGCCAGACCGCTCTGCTTGCCGGTTCGACTGGCACACCTGGTACTAACTACACGCCTACCCCTGTTCCCACCCCCATCGGCGGCTCATCCGGGCAAATTGCGTTTGCTTCCGATAGAAATGGCGGACTTCCTCAAATCTTTGCCATGGATTCAAGCGGCCAAAATATTCATCAGATCACCAATGTGACAGATGGTGCCTGCCAGCCAAGCTGGTCACCAGATGGAAAACGAATTGTGTTCATTTCTCCCTGCGCTACGGATAAGAGCAGTTATCCCAATTCTTCGCTATTCATCATCAATGTGAATCAGACCGGCTTACTCCCCTTGGATACCGTAGCCGGAGGTGACTACGACCCCGCCTGGTCACCCGACGGCACCCAAATTGCCTTCACGTCTCTCCGCAACGGGCACGAACAGATATTCCTCTACAATTTGTCGGATGACAGCACAAAGCTCTTATCAAAGGCAACTGATTTTGACAGCAGCCCGGCCTGGTCTTCCGATGGGACAACACTTGCCTACGAGCATCTGAATGAAAATAATACTTCTGTTGTCATGTTGATGAAACTCTCAAGTGGCAAAACGCAGGTTTTCTCTTCAGCCGATAAAGGCAATGCACGCATGCCAGGTTGGTCATCAAATGGCAAGATGATTGTCTTCAGTCAAGGACCTATCCAGCCCTGGTTAGTAGTCGGTCAAGTTGGCAGTGGTGTCTTTACCGACCTGGGATTTCGCCCAGCGAGGACACCGGGCTTCTCACCGGATAACTTTTGGATCGTTTGTTCGTCCAACGGGGATATTTATCGGATGAGAGTAACGGGCAGCGAAGTTACCCAATTGACGGAAGGGCCGGCAAACGACTTCGATCCCATCTGGCAGCCTTAAGAAACTTCGGCCTGCGTCTTTGCCATCCCCCTGCGGCGCATGATCGACAGGACGCGCGGCATGATCTGCACGAAAAGTGTGTACAGGTTACGCTTGACCGGGAAATCCCACGCTCCGATGGTGCGGATTACTTTACCACCCAATCCTTCTTTGAACTTATACACCCCCCACATCGAGTCAGTCTCGTTGAAAACGTGAGGAGCTCCCCACAAATCATACACCTGGCAGCCTAATTGTTTTGCCAGTTTCATTGCTTCCCATTGCAACAAATAATTAGGCATCCATTCTCGGTGCGACTGAGTAGACATGCCGTATAAATACCAGGCTTTTCTCGCAAAATAGAAAAGGAATAATCCTGCAATAGGTTGACCCTCGGCTTCTGCAATTAGGCAGGATGCCATATCGCGCTGCATGAAGGTTTGCCAAACGCAGCGATAATATTCTTCCGGCCTGATCACAAAACCATCCCGCTGGGAGGTTTCTGCATACATGTGATAGAGCATCCCCAGGTCATCCAGCGTTCCTTGCCGGACGGCTACCCCCTTGCGCTGTGCCAGGTGAAGGTTGTAGCGCGTTTTCTGTTTCATCCTGTCTAGCCAATCCTGCTCACTACCGTTCAGGTCTAGCCACACACTATTGGAAAATTGGATCTGCTCACTGGAATAATTCCACCCGCGTTGTTTCAGGGCAGTCACAGTGTGATCTCCGATCAGGTTATGGGACGAATCCAGGGCACCGGGCACACCGCTGCCTAATTCCAAATCCGGGTCGATCTTTATGAAGACAGCATTTGATTTTCGCGCTTCGTCCTCGAGTGCTTCGAGCACCATTTCACGCTGTAGCAGATTTCCCCAATCGAGTAACGGGCCACGTGGAACGTAAAAAATGTCAAACGGAAACCCCAGAACTTTGGTCGACCGCTTCAAGACCAAAGCCGCCGCAGTAACTGCCTTATTAGGATCCACCCACGTTTTCGGTAAAGCTTTCCACCCAAAAGCTTCCTTGACCTGCCCCCATTCCCAGGTTTGCAAAACGTGAGCGCCAGGAAGAGACGAAATCGAAAGATCCCATTCCGATGGTTCCATGTTCATCCTTGCTCTGATCGGCGACCGGTCCACCAGAGATAAAAGCGATATAGGAGTGGATTATACACTTTATCCCAGGCTCCCACGCTGCGAACCAACTTCCCCCCAAAGCCACGCTTGAAACGGTAAACGCCCCACAAGCCATCAGAGCGGCTCTCAAAGGAAGCTTCCAATTCTTCTTCGTCGCAATCGGGAACACCCCATAAATCATAGAGCTTGCTACCATGGGCAGCTGCCCATTTCATGGCTTCCCATTGAAGCAGGTAAGTCGGCATCCGGTTGCGTTCGATGTCGTTCGAGGCTCCATACATGTACCAGGCACGCCCGCCATGAGCGAAGATCATTAAAGCTCCCAGGGGGGTACTTTGATATTCCGCCAGTAGGATAACACATTCGTTCCTGGCAGAAAATAGATCGAACGCCATCTGGTAATAGGCCTTGCTGTGCACCCCAAACCCGTCCCGCTCACCGGTGTTCTTCATCAACTGATAGAAAACATCGAGGTCATCGGTTGTCCTAATGACCACTTCTTTGCGCTCCGCCAGGTGAATATTGTAGCGTGTTTTTTGTTTCATCACCCGCAGCCAGTCTTCTTCATTTCCTTCGAGGCTGACCAAAACCGTGCGCCAGGGTTGGATGGGTTTCGAAGGGAAAAAGTCGGGAAATCGACTTTGAATCTCTTTGCCTTCCGTTTCCCAATAATCCGGTTCTACTTTAAGAAAAACCGCTTTACGAGCACGGCAAATGGCATCGATCTGTGACCACAGGCCCGACCATCCTTCACCTAACGGTCCCTTGGGAATGTAGGCAAGGCTCATCCCAAACGGTAATTTACGGAACAAGATCTGTACGGCAGCATTACTACTGACGACGCGCACCGGCTCCCAGCCAAAGGCCGATTTCAATTCTCCCCACGCCGGACTTTGCAAGATATGTGCTTCTGGATAGTGCTGGTAATAATTTTCCCAATCAGCCAGGGTAAGAGTGTTCATGAATCGATGGAGGTAAATTCAGAAGGCTGTTCACCGCTCACAGTCGAGCCGGGGATCAACTGATCGAGCATGGTGATGATCCCTGAAGTGTCGCCTTGCTGTCCTTTGCGAATGAGTTCTTCTACCACATTCAATAGCTTTTCCCCTACCAAATTCTCATTTGTATCCACTTTGACAATATCCGGGTGTTGGGTGGGCACAAAGACCTGGCCTTCGTCCCACAACTCTTCACTGAGTTTTTCGCCCGGCCGGATGCCGGTGAAGACGATTTCGATGTCTTTTCCTGGTTCCAACCCAGAAAGCCGGATGAGGTCTTCGGCCAGGTCCAAAATACGCACCTGCTCACCCATGTTGAGTAAAAATTCCTCGCCACCCAGGCCCATGGAAGCCGCCTGCAAAACCAGGTAAACTGCTTCCGGGATCGTCATAAAATAGCGCTTCATGTCAGGATGAGTGATGGTGATCGGCCCGCCGCGAGCGATCTGGCGTTTGAAAAGCGGCACCACGCTACCACGGCTGCCTAACACATTTCCAAAGCGAACGACCGTGAACGGTTTCCCCGTTCGACGGGCTGCATCCAGCACAAGCATTTCGGCGATTCGTTTGGTCGCGCCCATGACGTTCGCCGGTTGGATCGCTTTATCGGTGGAGATCATCACAAAGCGCTCCACATCATTGGCAATGGCCGCCTCGACCACCTGTTGCGTACCCAAAACGTTATTGCTGATTGCCTCTTCAACGTTTGCTTCCATCAACGGGACATGCTTGTGGGCCGCAGCATGGAAAACAACTTGCGGCTTGTGGATTTCAAACAAATGTTCGATGCGGTTCAAGTCGCGGATATCGGCGATCAAAGGCCGCATTTTTAGATTTGGGGAACTCTCCTGAAGCTCCAGTAATGCCTCGAAAATGCTATTTTCACCATGGCCCAGCAGCAGCAATTCGGATGGCTCCCAGCGGGCGATTTGCCGGCACAATTCACGGCCAATGGAGCCGCCCGCGCCGGTCACCAGGATCTTTTTCCCGCCCAACGTCTCACCCACCAGCTCGTCATGGATTTTTGCAGGTTGGCGGCGTAAAAGGTCGGTGATATCCACATCCCGAAGCCTGCTAATGTTCACCTTGCCGCCCAAGAGTTCGTAGATGCCCGGCATGGTGTGCGAGGGGATACCCTTTAGACGGCAAACGTCTGTCACCAATCTGACCACCCTACCCGGTGCGCTGGGAATGGCGATGACCACTTCGTTCACCCGCAGTCGGTCCAGCACCTTGGGAAGATCGTTGAGCGTTCCAACCACTGGCACCCCATAAAGCTGCTGTTTCTGCTTTTCGGGGTTATCATCCAACAAACCGACGGGTTTCAGATGCAGCTTGGGATTTTTCTGCATTTCCCGCACCACCAGCGCACCCGCATCACCGGCACCCACGATCAAAATATTGTGGTTTGCCGATTGCTTTCCCTGCCCACTATTCATTAATCGACTTTCTGCCACCATTCTTATCGCTACACGCAGTCCGCCGACCAGGAGCAATGAAAGAGTCCAATCGATGACCAGCAATGAACGCGGAAAACTGGTGAAGACTCTCAAGCCAAACAACCCCATCATCGTCGCAGAAACCAAGATGGATGCAGCGCTGACGGCGATCAGGATAATCTTCAATTCCTGGATGCTGGCATAAACCCACATGCGCCGGTAAAGGCCAAAGTAGGTATAAACAAGCGGCTTGATCACCAATGATACGCCGATCATGATGCAGGCAGTCAAGAAATAGAGCTGGAAGGCCGCGCCGAGGTCCAAGCGCAACGCATAACTGCCTAAGACGCCGATGATGATACAAAATAGATCCCCCAGAAAAATATAGCGGTTGCGAATATTGGGTTTTGTCTTCATCGAGATCAGCGGCCTCTCAACCCAAAGACGGTGCTTATCGTGCGAATCAGGATCATAATATCCAACAGAAGATTGCGATGCTTGATGTAATACAGATCATATTCAAGCTTCACACCGGTCTGTTCGACGTTCGACGCATATCCATAATTTACCTGTGCCCAACCCGTCAATCCCGGTTTGACAAAAAGACGCGCCCGATAGAACGGGATCTGGGTCTGCAATTCATTGATCAACTCGGGGCGTTCCGCACGCGGCCCCACCAGACTCATCTCTCCGCGAAGGACATTGATGAATTGCGGTAATTCATCCAGGTGACTCTTGCGCAAGATGCCCCCAAACCGAGTCACCCGCTCGTCTTTTTCAGACGCCATGCGGGCAATCCCATCTTTCTCTGCGTCCTGACGCATGGTCCTGAACTTGACAATCTGATACTCCCGCCCATTCCTGCCCAAGCGTACCTGCTTGAAAAGAATGGGTGAACCGCTGTCGATTAAAGTAAAGAGAGCAATAAAAGGATACAGTGCGACCAATAAAACACAACCAACCAGTGCTCCGATGATATCCATCAAACGTTTGCCAATCTCATAAAAACTACCCGTCTGAGCCTCATCGACAAACGAGCGCAAAATCCAGTCTGATTTCAATAGAAAGATAGGAAGCCGGCCTAAAAGGTCTTCGTACACACTGGGCATGGTTCGCACTTCCACCCCGCGCTCTTGCGCGTCCAATAAAACCTGGAACATGGTCGAATTCATGTCACCGGTAATGGCGCAAATCAGATCGGTTATCCTCTCATTTTCGATGATCTGCAGCAACGCATCACCATTTCCAATGATGTTGTAGCCGAAAATAGAAAGTTTCTGCTTTTCAGGGTCATCATCGATCAAGCCGACCAAAAAGAATGGTGAGGGCTGGATCTTTTGTAGAACGTGAACCAAATTGGTGCCTGCTTTTCCGGCACCGACGATCAGCACCCTGCGCATGAAGACCGGTGCGGTAAAGATATTGATATAGAGCATCCGCCACAATAATGTTAAGACCGTGGTGGCGATGATGAAGCTTGCCACACCCAGTCGTGGCAAAGAGGATGGCTCAGACGTGAAGTAGATCAAGAGATAAATCACGCCGCTGATCGCTGCAGCGATCGTGATCCCGCGGATCGTGTCTCCCCGGTGACTGGCCGTGCGAACATCGTACAATTCGACATTCAACAGCAACCAGAAAAATGGCAGCAAGTAGAACCAGAACGGTGGGCGAACAGTCAAGAATTGCCATGAAAACTTGATCCAAGCATCTTTTTGTGCCCAGAAATAAAGTGCAATAAACAATGCCAGGCCGGCGACTATTAAATCACCCACCAACAGGATTGTACGTCTTTCTCCCGTTTGGATGCGCCACAAAGGTGCCTGGTTTGTTTTTGAAGAACTCATAAACTGGCCCGTACCCCGTCAAGCTTGAACATATCACTCTGAACAAAATTTCTTTGTCTTATCATAAAAGCGAGTCTTATAAAACGAGGCTAGATGGGCACTAATTCCTGTTCACCGTATTGACTGCCAGGCCATACAACAAGCCTGTACCCCAGACCAAGTGCATGATCGCAATAGCTCCTGGAACACCAATTATAAGGGCTGAATCATGCTTTTTGATAGCCAAGTTTAGACCAATTCCCAAAAGAACCGCCCCATACAGCAATAATTCCAACAACAACACCCAGCGTGCTAGGATCACCCAAATCGACAGCACCAGGAAAAAGGAAAGACTGCTCACCAGCAGCGGTGGAAGGAATTGACGTGCAAGCGCTGTAGTTGGATATCGTTTGAGCATTTGAGCTTTCCAGTAGCCGTAACGCCAATATTGCCTTGCCAAGGCGGAAAAAGTGGTCCGGGTGAAATAGACACACCGGATGGCAGGGTCCAGCCAGACTTTCCCTCCCAGTTTCTTGATCCGCATGTTAAGTTCATAATCTTCATTTGATAGCAGCAGTTCATCCCACCCGCCGATCTGGTCCAGATAGTTTTTCCGGAACGCACCAAAGGGCACGGTATCTACGGCGCTGGCCTTGGTTGCATACCGGTAGCTCGCATTTCCCGTCCCCACTGGGCTGGTTGCCGCAGCGGTGATGGAGCGTGAGATCCAATCACTCCCACCGGGCTGGATATCCCATACGCCACCAACATTATCGCCGAGTCGACCTTCCAGGTCATCCACACTCCGTTTCACGTATTCTTTATCTGGAACAGAATGGGCATCCAAACGAATCACATACTCACCTGTGGCAGCAGCCAATGCAACGTTCAACCCAGCCGGAATGTTGCGCTTCGGGTTATCGATCACCCGGATTTCGAGATCGGGAAATTCCTGCTGGAATAAAGCAATCATCTTTCGAGTGTCATCGCTGGACAACCCATCCGCTATGACCACTTCCATTTCGAGACGCGAAAAAGTCTGGGCATAGAGTGCGTTCAGCAACAACTGGATGGTCTTTTCTTCGTTGTAGCAAGGCACAATGACCGATACTTTTTTCGTCATAGATCCTTCATCTTTACTTGTAAGGTTGTATCATCTGACCTTGCCACCGGCAAGCGCACCATGAACGTGCTTCCCCGGCCGGGCTGGCTTTCGACCCAAATATCTCCGCCATGCGCCAGGATGATTTGCCGCGCAATGGGCAGTCCCAGTCCCACGCCGCGCCTGGCTCCTCCCTGGCGGGATTTATCCACCTGGTAGAAGCGCTCGAAGATACGCTTCTGATCTTGCATGGCGATCCCGGGGCCGGTATCCGCAATGGATATGATGACCTGGCTCAACTTCTGGACAGCCGATAGGGTAATTTTACCGCCTGCCGGTGTGAATTTTAGCGCATTATCGATGATATTCGTGAAAACCTGAACCAGACGGTCGCCATCACCGATGATCGTGGGCAGATGCTGCTCTTTCCACATCAGTGATACTTGGTTCTGTTGCGCCTGGAGTGCAAACTTATCAACCACGTTTTTCAACAACTCATTAAGATCGACACCTGACTTCTGCAAATCCGCCGTCCCGGCTTCCAGGCGAGCCAACGTCAACAGGTCGAGCACCAGGCGGTTCATCCGCCCAGCCTCTTTATAGATCACCTCAGCCGCTTGATGCAAGGCTTCCGGCGTTTGGGCCGTCCCATCCATAATGGCTTGTGCGAACCCCTGGATGGAAGTCAGCGGGGTCTTCAATTCATGAGAAACGTTGCTGACAAAATCACGCTGCGATTGAGAGCTTTCCCGCACCTGCTTGCTCATCTCATTAAGGCTCTGCGCCAATTGTTGGATCTCTTGCGGCCCCTCCACCGGGATGGCCTGGTAAGTGCCCACCGCCAATGAACGAGCAGAATCTTTCATCTTGCGCAATGGCTTGCTAATCCAACGATCCATCAAAATGCCGATCACGGCCATTAGTGCTAATGCCAGTATCCCGGAAATAATAATGGGTGAAAATAATTCGTTATCAATGAAAGTGAGCAATTGTGCACGCGGCCTGGGCGTTTCGACCAATAAATAATAACCGTCCTTCAGGCTATGCAGCGTATAAAACCGAACCTGGTGATTTACGTCCCTGAAACTCGCCACGCTCCAAAGATCGGAATCTGAAGCAGTATCCTGAAGAGGGAAGGTCAAAACAGGTAATAGATTCGTTTGCCCGGAACTGGCTACGATGGCACCGAACGGATTGAAAATTGTCAGTTGGAAAGCACTTTGATCGGCTTGGGCCTTGACGATCTGGTCCAGTGCAGCCGTGTCCCCCATGGCCACCGTCGACACCATTTGCACGGTCGTCGCTTCGGTCAGCCGCATGCGCATGATAACTTGCCGGTAAAGCCATGGGCTGTTCACCAAAGAGACTACGATGCCGGTGCCCATCGAACATAGCAGCACCAAGATCAAAAGCGCATAGCTCAACCAGAGACGGGCACGCAGGGATGAAGCCATCATGCCACCAATTTGTACCCAATGCCGGTGACGGTTTCGATCTTCACCTGGCAATCGAGAAGTTTGCCCCGCAATTGGGCAATATGCACATCCACCGTGCGCGTTTGACCCGCAAAGTCAAATCCCCACGCCTGGTTGAGCAATTGATCCCTGGAAAGTACCAGGCCTTTGTGCTGTGCGAGCACATATAAAACTTCGAATTCCTGGGTCCGCAACGGCACCAGCTTGCCATTACAGTGCACCTCGCGTCGCGCCGGGTCGATCACCAAATCCCCCAATTTGATCACCTGGCCGGATGTTGGTATGTTTTGCTGTCCTGAACGCCGGAGGATCGCCTTTGCCCTGGCGACCAGATCGTCTATCGAGTCGAGGCCGGTTGGGCCGAAGCCAGTCACCTGGGAGGCTCCCAGGTAGTGGAGGGTTAGTCCGGTCGTGAAGGTTCTTAGGACCCCCGACTGGATCAGGAGCTGGACCCTCTTGTGGACTGCGTTGACCGAGAGGTTCAGCTTGGCAGCCAGGGCGCGGTAGGGCATCCTGGAGTTGTTAAGAAGCTGCATGCAGA
Source organism: Anaerolineaceae bacterium (assembly GCA_050013615.1). Classification (GTDB taxonomy): domain Bacteria; phylum Chloroflexota; class Anaerolineae; order Anaerolineales; family Anaerolineaceae; genus JBEKEX01. The sequence continues at coordinate 12,949 of JBEKEX010000074.1, forward strand.
GTAGGAGATCGGTCTTGTCCATACGATTTAAAATCTCGCTCTGAACTTAGATAAGGACTTCGTCAGACCATGCCTTAGAGAGCTATTTAGCGCAAAACCCGCATTTAGAACCTGTTAGTCTTTTTTTGCG
>JBEKEX010000075.1:0-15230 GCA_050013615.1 Anaerolineaceae bacterium
CTGCCGGATCGTCTACGCCGGTTCCGCAAGATTGGATTTCTAAAGCGTTCAGCATTAATAATCTGCAAACTGCAATATCGCCTGATGGACAGTGGTTGGCAAGCATCATTAATCAGGGCAATGGCGATATTCTTCATGTTATATCCACTTCTGATGAGAATCACATTTTGGAAGGTGCGCCTGATGATAACTTAGATATAATTTCTTGGGCTCCTAATAATTCTTCCATACTAGCCGCCAACATTAATTGGCCCGACCCCTCTCCTTGCCATTTTCGGAATGCCGTTATTTACAGTCTTGCAGAAAATGCAACTGAATTATCTCAGATAAAGTTTGTACCTTCCAATAATGATTATGAATATTGTTTTGTTTCAGCTTGGGCACCGGATGGCAAAGAATTAGCAATCAGTTTCACTTATCATGATTTTTACATTATCGATGTACAGGGACGTGTACTCTACGAGGCAGCTCCTAAATCGGATGCGACCAGCTATCTTATGGGAATTTGGTGGACGAATGCCGGCTTAATTCAGCGTGTGCGTGATAATACAGGTGATGAACTAAGATTGATTGACACAAACTCGCCTGAGCAATATTCTACTTTAATGAGACAGGCAGGGGGTGATTTATTATTCTTAGGATCCGATTCAAATGCCACAAAATTGCTCTTATCCTCAGACAGTTATGCAGAGAATAATCAAGGGGTGTTTCATCTTCAGGTTCTTGAAGTGAAAACGAAGAAGATTTTATTTAACCAGGTAATAGATGGTCAAGTTTGTACATCAAGTGGTTCCAATGAAACGGGCTATACCGCGCTTCAAATAGCAGAACCGAATCAACCATGTGGAGGAACAACATATTTATGGATATATGATTGGCAAAGCGGAGAATTCACCAAGCTTTTTCCCATTTCAGCGTTATTAGGGTGGCATGACAACCCCGATGGTTTTGAAGTTATTACGGAGACTGCATCAAACGGATATATGATGACAGTGGTGAGCCCTCAAAATAACCATGAGTAATGCGAAAAGGATGAAGACTTTGTTCATTAGCATTCAACTTCTTCATGATACGACCTGTCGGTAAAATTGTCTGAAAGAAAGTCCAGGAAAATTATTTTCTTGTGTGGGAGGAAATAGATGAACAAAAAAGCAGTGTTTGGCCACATTCTTCTCTTGAGCATCACCAGTTGCGTGAGCTCGCAGGCATTACCAACGTCATTACCGCCTGCATCAGATGACGGCTGAGCAAACAACTATCTAACGATAAGAGATTGGTGTTATAATATCAGAAAGTATGACTGTATGGGAATATGGAGGTACGAATGTCTGAATATGGCGTGCGCGTTCAGGAAAAAGGCCAGGTGACCATTCCTACTCGCATCCGCAAGAAACTCAATCTAAAACCGGGCGATCTGGTCATTTTCGAGGAGACGGATGCCGGCGTGATGGTAAAATCCGCGGCTGTGATTTCCGACGATGAGCGGCATGCTGAGGTGAAAGCAATTGTGCACTCGATCCGTGAGCGTTTTGCAGATTACTCTGCGGATGAAATCGAGTCATTGGTGGATGAAGCCATTCGTGAAGCGCGGGAGAAACGCGCTTGATCTTTTTTACTTAGTTTTTCATAATTTTCGGTATTCTAACTTTGGGAACCAAATGCAGGCCAACTCCGTCTTTGGATTGTTCCAAAGATCTCAGGAGGATCGCCATGTTCAAAAAAGCCCTTTTCACGCTTCTGGTATTGTCATTAGCCGCTTGCTCTCCAGCGGGGGCAGGTGTTCCCACTGCGCAGGCACCCGGTCAGGTGCAAATCATCCAATCCAAGGCACAAGCCATCACCACGCCGCAAGCGCCGGACGCCGATGTGGCGGCGGTGGCAAGCGGCAACAATGCCTTTGCCGTGGAACTGTTCCACCAGTTGGCAGCCAACGACAACCTGTTCTTTTCGCCGTACAGCATTTCGTCGGCCCTGGCGATGACCTATGCCGGGGCGCAGGGCGACACGGCGACTCAAATGGCCGCGGCGCTGCATTTCAGCCTGCCGCAGGATCGTCTGCATGCCGCCTTGAACGCTTTGTCGCTGGACTTGCAGAGCCGCTCCAAGGTGCAAGGGCTGAAACCGGACCAGACGTTCCAACTGAACGTGGCCAATTCCCTGTGGGGTCAGCAGGGCTTCAGCTTCAAAGCGGATTTCCTGGATTTGCTGGCACGCGATTACGGCGCGGGGATGCGCCTGGTGGACTTCGAGAAAGACCCCGAGAGCGCCCGCCAGGCGGTCAATGCCTGGGTCAGCGACGCCACCGCGAAACGTATCACCGACATCCTGCCGCCCGGCTCGGTGGACACGCTCACCCGGCTGGTGCTGGCCAACGCCATCTATTTCAAGGCACCCTGGATGCAGCCCTTCGACAGCAATGACACGCAGAACGCCGATTTCCATCATCTGGACAGTTCGACCGTTTCAGTGCCGATGATGCAGCGCAGTGGCGAGATGAGCTACGCCGAGGGCGACGCTTTCCAACTGCTGGAATTGCCCTATGCCGGCGGGCAGGTGTCCATGTTGGTGCTGCTGCCCAAGGCAGGGAGTTTCTCGGATGTTGCCAAAGATTTGACTGCCGCCCAGCTCGACCAGGCGATCAGCTCGCTGCAAATGGCGCAGGTCAACCTGACCCTGCCGAAGTTCAAGTTCGACTGGTCGGCGGCGCTGCCGGACGACTTGAAAGCGCTGGGGATGACGGATGCCTTCGACAGCAACAAAGCAGATTTCTCGGGTATGGATGGGGCGAAGGACCTGTACATCTCGAACGTGCTGCACAAGTCTTTTGTGGCCGTGGATGAGAACGGCACCGAGGCGGCTGCCGCCACGGCGGTGGTGATGGAGACAATGTCCATGCCGGTACAGCAGAACCCGGTGGAGTTCAAAGCTGACCGGCCGTTCCTGTTCCTGATCCGCGACAACCCGACCGGCACGATCCTGTTCATGGGGCAGGTGATGGACCCAGCCCAGTAAGTTCGTGAAAAATGGTTTATCAATTTGATCACATCAGGTTGAGACGTTTGAATCAGCCTGATGTGTATTTTTATTGGATATATAATATTGGCGGTTATCGATGGTTGACAGTGAAAAGTGATGGGAGGGAACTATGAAATCTTTCATTTCGACTATTTTACGGATAGCATTATTCTTCTTCGTCGTTTATATATGGTGGTGGGTCTGGCTGCAGTCTTTCCCCGGCTGGGTGAGCTGGTTCCTGATCATCGGGTGCGTGCTGCTGGTGGTGCCGGTGGTTTGGTTGGGACGCCTGGGGCTTGACCGGCAGCCGACACTTGAGCAAGCGGTGCGGATGAACGACTTTGTCCATTATTCATTATTTTTGCTGCTGGGGGTGGCCATCGTCGAAGCGATCAAGACCCGCGCAGGCTGGATGGGTTGGCGATTGCCCATCCCGCTGGAGGTGGGGCACGTCCTGGTGGTGGTGACCGGATTATTCACAACCTTTGTCGTGTTGAATCTTGCAATAAAAGGCCTGGGTGCGCCGTTCGCGGTGAAACTCACCGAAAAACTGACGGCCGACTGGCTTTACGCCTGGACGCGCAACCCGATGGTGCTGGGTTTCCTGGCTTTCATGGCATCGCTGGGCATCTGGTATCAATCGACCTTGTTTGTGGTTTGGGTGCTGGTCCTCCTAACGCCGGCGTGGATCGCATTCCTCAAGGTGTTCGAAGAACGCGAGCTGGAGATCCGTTTTGGAGAGTCCTACCTGGAATATAAGGCCAAAACGCCCATGCTGTTTCCGCGCAAGTCGAGAAAATGAAGCGGCAAGGGATTGCCACAAATCGTGAGTATTTCGTGTTATCTGTTTTCATATTCCCCTTGACAATTCAGGGATGGCAGGTGTATCATCGACAAAATTAAGACGAGGAAGGTTAACTGATTTCCTCGATTTTGACAATCGAATATGGGAAAAATAGCGGCTGAATCTCGCGGCGCTTTGTGATGATTGCCGTGAGATAACGAGGTGGAGGTTCCTCTCTGCGAGGAGAGTGTTAACCCAGGGGGGATAGGCCTTTTCGGGGATAAATCCCGATAGGGCAAACTGGGGAAAATCGAATTGATCAGCGGATGCCTCCGGAGCCAAGTCACAGGCTCCTTTCTCCCTTCCGAAAGATTGCAGGTGGAAAAGCTGCCGGTGACGGCGGTGCCAACATCTACAAAAGTGACCAGGGTGAATCCCTGATTTTATTATGGAAGGGCAGCCTTACCAAAGTTGCGTTAATTAAGCTGAGGCAAACTCAGCTATTTCAGCAAACAGGTATGCCCAGGCATACCTGTTTTTATTATATAAGGAGGAAGGAATGGACAAGCGAGAACTGTTGTTGGGCGATGTGCTGGATAATGGGGTGTGGTTCGATGGCTCGTCTGTGGAAGGTTTTGCCCGCATCCAGGAAAGCGACATGCACCTGCGCATCGACCCTGATACCTACGCGGTGCTGCCGTGGTCGCCGGCAGACCTGCGGCGGGCACGCGTGTTCTGCGATATTTATATGCCGGACGGCAAGCCTTTCGCAGGGGACCCGCGCGGCGTGCTCAAGCGCTACCTGGCCAAGCTGGCCGACCGCGGCTGGGTCTTCAACGTGGGCCCGGAGCCGGAATTCTTCCTGCTGCGGGGCATGGACGGCGACAGCGTGCATCCCGTGCCACACGACGTGGGCAGCTATTTCGATTTCTCTCCCAACGATGAGGCCGTGCGGGTGCGCACCGAGCTGATGGCGGCGCTGAACAGCATGGGGCTGGAAGTGGAAGTTGGGCACCATGAAGTGGCGCTTGGGCAGCACGAGATCGATTTCCGCTTTGCCGACGCGCTGCGCACGGCAGACAACGTGATGACCTTGAAGTACACCATCAAAGCCATCGCCGCGCAACATGGCCTGGTGGCCTCTTTCATGCCCAAACCGATCTTCGGCATCAATGGCTCGGGGATGCACTGCCACCAATCGTTGGCCGACAAGAACGGCAACAACCTGTTCTTCGACGACAAGGACGAATTCAAGCTCTCCGAGATCGCCTATGGCTTCATCGCCGGCGAGCTGGAACATGCCCGCGGGCTTTCGGGGGTGCTGGCACCCACGGTCAACTCCTACAAGCGCCTGGTGCCAGGCTATGAGGCACCCGTGTACGTAGGCTGGGCGCAGGTGAACCGCTCGGCGCTGATCCGCATCCCGCGCTACACGGAAGGACAAAAGAAGGCCGCGCGGGCTGAACTGCGCTGCCCGGATGCATCCTGCAGCCCCTACCTGGCGTTCACGGCCATGCTGGCCGCGGCGCTGGATGGGATCGACCGCAAGCTGAAGCCGCCCAAACCGCTGAACAACATCAATGTCTACGAAATGACGGCCAAGGAACGGGCGAAAATGGGCGTCAAGGAGCTGCCGGGATCGTTGGTGGAAGCGCTGGCGGAACTGGACAAGGATGCTGTCGTGAAGAATGCGCTGGGCGAGACCGCCTATGAAGCTTTTAGACGTGCCAAGCTGGCAGAGTGGGATGACTACCGCATCCACGTGACCGATTGGGAAGTGCAGCGGTATTTGGAAATGGTCTGAGCCTTTCTTAATAAAGCCGGATGGGGTCATCACCGGTGAAGAACTTGTTTTTCGATCTAGAAAAGACTACTCCATGCACATTCGCATGGAGTAGTTATTTTATGCAGGGCGCCTACGACACCCAAGAGTCACTGTGGTTTAAGCTTGGGTGAATAATTTGCAGAAGGCACACAGGCCGGGGGCGGTGGTGAGCTGGCCGCAGGAAGGGCAGCGGTTCGATGCCTCGTCCTCTTCCTCGGGTACATGGCGGCGGATGAGACCGGAATCACAGGCTTTAAGAAAATTGACGTAATAATTCAGCTTGATCCCAGGCTGCTCTTCTTCGAGATTGTTGAGAAGAGTCTTGTAACTTAATTGCTTGCTGCCCACAGAATAAGGACATTCTTCTTCAATGTAGGGAATCTGTTGCAAGAGGGCATAAGCCACGGTCTCGCGCTCGTAAAAGCGGCAGAAAGGCTTGGCTTTGCGCGCGAAACCGGGACGGGCTTCCAGGACGGGCGCCTGACGGCCGAGCAGATCGGCATCCCAGGCGAGGGCGTTGCCGAAGAGCACGGCCACTTCATCATCCAGGTTGTGGGCGGTGACGAGGACGTCGTAATGGCCGTCATTGGCAGCCCGGTTCATGATATGGCGCTTGGTCAGTCCGCAGACGGCGCAGGGCTTACCCCGGCCGCGATGAGAGCTCAAGGCCACCTCCGGGATGGCTTTGCCGTAATCGTGGGCGACGTCAACCACTTGAAGCTTTAGGCCGCGCTGACGGGCGAAATCCGTGGCAAATTGTTGAGAACGGTTGGAATAATCATCTTCGGACTGGATGCCCAAGTTGATGTACATGCCATCCGCCTGATATCCCAGGCGCCAGAGGACGTCCCACAAGGATAATGAATCTTTGCCGCCGGAGACGGCTACCAGGATGTGCGCTGAGCGGTCGAACATCTGGTAGTGGCGGATAGTGTGGTCGGTGTGCTCGATGAACCAGGCCAGGTAATGCTCTTTGCAGAGCTGCAAGCGGTGGTGCGGCATGCGGATGGCCGCCTTCTGGTTGCAACGGTGGCAATTCACGGGTTCAGCCTCCGGAAATGGCGGGGACGATCTTGACCACCTCGCCGTTACGCAGCGGCTCCATCTCGTTCAGCAACTCGCCGTTGCGCGTCACCAGGTGGGAGGCGGAGGATAGATTGAGCTTCTGCAGGGCATCCTTGACAGTGATGGTGCCTTCCAGGTGGAACTCCTGTTTGCGATAGATGAGGGTCACCGGCATTTCCAGAACCTTTTATGGGAGATCGATCAGAATGATTACCTTTTCGTGGGAGGCTTTGTCGATGTCGCCAGGATCGAACGCCCCATCTGATAATTGTCTGATCCCAGAGTATTTCGCAAATTGCGGCACATGCCCGAAATAGCGCCCAAGCTGGACGGCCACTGCTGCGGGATCTTCGATTACCTGTGCCCGGCCATTAACCTTGTGCCCCCGCAGTTGGATCTCGACCTCGGCCCCGCCGCGGACATTACGCCACCAGGAACGTTCCGGTTTGCTGGTGATGATCAACTGCTGGCCGTCTTCCACGTAATTGACCGGGGTGCTGATGGATTTACCGGTCTTGCGGCCTTTCAAGGTGATGATCAGGGTGTTGGCGCTCAATATCCCTTGGAAAGGCGAGCGCAGCAGCGTTTTCATGAAGGCATTGCTGAACTGCATGGAAGTATTTGTTTGAGCCATTTTCAATCCTTTCTCGGAGTACGCTTCTGCCGGAGATCAATGGATGGTGGATTGGAGGCAGAGCAGCCAGCTGCGTGTCGTCCCTTTGGGCGTGGACGTGGTGAGAGCCAGGATGGGTTGAGCAGCGGATGACAGACCATCGATGGTGACGGCGCGGACGGAGGAATCAAGCCAGTGGGCGGGCAGAAAGCCGATGGCGTTCGGGTCGGCCGCCACGGCCTGGCGCATGGCGTCAGGGTCGGGTGCCAGGTGGGCCTGGATGGAGAGATGCGCCAGTTGCACCACGGAGCGGAACACGGTCTCCACGTCATCCGTCCCGGAATAGACCCACACCTGGATGGGGGTGGAAGAATCGTTGTTCCAGTTGGCGGCCGTGCCCTGGAAGATGGCTTGCAGATCGGCAAATTTCAAACTTTTAACGTTGTTCTTTGGGTTGACGATGATCGCCAGATCGTCTGTATTGAGCTGTGAGGCCGCACCGGCTACCGAAAGGGGAGCGCCCCAGCGCAGGGCAACGCCCTTCGAGAAGTCCAGCACGTCAGCAGGCGCCTCATAGGTCAGCAGGTCGACGTTCCATTGCGTGGCGCACTGGCTGAGCGCCGGTTTCAACCAGCTCAGCGAAGGCGTGTATTCCACGGTCAATTCTTCGGGAGCTGCAGCAGTGGATGAAGAGGAAATGGTTGTCACCGGTTGAGCACCGGGGACGAATAGTGAAAAACCGAGGGTCAAAACGCCTAATGCGACGCAATAGAGTGAGAATATGTAGAGCGGCCGCCGGGCAACGAACGAGAGCATCCAGCGGATGGAGAAATAGCCCACCACGGCGGCTACAGCAAAACCGATCGCCAGGGGAGTCAGGAAACTGCTCAAATAGGATACTTTCCGCAGATCCAAGATGCTCACCAGGCTGGCGGCCAGCATTACCGGCACCGACATCAGAAACGAAAAGCGGGCAGCGGAGAGGCGGTCTAGATTACGGGTCATCCCGCCGGAAATGGTCGAGCCGGAGCGGGAGATGCCGGGGAAGATGGAGACTGCCTGCCATGCTCCAATCCACAAAGCATCTTTCCAGTCGATCATCCCCAATTTACGGCTGCGCTTGCCGAAATGTTCTGCGGCGGCCAGGAAAGCGGCCGTGACCAGCAGGAACGAAGCCGTGCCGATGGGATTCTGGAAAACGTCCTCCACCTGGTTTTTGAGCAGCAGGCCCAAAATGCCGGCGGGAACGGTGGCGAGGATCAAATACCAGCCCAGGCGGGCGTCCTGTTCGGTAAAAGGTTTGCGTTGGACGAGACAACGCACCCAGGATTTCAAAATGGCCCACAGGTCTTTCCAGAAATAGACGATGACAGCCACCAATGTCCCCAGTTGGACGAGGACATCGAAGGGAAAGACCTGGTCGGCTGGCAGAGACCAACCGAGCAGGTAAGGGACGATCACCAGATGGGCGGAGGAGGAAATGGGAAGATATTCGGTAAGTCCCTGAACGATGCCAAGAATAATGGCTTGAAAAATCGACATAATGCTCCAAATGACAATTACTAGAATTTTACGCGCCGGAATGCAATTTTATGAAGCAAGCGTTTCGGCATTCGACCATCTTTCCAGGCAATCCTGGGCAAAGGCATCGAAGCTGCCATCCTGGATCGTTTGGCGGCAGCGTCGGGCGAGCTCGAGCAAGGTGTAGATGTTGTGAATGGAGATCAGCGTGGCGGCCAGCATCTCTTTGGCAACGATGAGATGGCGCAAGTAGGCACGGCTGAAGTTGCGGCAGGTGTAGCAGTCGCAGGCCCCGTCGATGGGATGGGGATTGTGGGCGTTGGCCGCATTAAGCAGGTTCAACCGCCCGTCCTGGGTGAAAGCAGCCTGGTGGCGCGCCAAGCGGGTGGGCAGGACGCAATCGAAGATATCCACGCCGCGCAGCACGCCATTGATGATGTCGAGCGGCGTGCCAACGCCCATCAGATAGCGCGGCTTTTCGCGCGGGAGGACGTCATCGACCACTTCGAGCGTGGCATACGTCTCGGTCTTAGTCTCGCCAACCGATAGCCCACCGATGGCGTGCCCGGGGAAATCCAACGAGGAGATGAACCTGGCAGACTGGGTGCGCAGGTCGGGGAAAATGCCGCCCTGGACGATGCCGAACAGTGCCTGGTCGGGGCGGGTCTTGGCTTTCAGGCTGCGCTCGGCCCAGGCGTGGGTGCGGCGCATGGCGGCCTCGATGTAAGGCCGGTTGTTAGGGTCGGCGCATTCGTCGAAGGCCATGATGATATCGGCACCCAGCAACTGCTGGATCTCGATGGACTTTTCGGGAGTGAAACGGTGCATGGAGCCGTCGACGTGGCTTTTGAAGGTCACGCCGTCTTCGTCCACCTTGCGCGTGTCCACCAGCGAGAAAACCTGGAAGCCGCCCGAATCGGTGAGGATGGGTTTATCCCAGTGCATGAACGAATGCAGCCCGCCCATTTCGGCCACCAGCTCGGCGCCTGGCCGGAGGTAAAGGTGGTAGGTGTTGGCGAGCACCAGTGTGGCACCCACTTCGTCCAGTTGTGCTGGGGTGACGGCTTTGACGGTGGCCTGGGTGCCGACCGGCGCAAAGACCGGTGTGGCCAGGTCGCCGTGGGGGGTGTGAAAAACGCCGGCGCGGGCACGGCCCTGGCTGGCGAGTAGGTCGAACGAGAAGAGTTTCGAGGTCATAACGATTGGATTATAGTCGAATTGAGCGCTTTCGACACAAGAGTTCGCTAAAAAACGGCCATTTGTCATTCGGAGGCCTGTCGATGCTCACGATTTATCACTTGCGCTCGTGTGGGGGAGCGCTTATACTTGGGCGCATGGAAATCCAAAGACCCATCGACATCGATGCATGCTCCACGTGGTTGGAAATCGACCTGGGAGCGATCAAGAACAATCTGAACCTGTTGACAAAACTAACCGGCCGACCGGTGATGCCGGTGGTAAAGGCCAATGCTTATGGCCATGGGCTGATCGAGGTTTCGAAAGCAGCCGTGGAAGCGGGGGTGGAATGGCTGGGGGTGGCACGGATCGAAGAGGCGCTGGCGCTGCGGGCGGCGGGCGTGGCGTGCAAGATCCTGGTGTTGGGATATACCCCGCCCAAGCAGGTGGGGGCAGCTGTGCAGGAAAGGATCAGCCTCACCGTTTACGACAAGGCCGTGGCTCAATCCTACGCCGACGAGGCAGCGCAGGTTGGCGGAAGCGTCAGCGTGCACGTCAAAGTGGACAGCGGCATGGGGCGGCTGGGCGTGTTTCCTCAAGACGCCGTCGATTTCGTGCGCTGGCTCAAGGGGCAGCGCGGGCTGGACGTGGAGGCCATCTTCACCCATTTTGCGCGCGCCGATGAAACGAAATATACCACTACCGACGAACAGATCGAACGGTTCGACGGTGTGCTGAAGGAACTCGAAAAAGACGGGATCAAGCCGCGGCTGGTGCATGCGGCCAACTCCGCCGGGACGTTGAACTATCCTGCCGGGCGCTATGACCTGGCACGCTGCGGGATCGTCATGTATGGATTGCAGCCTTCACCTGATTCGCCGCTGCCAGAGGGATTCATCCCGGCCCTGTCGTGGAAGACGCACCTGGTATCACTCAAGACGCTCCCACCGGGGCATGGGGTCAGTTATAACTTCCATTATTTCACCAAGAAGGATGAACGCATCGGTGCCATTGCCATCGGCTACGCAGACGGATTCCGCCGCCGGGCAGGCAATATCGTCCTGGTGCGCGGTAAGCGCGTGCCGGTGGTGGGTGCGGTGTGCATGGACCAGTGCATGGTGCAGCTCGACGATGTGCCGGAAGCTCGGCTCCAGGACGAAGTGGTGCTCATCGGACGGCAAGGGGATGAGATGATCAGCGCTGATGAGCTGGCCAAGGATTGGGGCACCATCAACTACGAGGTGCTGTGTGGGCTGGCCGACCGCGTGCCCCGCATTTATCTCAAGTAATCCATCCTGTAACAAGAAACCACGAAAAAATGACTCCATCCAGTGACAAGATCTGGTCCATCCCGGAACGTTATCCCGTCGAAATCGATCAGGAGTTGGCAACTTTTCCGCCGGCCATGCGGCAAATCCTCTTCAACCGCGGCATCACGGACAACGAAGCGGCGCGCTATTTCCTGGCGGGTGAGGGGGAACTGTGCGATCCCTACTTGCTCAAGGACATGGAAAAAGCGGTGGCGCGACTGCAAACGGCAATCGATGACAAAGAACCCATTGCCGTCTATGGCGACTATGACGTGGACGGTGTGACGGCCACCGTGCTGATGGTCGAAGTGATCCGGGCGCTGGGGGGGATCGTGCAGGAATACATCCCCAACCGGTTCGATGAAGGTTACGGCTTGAACAACGATGCCTTGGACGCACTGGCGGCCGGGGGGACGCGGGTAGTGGTGACGGTGGATTGCGGCATCCGCTCGTGGGACGAAGCCCGCCACGCACAGGAATTGGGCCTGGCGATGATCATCAGTGACCACCACCATCCCCAGGGCGATGTGCCATCGGCCTCAGCGGTCATTTGCCAGAAACAAGATGGTGATAATTATCCCAACAAGAACCTGGCCGGGGTGGGGTTGGCTTACAAGATCGCCACGGCACTGGCCGGTCGGTTTCCACAGAAGAACCTGGCAATCGAAGAGTGGCTGGATTTAGTGGCATTGGGCACGGTGGCCGACATCGTACCGCTGACGGGCGAGAACCGGATGCTGGTTCGGCAGGGGCTGCGTCGCCTGCGGGAGGCCAAACGGCCTGGGGCGGTCTCACTGGCCAACGTGGCCGGGGTGCGGCTCGACAAGCTGTCGGCTGCGGATATTGGCTTCATGCTGGGGCCGCGGTTGAACGCGGCCGGACGCCTGGAATCGGCGCTGGCATCTTTTTCGCTGCTGGCCGCAGCGGACATGGCCTCGGCTGCCCCGTTAGCGCAAAAACTGGACAACCAGAACCGCGAGCGGCAGGAGATCACCCGACAGATCCAGGCTCAAGCGGCGGAGATGGCGCTGGCGAGCGGCTTGCCATACCTAATGTTTGCTGCCGATCCTGCTTTCAATCAAGGGGTGGTGGGACTGGCAGCCGCCAAGCTGGTGGAGGCTTATTACCGACCGGCGATCGTGGCCAGCATTGGTGAGGAGACCACACGCGGTTCGTGCCGCTCGATCCCCGGTTTCCACATCACCGATGCGCTGGACGAATGCACCGATCTGTTGGTGCGGCACGGCGGGCACGCCATGGCCGCCGGGTTCACGGTGCGTAACGAGTTGATGCCTGAACTGGTGGCAAAGCTGCAAGCCATCGCGGAGCGGGAGCTTGCGCATCGTGATCTGCGCCCCGTGTTGCGGGCGGATGTCGAGATTGTACTGAGCGACTTGAAGCCCAGCCTGCTGCCGGTCATCGACCAACTGCAGCCCACCGGCATGGAGAACCCGGATGCAGTCTTTGTATCCCGGAACCTGATGGTGAAGAGTCACCGCAGCGTGGGGGCGGACAGCAAGCACTTGAAGCTGGCCGTCTCGGATGGACGGGTGACCTATGATGCCATTGCCTTTAGAATGGGGGCGTGGGCGAACGAGTTGCCGGCGCGCGTGGACCTACTCTATTCCTTCGAGCGTAATTCATACAATGGCTTCGAATCGCTCCAGTTGAACGTCAAGGACCTGAAACCGGCACAATAAAAAATGCCAGGCAAATAATAGCCCGGCAATCGTAAGTGCAAATCCTTTATTAACTATCAATCGACAAAGCGATATTTTATCAGTGTCCAGAGGGCGATGAAGGCATCCCAACCGCGGATCTTCTTGCCCTGGGCATAATCACGCGGGTTGAAGGTGATGGGAACTTCGAAGATGCGGTAATGGCGCTTGAGCACCTTGGCGGTGAATTCCGGCTCGAAATCGAAGCGGCGGGAACGCAGGGGGATATCCTTGACCAGGTCGCGCTTAAAGACTTTATAGCCGGTCTCCATGTCACTGAGGATGTTGTTGTAGAGGATATTGGTCACGAAGGTGAGGATCTTGTTGGCGACCATGTTCCAGAACAGGATGGGGCGCCGGGCACCGCCCAGAAAACGTGAACCGTAGACAATGTCGGCTCTATTTTCTTGGATCGGCAGCAGCAGGGCGGGGTAGTCACGCGGATCATATTCAAGGTCGGCGTCCTGGATGATGACCACGTCACCTATAGCATTTTGGATGCCGGAGCGAACGGCTGCGCCTTTGCCCATGTTCTGCTCGTGCAGGATCACCCGCACGCCATCTTTCCCGTCCAGCTTTTTGAGCAGATCCCGCGTGCCATCGGTCGAGCCGTCATCTACGATGACGATCTCATCCGGGAGTTTGGTTTGATGGACGCGACGGAGGATTTCTTCGATGGTGTCGATCTCGTTATAGACAGGTATGACGATAGAGAGCTTCATGGCTTGAATTATACGGGATGGCTGGAAATGCCGCAAGCACCTGAAATTTGGGCATGAATTCGCACCCGAAATAACAAAATTGATAAGTCGTAAAATGCAGAAAAATCTTCAATCACCCATTCATAATTAAGGCTCGTGCTATAATTTGGTATCAGGAATAATTGATCATTCATGATCTTCTGTGAAGGAGTGGGAAATGACAAGTGAACCGGTACGACCAACCAGTAACGTACCAACTCCTCATGGGACCGGCGGCGGACCTTTTATCCCGCCGCCCATCAGCCGCATCGAGGACACGGGGCTGGCACCTTTGTGGCTTCAGGACTTGGTACTGAAGATCATGTATTTCCAGGGCTACCTCACCGGATTCAAGATCGCAGATATTCTTGCACTGCCTTTTTCCGGCGTCGTTGATCAGTTACTGGAATCTCTGAAACGTGAAAAACTGATCGAAGTACGTTCTTCGCAAATGGGGTTGGGCGAGGGGGCATATTTATATGCTATCACCGGCGCCGGGATCGCCAGGGCACGCGAGGCTCTGGATCGCAGCCAGTACGCCGGCCAGGCACCTGTGCCATTGGAAGCCTATAATGATTCCATCCGGCGACAAAGCCGCAGCCGTATCCAGGTGACCAGCCGCGTCATGCGGCAGGTGCTCTCCCATTTGGTGCTGACCGAGAAAACTTTCCATCACCTAGGGCCGGCGGTCAATTCAGGCACTTCCATCTTCATCTATGGCCCTCCGGGTAATGGCAAGACCAGCGTGGCACGTGCCATTGGTAACTTGATCACCACGCAGACCATGTATATCCCGTATGCCATTTACGTGGATGGACAGGTCATCAAACTGTTCGATTCGGTGAGCCACCAACCGGCGCCAGAAGATGACTCCACCCCCACTGGGACCGGCTCCTTACGGAGCGGCACCCGGCGCGATCAGCGCTGGATCCGCGTGCACCGGCCGTTCGTGGTAGCCGGCGGTGAGCTGACATTGGCTGGGCTGGATCTGGTATTCGATGATGTGCTGAAGTTCTATGAGGCACCTTTCCAGGTGCGCGCCAACGGCGGCATTTTCCTGATCGATGACTTCGGCCGTCAACAGGTGCGCCCGCGCGATTTACTCAACCGTTGGATCGTGCCGTTGGAGAACCGCATCGACTACCTTAGCCTGCACACGGGACGCAAGATCGAGGTTCCCTTCGACGTGCTGGTCATTTTTTCCACCAACTTACCGCCCCGGGAATTGGTCGATGAAGCTTTCCTGCGCCGGTTGCGCCACAAGATCGAGATCAGCGACCCGTCGTATGAGGAATATCGCGAGATCTTCCGCCGGGTGGCTGCCACCAAGGGTGTGCAGTACAACGACCAGGGTCTGGCTTACTTGCTGCAAGAATGGTATATCAAGCGCAACCGCAAGCTGCGTGCATCACACCCGCGCGACCTGTGCGACCAGATCGTGGATATCAGCCGATATCTTTCCT
>JBEKEX010000076.1:0-10815 GCA_050013615.1 Anaerolineaceae bacterium
CTGAACCTTTCCCCATACGAAAGCGCCAAATGATCCAACCCGATTTGGCATCCAAGGCATAAAAGGAGGAATCGACCGAGGCGAAAAACACGACGCCTTGCGAGACCAACGGCGACGAGGTAATCGCTCGTTTTGCCTTGTAGCGCCATTTGGTCTGGCCGCGGAAATCGACGCTGTAGAAATCACCCGACTCGCACCCGAAATAGATCAGGTCACCTCCGACGAAAGCCGTAGACCGAATTGGGGTTGAAGCGTCTACTTGCCAGGTCAACCGATTGGTCATGATGTTGACCGCGTTGAAGAAACCATCGTCCGAACCAAAAAAGATGTGGCCTTCCGCCATCCGAGGCGAACAGCGGATTGGCGCATTGGTGTGGTAGCTCCATTGGATCTTGCCTGTCCGTGATGAAATGGCGTACAGGTTACCATCTTCAGAACCAAAATAAACGATCCCTTCATTCACCAGCGGCTTACTGACAATGCCACCCTCGGTAGGGAATTTCCACACAAATTGCCCGTCCGCCGCATTGACGGCATACATATTATTATCGTAAGCGCCGACAAAAACCAAACCGCCTTCGCAGGTGGGTGCGCCACGAATTTCGTCCTCACATTTGAATGTCCACAACGGCTTGATAGCTGTCTCATTTGTGATCTGCGAAGTCCCCACTGCGATGCGGTTCAAGGCCCCGGTCTTGCGTGCCACTACTGTCAGTGCCTCTTTCATCGCTTCTGCAGATTGAAATCGATCCAATGGATTATATTGAAGCGCCGTGTTGATGACTGCCTCTAGCTCTGGCGAGACAGAAGGATTCTCCTTGCGTACAGGCCGCTCGGCAAACGTAAAAGGCGGCTCCAGCCTGGGGTCGCGATGAGTCAACAAATGATGCATGGTAGCGCCCAAGGCATAAATATCTGCTAAAGGCGTTGCCTCTCCACGATATTGTTCCGGTGGTGAATATCCTTCGGTGCCGATCATAGTACCTTTTTGTCCGGCACGGAATATTTTTGCAATGCCGAAGTCGACCAGCATGATGTGTCCCTGCTGGTTGACCATGACGTTGGAAGGTTTCATATCTCTGAAAATGATCGGCTCGGGTTTATGGTTGTGCAAATATTGCAATACATCGCACAGCTCAATGGCCCAACTTATGACCATATCTTCAGGCATAAAACCTTCTGTTTCGTTGAGTACAGCTTCAAGGTCTTTACCATGAATATATTCGATGACCAGATACGATCTGTCTTCGAAGGTGAAATAATCGAATATCTTCGGGATTGAAGTGTGGCTCAACGCCACCAAGATGTTGGCCTCGCGTTCAAAGTTCTGGACGATGGTCTTCCGCACCAGTGGGTCAGGTGCCTGGTTGATCATCTCTTTGACCGCCACCAGCTTGACCACATTCGGAAAATGCAAGTCCCTGGCGCGGTAAACAGAGCCCATTCCTCCAACGCCAATAACCATCTGGATGGCATAACGTTCTACCAGCACATAACCAGGCTGGAGTTGCTGAATTGGGGTCTGGCCTTCTGGCAAATTCTGTGTGATATGTTGAGTGTCCAGTTAACCCTCCCTGCAGAGATGCGGGCAACTACATATCACAAATTATAAGCAGCAATGATTTGATTTGCAACAAAAAAAGCCATCCAGATTGAGGGTTATCAATTTTGATATGTGAAGAGACTGCTGGACGGGGTATTTTCGTTGCAGTACAATCATTTCATCTCCCTTGTTAAGGTAACGAAGAGGAAAATCATGTTCCAGAATTTCGACCAAGCAGATGAATTCATCAAAAAGAACGAGATTCGAATGGTTGACCTGAAGTTCATAGATTTGTGGGGGCGATGGCATCATGTGACGATCACAGCAAGTGAGTTCAAGAAAAGTATCATGGAAGATGGCGTGGGGTTTGATGGTTCAAGCGTCGGCCTGAAGAGCGTAAAATCAGGCGACATGGCGCTGATACCCGATCTTGCCACGGGTTTTCGTGATCCATTTTGGGACGCGCCCACACTGAGTTTCATTTGTAACACGGTCGAGGCAGACACAAAAGCCCTGTTTGCATTGGACCCGCGTGTCATTGCCCGCAACGCCGAAGCGTATCTTGTCAAGTCGGGAATTGCCGATTCGAGTCGCTGGGGGCCGGAATTTGAATTCTATGTATTCAATGAAGTCTCATTCGAGAATGGCACCAATGTAGCCCATTATCGCGTTGACGCCGTCGAAGCAATGTGGAATTCAGTCCAGCAAGGTCAAGGAAACTTCATCCCCTTGCACGGCGGTTATCATGCCATTCCCCCGCGTGACCAGTTGTACCAATTACGCTCCCAAATGTCCATGATGCTTGAAGATATTGGCGTCCCGGTCAAATACCACCATCATGAAGTCGGTGGACCCGGTCAATGTGAGATCGAAACGCCCATGCTGGGTTTCTTATCTGCTGGTGATGCCTGTATGTTGGTCAAGTACGTCACTAAGATGGTGGCGCACGAGCAGGGACAAACTGCCACCTTCCTGCCAAAGCCGTTGTTCGGCGAATCGGGCAGCGGAATGCATTTCCACCAGCAACTTTTCAAGGCTGAAAACAACCTGTTTTACGACGCTTCCAACCCAATCTTGTTGAGCAAAGCTGCACTCTACTACATCGGCGGCTTGTTAACCCATGCCCCAGCAGTATTGGCCTTTACCAACCCCTCCACAAATTCATACCGGCGCCTTGTCCCCGGTTTTGAGGCACCGATTAACTGTTTCTTTTCCAACGGCAACCGTAGCGCTGCGATCCGTGTTCCACAGTATGCCACAAAACCAGATAAAGTACGCTTTGAATTCCGCCCACCTGATGCCACGTGTAATCCCTATTTGGCAATGGCTGCCATGCTGATGGCCGGCCTGGATGGCATCCAGAACAAGATCGATCCCACAGTAGCTGGTTTTGGCCCGATCAACGACGACATTTTCTCCTGGTCACCTGAGCAACGCACCGCCATCAAGAGTCTGCCGACTTCGCTGGAAGACGCCCTGCTTGCGTTGGAATGCGACCATGAGTTTCTTCTGGCGGGGAACGTATTTGACATGGATTTAATCACGCGCTGGATAAAAGCGAAAAAGTCAGAAGCAATGGAAATTCAAAGCAGGCCGCATCCCTACGAAATTCAACTCTATTTTGACTTTTAGCATAGGACAAAGCCTTACAAAGTCAGGCTGTTGTTAATGAGGCATTGGCGTGGCCACCAAGGTCAGATAATCAGCCACCGCCCAGCCACCCCGTGAATGATCGATACTTGATACAAGAAACCACCAAGTGTGGTCATCGGCCTGTTTCGGCCCATCCTTAACCTCGAAGACCTCAGCTTCCTTGGCTAAAAACAGTATTTGGCTTTGTAGGCTCGGAGTGGAATGAAAATTTAAACCACCTCCGCCCGTATTGAAGACCTGTACAAAATCTCTCACTGTAATTCCACCAACGGTGCTGGGAGGCTGTGCCGTCGCTGTCAAGTTAGCTAAAGCCTCCGGAGAAAGAGTTGGCGTTTGCGTGGGTGCAGGAATGACCGCCATAACAGGAGTAGGTGCAACTATGGTAGGATGCGACGGAAGGAATAGCCAAATAGCAGCAATCAATAAGATAAACATACCGGCAGCAACCACAACAGCACCAACCACAACAGTGGCAGAAATTCTTTTCTTGAGGACAAAGTCGCGGGAAAAACGTCTTTTCATGCAAGCATTCTCAAAAGCTATTATATGATATAAACTCGCATGTCATACCGTATGATATAATTTTTTAAGATATGGCGCAAATTGCTGACCTCATGACCCTGGCAAACCGCTATCGCCTGCTCCAAACGCTTGGCGTGGGTGGCATGGCGACTGTCTACCAAGCACAAGACTTGATGCTTGAACGGACCGTGGCGATCAAGATTCTACGTCAGGACTTCTCACAAGACAACACTTTCCGGGAACGTTTCCGCTTGGAAGCCAAAGCGGCTGCCAATCTTTCGCATCCCAACATCGTCACAATCCATGACATTAGGTTCGACCAGGGTAAATTCTTTATCGTTATGGAATATGTCCCCGGGACCGATTTAAAAACGATCATACGATTGAAACACAGAATTGCCATTCAGGAAGCTATACCACTGATGATACAGGCTTGCACCGGCATCGGTTATGCGCACCGCGCAGGGCTTGTCCATTGCGACGTAAAGCCCCACAACATGCTTGTCACGCCGGATCAACGCCTTAAAGTTACCGATTTCGGCATTGCACGCGCCTTGGCAACCATCTTGCCGGACGAAAAAAGCGAGGTGGTGTGGGGATCCCCGCTCTACTTCTCGCCAGAACAAGCTGCCGGATTGGCACCTTCGCCCGCGTCCGATGTATATTCACTGGGCGTGATCTTGTATGAGATGGTGACCGGACAGCTTCCGTTCCAATCAACGAACGGTGAAGAATTGGCCCACATGCATCGCGAAGTGACGCCCGTTTCACCCAAAGCAATTGACCCCGAAGTCCCCGAAGCACTCGATCAAATCATTATGAAAGTGCTATCGAAAGAGCCTTCAGGTCGTTATCGTACCGCGGATCAATTAGGACGCGTTTTGGCGACTTATAGCCAGCAGGGAATGCTCGGCAGTTCTACGGCTAAGGCCCGGGTGAATCCGTCTGTCTACGTCCCGGCTCTGCCCTATCAACCCATACAAACTGCTGATCCCGATCAAATTCCCGAAAAAGCTGCCCTCGGAAACGACATAGATTGGGGTACAATCAGTCTCAGCCTGTTGGCCTTGTTGGCCGTCGGCGGGCTCATTCCGTTATGGCTCTATATCGTTTTACGGTTATCTATGGTTGCACATTAAGGTTATTATGCCAAATTTCACCATTTCCGCGTCGCTCTTATCGAGCGACTTCGCTCATCTTGAAGATCAAATCCGCCTTCTTGAAGCGGCCAGCGTTGATTGGCTGCATATCGATGTGATCGATGGTATATTCGCCCCCAACATTACCATGGGCCCGGTTATCGTTGAAGCTTGCCGGAAATTGACAAAGATGCACATTGACGTGCACCTCATGATCGTCAATCCCGATCGCCACTTAGAAGCCTTCCAAAAAGCAGGCGCCAATTCATTGACCGTACACTTGGAAGACAACGTCCACATTCATCGCGTCATTCAAACAATCCACAACCTGGGCTGCGAGGCAGGCGTAGCGATCAATCCTGGTACGCCGGTTTCAGCAACCGAAGCCATCCTCAGCTCGGCAGAACTATTACTCATCATGTCGGTGAACCCGGGCTTTTCGGGGCAGAAATTTATCCCGGAAAGTGTAAATAAAGTCGGCATGGCAAAAGAACTGATCGACAAATATCACTTGAAGACCCAAATCCAGATCGATGGCGGTATAAATGCTGAAACGCTCCCCATTACTTACAAAGCAGGTGCACGCAACTTCGTGACTGGTAGTGCCTTGTTCAATCATCCGACAGGAATCGCCGGTGGCGTAAAAGACTTACGCAATAGTATTTAAAAAATCACGGCTTGCGCCGTGATTCTCATCGACAGAATTGAAATTCAGTAGCTCAGTTGCTCTTTACCATCGTACGAATGCACTTTGTGCACAATACTTTTTGAACCTTGCGGCCATTGACCATGACAGTCACTTTCTGCAAATTCGGACGTACAGGTCGGTTTGACGTGCGCATTGAAAAGCTTCGCGTATGACCGAAAGTGGTTTTTTTGCCGCACATTTCACATTGAGCCATGGATAAATTCCTTTCCTACTTGAAAAATGCCTGTTTGCACTACCTGGTTGAGAACGAGTTGGAAGTTTACCACGAAACGTAACTTTTTTCAAGAAGCGTTGTTAATTTAGAGAAGAGTGATGCATATGGAAAAACAAAACCCGATTGGCAACACATACGTTTCCCACCGTGCGATTGCGACCATCGCTTTCCACTCTGCCCTTGAATCTTACGGCGTGGTCGGATTTGCCCCCAAAAACCTCGCAGAAGGCATCGCCCAGGTGCTGGTTAAAGACCCAACGCGAGGGATCGATGTTCATTACGATGGCAGCGCCATCAAGATCGAGCTTCACATCATTGTGGAATATGGCACACGCATTAAATCGGTGGCCGATAGCGTCGCTGAAAGCGTACGCTACCAGATCGAAAAAATCGTAGGTGTACCCATCAGCGAAGTCAATGTTCACGTCCGCGGGCTTCGAATCAGCAACCCAGATTAACGGCCAGATCTTTTACTTCATAGGAGCAATATGAGTTTGGACCGCCAAGATACAGCCATCGAAGAGGGAGATCCAATCGAACCCGTGACGCAGTTGGATGGACAAGACCTGAAAAAACTGGTGGAAGCCGCGCTGGCCTGGCTGCGTACCAATCAGCAGATTGTCAATTCTCTGAATGTTTTTCCCGTTCCCGATGGTGACACCGGGACCAATATGCTGCTTACCATGCAATCGGCCTATAACGAAATTGCCAATTCGGGTGAGCACAATATCGGCAAATTGACTAAAGCCGTTGCACAAGGCGCTTTGATGGGTGCCAGGGGCAATTCCGGCGTCATTCTTTCGCAGCTATGGCGTGGATTTGCTCGTGCACTCGATTCGATCGAGACCATGGATGCGCCCTTACTGGTAAAATCGCTGGCCGAGGCAAAGAACACTGCTTATAAGGGGGTTGTCCGCCCGGTCGAAGGGACCATTCTAACCGTGGCAAAAGACATTGCTTCGGCAGCCGAAATGGCATTGTACGAAACGAATGACCTGGTCAAGATTTTGGAACGATTGATAGACGAAGCCGATAAAAGTGTTCAACATACTCCTGAATTGCTGCCAGTCCTGAAACAGGCAGGGGTTGTCGATTCGGGAGGTAAAGGCCTCTATTTCATCCTCGAGGGCATGTTAAGGTACTCAAAACGAATGCCTTTAGACTTGCCCGCCACTTCAGTACAACCGCTAGCCGCCATGAACCTGGATCATGCTATGGAAGAAATCGAACCCGGTCAGGATTACGAGGTTGTCATCGACTTCAAACCCACACAACCATTGGACCTGGACAAGTTCTGTAACGACTTGACCAAGATGGGTACTTCGATCCAAATAGGCGAAGGCGATGGGATGTACCGGATGCACATCCACGTACCCACCGAAAACCGTTATCAACCCGAAGACTATGTCATGGGAATCGGCACAATACTCAAGGTTGCCAAGGAAAACTTGATCGCTCAGCTTCAAAACCTTGACCGGCCCTCCTCGACGAAACTCAACCTGGCCAGTGTCAAACCTGGACAGAGTGCCATCGTGGTCGTTTCTCCTGGTGCGGGGATTTCGATGATCTTTGCCAGCCTGGGCGCTGCAGCCATTGTCGATGGCGGGCAGACAATGAACCCCAGTACTGAAGAAATTCTCAAATCCTTCGAGGATCTGCCCACCGACAAGATCATTATCCTTCCGAACAACAAAAACATCACACTCGCTTCCGAGGCAGCCGCCTCGATGACATTGAAACATGTCACAGTGATTCCCAGCTATAGTGTTCCTCAAGGGTTGGCTGCGATCCTCAGGTTGGATCCTGATGGTGATTATGACCAGCTGGTCAAGAAGATGAATGAATCCTTGAGCGAAGTTGAATCGGGCGAGATCACTACAGCCACACGGACTGTTGAGATCAACGGTGTTAGTGTCAAAGAAGGCCAGGTGATCGTTCTTCATAACGAAGCATTGATCGGTTCGTGTGCCAATTTGGATGAAGCCTGTTTGTTGTTCCTGAAAGACGCTAATGCAGAAACGCATGAACGCATCACCCTGTTTTACGGTGCGAACATCGACAAACAAAATGTCAACCGTATCGTTGACAAGATCCGGGAAACTTATCCACAGCACGAAATCGAAGTACATGAAGGCGACCAACCGCACTATCAATTCATAATCGCAGTCGAGTAATCCATGGGGTCATATTGCATCCTGACCGACACTTCAGCCCAATTCACCAAGCCCGCCTTTGCCGGGCGTGATTTGGTCCGGGTCATCCCTTTGCATGCTTGTCTGAGCGGCAAAGTGGTAGAGAACGATAGCTTCAAGATTTCAAGTTTTCCGATCATTGCAGATGAGAAATTAAAGCCTCACCTGATCGCACCTGGTGTGGAAGAATTCCAAAAGATATTCACCGCTCTAACACAAAATTTCGATGAAATCATCGTTTTACTAATTTCCAGCCAACTGAACAATGCCTTTTTCAATGCCGAGAAGGCCATCAATCTTATATCCGGCAACAGCCGCATTCACCTGATCGATTCGTTGACCCTATCCGCCGGCCTGGGTATGTTGACCCAGCAAGCGGTCGAATCGGCATCGCTCCAATTTCCTGCAAATGAAATCGAACAACATGTCCGAAAACTGATCCCAAGAATCTATAGCTTTTTTTGCACCCCCTCGCTTTCCTATCTTTATCATTCCGGGTTTATCGACCGGGCGCAAGCTACTGTAGGAGAAATGCTTGGCTTATATCCGCTCTACACCCTGGAAGAGGGAAAACTCAGCCCCGTAGAGAAGGTTAGGAATTTTCGAACTGCGCTGGAATACTTTCAAGAATTCTTGGATGAGTTCGACAACCTGGGGCACATTGCATTGATCCAGGGAGGGGCACAAACATCGCAAGAGACAAAACTCATCCGCCAATATGGAGAGGAAAATTTTCCGGGCGTCTCGATCAGCGAACATCCTTTGAATACATCGCTTGCCACTCTGTTTGGACCTCGCTTTTGGGGGTTAACTGTCATAGAAAGCGTCGCCTAAATGGCGTACAATGTTAATCATGGAATCTCCAGTCGATAAACTAAAAAAATTTCTTAAACTTGAAATAAATAGAAAATTCACCAACCAGGCCATCATCGGCGGCCTGGAAAAAGTGGCGCCCATTTGGGAAGCTGAAGCGCATTCCGCCAACCTTCCAGAAGCCATGATTCAGAAAGTGAACGAAATAATGCTGCAATATCCTTCGCTGGACGTCCAGAAGCGCCAGGAAGCCATTGATCAAATTTTCGGTTTATTGAATGGCGGCCTCCAAACTCCGGAACCAGAAGAAAGCAAAGTCCCTACTGGCAATATGGCAGCAAATGTGCAGCACGACAATATACCCGAGCAGAATACCGTTACTGCTGACGATATCAAAAAGCCGACCCACACACCCGCTGCACATACTGCTCCACCCCGCCATGCGAACGCCAGGCCACCCGTGCAGTCTTCTTCGGTTGGTTTGAGGTCTCCGTTGACCGTTCTGCCGGGCGTTGGGGCAAAAACAGCCGAGGCCTTGAACTCGCTGGGCTTGCTCACGCTGGAAGACCTGCTCTATTACTTTCCGCGCCGCTACGACGATTACAGTCAACTAAAACCCATCAACCGTCTGGTTTACGGAGAAGACATCACCGTCATTGCCACGGTCGAGAGCACCACGCCGCGCTCCATCCGTGGCGGACAAGGCAGCATTACCGAGATCGTAGTTTCCGATGGTACCGGCTTTTTGCGGTTGACCTATTTCAATTCCCCTTGGATGAACAATAAATTCGCTGCCGGCGACCACGTGGTGATTTCCGGCAAGGTCGATATGTACCTGGGGCGCTTGGTGATGAACAACCCTGATATCGAGGCGCTCGAACAAGAACATCTGCACACCAACCGTATCGTGCCGGTATATTCACTAACCGGCCGCGTGACCCAGAAATGGCTTCGTAAAACCATGTTCCAAACGGTCAATTTCTGGTCTGCCAAGGTTGTCGATTTCCTGCCGCAATCGATCAAAGATGAAGCCAATTTAATCAACCTGCAAGCGGCTTTAAGGCAAGTCCATTTTCCAGATTCGAACGAAACGCTCCAGTCGTCCCGTGACCGGCTGGCTTTCGACGAGATCTTCCTGCTCCAGTTGGGTGTTCTTCAACAAAAATATGGCTGGCAATCCAACTCGGCTCAAAAGTTTACAGCCGACTCAAGCTGGATCGACCCGCTCATCGCCTCCCTGCCCTTCACCTTGACCAATGCACAACGCCAGGCTTTATCAGATGTGCAAACCGATCTAGCCTCCGGAAAGCCGATGAACCGCCTGCTTCAAGGAGATGTCGGCTCTGGAAAAACGATCATTGCTGCCCTGGCAGCGGCCATTGTGGTAAAAAGCGGCGCGCAGGTGGCTTTGATGGCACCGACCGGCATCTTGGCCGACCAGCATTATCACACCTTTTTGAAACTACTCGCCCCTGACGACGGCCAGCAGCAAGTGCTGAAGCCCGAGGAAATTTATTTGTTGGTCGGCGCCACCCCTGAAGCTGAAAAAGCCCGCATCCGTGCCGGCCTGGAAGACGGCAGCATCAAGCTGGTCATCGGCACCCACGCCTTGATCGAAGACCCGGTCACTTTCAAATGGCTGCAGCTCGCCGTTGTGGATGAACAGCACCGCTTTGGCGTGGCCCAGCGTGCCGAATTACGCTCGAAAGGCTCGAACCCCCACCTGCTCGTCATGACCGCCACCCCCATTCCTCGCACCCTGGCACTGACCGTTTATGGCGATCTCGATCTTTCCGTCATGGACGAAATGCCAGCCGGTCGTCAGCCCGTCGAGACGCACGTGCTACATCCCTTGGAACGAGAAAGGGCTTACCAGATCATCCGTTCGCAGGTTAAGCAGGGCTTTCAAGCTTTCATCATCTATCCGTTGATCGAAAAAGGTGAAAAAGATGAAGCCCGCGCCGCGGTCGACGAACACGATAGGCTGCAATCCGAGGTTTTCCCAGACCTGAAACTTGGACTGATCCACG
>JBEKEX010000077.1:0-10716 GCA_050013615.1 Anaerolineaceae bacterium
TATAAAAAGGTGGTGCCGGATTTTTCAGCGCCACCTTTGTAATGTTGGTTATTTTGTGAAGTATGAGACCCCCAGCATACCCGGTCCGGTGTGGACCAATACTGCCGGTGGTGGATAAAGCAACTTGATATCTTCGATACCTAGCTTCGACTTGAGAACTTCGGCCAGATCATTTGCTTCTTTTTCGACGTTCCCGTGCATGATGGCTACATGGGCAGATGAATCGTGAGGGCAATCAGCCATAACGATTTCGATCATCCTGGAAAGCGCGCGTTTCTTGGTACGTTGTTTTTCTACTGCTTCATTTTTTCCATCAATGAACGACAGTATAGGTTTCATATCCAGCAGACTTCCCATGAGTGCACTGGCGGCTCCAATGCGTCCGCCTCGGTGCAAGAACTCCAATGTATCCACCACAAAATAGACTTTATTTCGCGAACTGAGTTCCTTAATATTTTGGATGATCGTGTCCGCGTCCAACCCCTGTTTGACCCAATCGACTGCCTGAAGGACAACCGTTCCAAGTCCGGCGGCGATGATATTGGTGTCCACGATACGGATATCTGCGTCGGGAAAATCTTGGGCGCCTACTTGTGCACTTCGCAAGGTACCACTTAGATTTCCAGAAGGACAGATGACAATGGCCGTATCATTAGCAGCAGCAATTTTCTTGTATATGGGGGCGTACAGGATGGGTTGTGGCGCTGCTGTTTTGGGAAATTCGGACGTGGAAGCCTGTTTTTTTAAGAACTGCAGGGGATCCATTTCGGTGTCATCGCGATAGGTTTCATCACCGAAAATGATGATCTGAGGTAAAAAGAAGATACCTTTTTCTTTTGCAGTTTGAGTAGATAGACACGAAAGAGTATCAGCAATAATTCGGATCATGAAACCTCCACTAAAATGATCGTTTATAAAATTGGATATATTAAAAGATGATTAAAAAGATTATAACTGATTTATTCGCCTTGGGAAGCAGGGAGTCCGCCGGCAGATTTGGCATTGTGAATGGCTGATACAATAGCTTTGCCAACAACTTCTGCTGCGAATGAACCTACGATGCTAACATCACAATTCTTTTTACCAGTTGCCATGCAAAACAGCGTGTCGCCATCCAGCATCGTATTGGCCGGGCGGATGGTCTTAGCCAGGCCATTTTGGGCCATTTGTGCCACTTTGTTGGCTTCTTCCTTGGTGAGATTTGCATTCGTGGCAACGACACCAATCACCGTATTTTGCATGGTGGCAAGGCGCAGCGCCGATTTTCCCACGAAAGACTTCATTATCTTCAACGTATCGGCAAATCTATCCTTACCGCCGATATTCACGGGCCCTTTTTGGAGAGGGCGTACACCTGCCAGAATTTGATTGGTTTCGGGATCGATAACATCCCCAAGTGCGTTGACGGCGATAATGGCACCCACGATGATGCCACCGCCGAGATCAATGCTCGCGGTGCCAATCCCGGATTTCATCGCTTGACCCATGCCAAGGATTTTCCCGACCGTAGCACCGGCTCCGGCACCGGCATTGCCCTCAATCGGTCTTTTTGAGGCGGCGTCCTTGCATGCCTGGTAGCCCATGGCAGCAGTGGGCCGGATATCTGCTTTACCAATTCCGAGGTCGAAAAGAATGGCGGAAGCAACGATGGGGACTTTAGCCACGCCGGTATTGAAGCCGACATTGTTTTCTTCAAGGTAGCGCATAGCGCCGGAGGCTGCATCGAGTCCAAACGCTGAACCGCCCGCCAACATCACGGCATGTAACTTTTGGACCTGGTGCATGGGGCGCAAGGCATCCGTTTCGCGTGTCCCTGGAGCGCCGCCGCGTTGATCGACCCCTCCAACGGCACCTTCTTTGCAGAGTACAACTGTACAACCGGTCAATGCATCATCATCTTGCACTTGACCAACTAATATGCCCGGCACATCTGTGATGGAGTTATTTAACGATACCATTTAACCCTCCCGCGGTGGTAATAATAGACAAAAAGTCAGGTGAGCTGCTTGCCGCAATTGGGGCAATTCTTTTCGTCATGCAGTAGGGCGTATCCGCACCATTTACAGGTGCGAGGTTGGACGTCGCCCAAGGGGGCGCCACATGCGATGCAGTTCGACTCGCCGGGTGGATTGGCGGTGTTGCAATAAGTGCAAACATAACGGCGCAGACGATCTGATAATTCGTAACCCGAGCCAAGCGCTAGGGCGGTCTCTTCGAGGACTTTCCATACCTCGTCCTTTAGATTAATGTATTCCACATCCTGCGCCAAGCCATTCAAGCGGCCAATTAACGTCATGGGGTTGCTCAACGCAGCCAGTGCTGTCATTCCAAGGTCGGCTGCCACGCCCAACCAGGCTTGTTCGCCAATCGCCACGGCCACGCCGTCTTCCACCTTTTGCATGCTCACACTGAGCGCGGTTTGACCACCGGCGGAAGTCCAGGCTGCGGTGGCGATTTGCACAGCAAGTTGATCCGCGGTGCCAACCTGTTGGACTTTCAGATTGCCGCGGTTAAAGTGCGAGATAAGTTCCTGCGCTAATGTTGTGGGAGTTATTTGGCCGTGATATATTTTCTGTTCCATAGGCATTTCTTTTTTAACCCTGCGCTAATGGCTATAGATTATAATCATAACGCTGTGATATGAGAATGAAAAGGATTGATGCTTTATGAAGCGTTTACTTGCGATTGTTGGCTTGAGTGTAGTAATATTAATTGTACTTTCTTATGTGTTGATCACCCCTGTTCAAGCCAATGATACTTTGCAGCAATTGATCACCGGAACGTTGATGCCGACAGTCACCGGAACACCATCTGGAGTGACAGCTACCGTACGTATGGACCAGGAAAATCAGATCAATGTGCGGAATGGCCCTTCCGTATTCTTTGATAAGGTAGGTGTGTTGCTTCCAGGTCAAGTTGTGCCTGTTGTTGGCCGTTCGGCAGGTGGTGATTGGGTGTTGGTCGTGTACCCCGGGATCACCGGAAGTGAAGGATGGGTCTATGCGCCGTACGTTACTATTTCGCCTGGCGATGTTCCCATCGTCGAGCCGCCTGCGACTTTAACACCCGGATTGACATCCACTATTGATGCCACGCTTGCAGCTCAGTTCGTTGTGACCTCTGTTCCCACGCGCATGGCTACGTTCACTGTACCAGCGCCCATCGACATCCCGACATTTACCGACACTTCATCGAATGGAACGACTACGGGTGGAATCCCGATGGGTCTTATTATCATCGTTTTGGGTGGTCTGGGACTTCTACTTGGAATTTGGTCGTTGATCCAGGGAAGATAATCTCGCAGTTTTAGTTGAAAAAGGCACTGAGGTCATTGAAGCATTTTGCATCGACCTTATGGGTCGCATTGCTCTCGCAATAGGCGACCTTTGCATCTACCTCTCTCAAGATGGCGGCGGCTTTGCGGCCCTCTTCTACGGGGATCATATCATCTTGCCTGCCATGGGTGATGTAGAAAGGTTTTCCCTTTAATGTTCCAAGTGGACAAATGTTATTGAGGCCATTCGGGAAGAAGCCGGCCAGGGCAGCCACCTTGCCAATTTGCTCGGGTGCACAGGCGGCTAATGCATAGGCCAGGGCCGCGCCCTGACTGAAGCCCATCACATCAGGCGGGGTGAAATCGATCTGCTTTTGCTGCAGGAGTTTCTTAAAGATCTGAAGAAGCTTTATGGCGTTGTCGACCAAATAGGGTGTTTGACTTGCCCAATCCTTTCCCGCAGGTGCCCAACCATAGCCGCCTTCGGGTGCTTTTACCGGCCCGCGAGGAAAGAAAACCCAATAATGACTATCCAGCCGCTGGGCGAAAATGTTCATGACCTGCTCATCGCCAGTCCATCCGTGTATCATAAGCATCAGGCGATTGCGACTTTCTATTTTGGATGGTTGAATGCGAAAAGTCCATCCATCGATTGTTTCGATCTCTGAAGTATTAATTTCCTGCTGCATGTTTTGCGATCCATTCTAACAACCACAGTATGAAAAGGATCAGCAGTACTGGTGCCAGCCCAGCGCCGATGCATAAGAGGCCGGAAATGGCTGCTGCACTTCCATAAAACCAATAGATTAATCCATCTCCGATGATGAACACCAATCCCAATCCGCCTAAGATCACACGGAAGGTGGTCGTGCGTGCATATTTACGTAGATCAGTAGACATGTTTATGATTATAAAAGATGTTGGGATTAACTCAAAGGTCTATATTAGGATATTCGTTGTTTCGAAGAAATCTATGTTGGAGATACAAGAAAGTCTTCCTGTATAATACTGCGTATAGTCATTAACTTCACAAACAACATAAATTAAGCAAGAAGAACCCTGTAAACCATGTTAAAATCACTTTATGCCCAACAAAATCGTCGCCACCAACCGCAAGGCTCACTTTGAATATTTTTTAACGGAGCATTTCGAGGCCGGTATTTCATTACAGGGCAGCGAGATCAAATCGATCCGTGCCGGGCAAGTCAGCATTGCGGAGGCATTTGTGCAAATTACAAACAACGAAGCCTGGTTAATGGACGCTCACGTTGCGCCTTATGAATTCGCCGGGCGATTTAATCATGATCCCAAGCGACCCAGGCGGTTACTCCTCCAAAAACGCGAAATCCGTGAATTATTCGAAGCTGTGCAACAGAAAGGAATGACCATCATCCCCGTGCAGATGTATCTTAAGGATGGCAGGGCAAAATTGGATATTGCTGTTGCAAAAGGGAAAAAGTTGTACGATAAGCGTGAAGCCATCGCGAAACGGGATGCACAACGAGTTCTTGAGCATGAAGCTCGCAAATGAAATGCTAAATGGGCTAGAAGGTGCTATGTCATTTAACCACAGGAATTTATCATGATCGAAATTGACGGCAATCAGCTTACGATTGATGCATGCAAGAAGTCTGCGCGCGAGCACGAACCTGTTGCGCTTTCTACAAGTGGGAAAGATGCAATTAACAGCTCGCGAGCAAGGCTGGAAAAGATTTTGAGTAAGGATAAACCGGTATACGGAATTAACACCGGCTTCGGAATTTTTGCCGATAAACAAATTCTTGCCACCGAAAGCAGCCAGCTCAGCCGCAACTTGATCTTGAGCCATGCCGTGGGGACGGGGGCACCGTTGCCAGACGAAGTGGTGCGCGCGGCCATGCTGGTGCGTGCCAATACCTTAACCAAAGGTTTTTCGGGCGTCAGAGAAGTGGTGGTTCAGACGCTGCTCGATATGTTGAATCGTGGGGTAACGCCTATCGTTCCTTCACAAGGATCACTGGGTTCCTCCGGCGATCTGGGACCGCTGTCACACATGGCTCTGGTGCTGACACGCGGCGAACCGGATCGAGAGAGTGATTCGGGTTTTGCCGAGTTTAACAGAAAGGTCGTTCCCGGTAAAACCGCCATGGAGCAAGCAGGTATCGAGCGCATCCTCTTGGGCCCCAAAGAAGGTCTTGCACTCAATAACGGAGCGACTTTTTCTGCCGCAATAGCGTCGCTGGTGGTTTGGGATTCGGAGAAACTTCTCGATCTTGCCGAGGCTGCACTTGCTCTATCACTCGAGGCCTTGCAGGGCTGCACGCAAGCCTTCGATCCCCGCATTCATCAAGTCAGAAATCACGCCGGGCAGCAAACCGTAGCTGCAAATGTGCTTAAGTTTATAGAAGGCAGCACAATGGTCAATAGCACATTGCGGGTACAGGATGCCTATTCCTTGCGCTGTGCGCCGCAAGTACATGGAGCTGCCAGAGACACATTAAACCATGCAGGCAAGGTCACCGAATGTGAGATCAATTCTGCCACTGATAACCCCTTGATTTTCGATCCGGATGTGGCGCTTTCGGGTGGTAATTTTCATGGCGAGCCCATTGGATTGGTGATGGATTTTTTGGGGATCGCGATGGCAGAAATCGGTGCAATTTCTGAGCGCAGGATATTCAGGTTGATCGATAGCAAACTCAACGGCGGCCTGCCGCCCATGTTAGTGGATCTACCTGAAGCCGCGGGATTGAACTCTGGCCTGATGATGCCGCAATATACGGCTGCATCGTTGGTGTTGGAAAACCAGACCCTGGCCACCCCCGATTCGATTCATTCATTGCCAACTTCTGGAGATCAGGAAGATCACAATGCCAATGCCATGACAGCGGCGCGACACGCCCGGCAAATTGTCGATAATGTCGCCCAGGTCATTGCAATCGAACTTTATACGGCTGCCCGCGCGCTCGACCTGCGGCTGCGACAAAACGATGGCTATAAAATGGGAAAAGGCACGCGTCAGGTCTATGACCAAATTAGAGCTGCCGTCCCTTACCAACCCGGCGATGCCTGGTGGGAGCCGGAGATCGAAAAAGTTCGAGTTTTACTAATGCATATCGAATTGCCATGATGTAGAACCGCATGGCAATTGACAAATCAATCTAATAAGAGTATCTTTGTCAACATGGAATTCAATAAACTGAATCGCCGCGATTTTCTAAAAGTATCCGTCTTTGGATTGGGCGTGGTGACTTTCCGCCCTATGGTAAATGCTGCATTAAGAGCTGATGCCCAATGGACGGAAGGCCAGAAATTGGGACGGGTCTGCGTTGACGAGCTTGATATCCGTGACCGTCCCTCGGCTGACGGAACTTCGGTGGGTAAGCTACAGGCTGATGATGTTGTGCAATGGCTTAAAGAGGTGGTGGGAGACAGACCACCAACCCGCATCAGCCGGCGTTGGGTCGAAACCCCAGTTGGATATGTTTATGCGCCCAGTTTACAGCCGGTCATGAATAAACCCAACCAACCGGTTGCCCAATTGCCGGCTGCGGAGGTAGCCGCGAATATTCCGACCGGGAAAGGGATGTGGGTAGAGGTCACCGTGCCTTATGTGGATGTTACCCCTACAGCGACACCTGCCGGCTATTGGCTGAGAGAGACCACTAATCCGCGATTGTATTACAGCCAGGTTGTGTGGGTCGATGACATGAAGACCAATACAGATGGCACCGTGGATTATCAGGTAAATGAACGCTACGGCAGCCGCGGCGATAAACTATTGGCTAAGGCTGAGGCATTCCGGCAAATAACTCCCGATGAGATTGCTCCTATCAACCCGGATGCCAGCGATAAAAAGATCGTCGTTGACCTGACCAACGAATATCTTTCGTGCTATGAAGGCAAGAATGAAGTCTATTTTTGCCAGGTTTCGGCGGGCATTAACTTCGACGATAAAGGAAACCCAGTCGATCATTCACGTACGCCAGCCGGCGACCATCCGCTTTGGCGCAAACTGGTCTCTTTGCACATGGAGGGCGGCACGGCAGGCGGCGGGTATGATTTGCCAGGCGTAGCCTGGACTTGTCTTTTTGCTTCTACCGGCGAGGCAATCCACTCCACGTTCTGGCATAATGATTATGGGGATAAACGCTCCCACGGCTGTGTTAATGTTGCTCCTGATGATGCCAAGTGGATCTTCCGCTGGACCGACCCGCAAGTGGCTTATGATCCGGGCGACCTGACCATCAGCGGCACGGGTGGTACAGTTGTCAGCATCATTGGCTCTTAGAGATACCGAATGGATGTTTCGCTCGGTTTGGCTTTCTTGGCGGGACTGGCTTCATTCCTTTCTCCATGCGTATTCCCTCTTATCCCGGTCTATATTGGGTATTTGGGTGGAAGATCTGCAGCATTTGGGGAGGGAGCCGGCGGGCAACATCGCGGGGTCACTTTTACCCATGGTCTGGCATTCGTACTAGGCTTTTCAGTCATATTTATCGCTTTTGGAATTTTGATCTCTGAATTGGGTCAATTGTTGTTCAGCCTCAGAGATTGGATAGAAAAGATCGGCGGTATTGTTGTAGTGTTATTTGGGCTGCATTTATCGGGGATCCTGAAGCTTCGTTGGTTGGATTATGATTTGCGACCTAAAACAATTACCGACCAAAGACGAGGTTATTTTTCATCGTTCTTGATGGGCGTGTTTTTTTCTGCTGGGTGGTCACCTTGCATCGGGCCAGTGTTGGGCGCCATTTACACCGTCCTTTGGATTAATGGTTCCATTCTGAGAGGTACCGCTATGCTCGTGGCCTATTCTGCCGGACTTGCTGTGCCTTTTCTGCTTGCAGTGCTGGGGATCGATTGGCTCACACGCCATCTACCACGATATAAAAATATCTCACATTATGTGGAGGTAGCGATGGGAGTGTTGTTGATCATTTTGGGGATATTATTATTTTTTGGAGTGTTCCAAGAATTGGCGGGGTTGGGAAGTTTTGTCAATGTGGGTCTATAGGTGATAACATGGAACATGATGCCTTGGAAAAGAAATCTTCTGCGCCTTTGATCGTCACAGTGTATTATCGAAAAGGTGACGAAAATTCGGCGAAAGTGCTGGATGAACTACACTTGCTCGAAGAGACTGTGAAGCATCAAGTAGTTCTCATCGATGTAGAGGACGATCCTGCATTCAAAGACAATTATCAAGGTCCGATTCCGCTGGTACAGGTTGGGCCTTATCATTTAACTTTCCCGCTCAGCCGGCAGGACTTGCAAGTTGCCATGCTGGCAGCCATGGATCGAAGCTCGCACCTGGAAAGCACGCATGGTGAAGCATTTCAGAAGTTGGTCGCCAAAGGGCGGCATTTTTCCTGGCTCGATCGCTTTTCATATTGGCTGAGCTACCATTACATGGTGCTCATCAATATCCTGCTCTTTTTATATGTCGGCGTGCCTTTTTTAGCGCCGGTTCTCATGAAAAATGGCGATGTTTTACCGGCAGATGTAATTTATACTATTTATCAACCGTTGTGCCATCAGTTTGCCTTTCGCTCCTGGTTTTTGTTCGGCGAGCAGGCTGCTTATCCGCGGGAATTGGCGCATACATCTTATCTCGTTACCTATGACCAGCTTATTGGACATAGTTTCTCGTTGACAAACGATCAAGATATATTGCAGGCCAGGGCCTTCATTGGTAATGACCAATTGGGTTATAAAGTCGCCATTTGCGAGCGCGATGTCGCCCTGTGGGGCGGGCTGCTTGCTTGCGGTCTGTTCTTTTCAGTTTTTAGAAAGAAAATGCCGCTGTTGCCCTGGTATCTTTGGCTGCTGATCGGTGTTGCGCCGATCGCCATCGATGGTGCTTCTCAATTGACCCCGCTATTCGGCAATTTGCTGGCATGGTTCCCTGCAAGAGAAAGTACACCCTTCTTGCGCACCTTAACGGGCGGCCTATTTGGTATATTAACCGGTTGGTACCTGTTTCCGTTCATCGAAGAAGCAATGGCAGAGACCCGGCAAGTGCTTGGACGAAAACTCGCGGTTATAAAACAATTTACTGGCGAATCGTGATTTAGCTATGCAATTCCATCAAAACAACGCAATCCGCTACGGCACTTTCGAGAGTTTAGACGATCAGGCTGGGTTATGCCACGCCGTTTTTACGCGGGTCGGTGGCGTTAGCCCGGAGCCGTGGGCGTCGCTCAATCAAGGCGGGACAGTCGGGGATGAGCGCGAGCATGTCGTCGAAAACCGAAAACGTGCCTTCGATGCGATGAGGCTTGAAGTCAGCTCGATCTATGACGTGTGGCAGGTGCATGGGATAGATTGCATCTGTGCCGAACAGCCTCGGCCCTTGGATGAGCCACATAAAAAAGCGGATATCATCCTCACGCAAAAGCCGGGCATCACCTTGTTCATGCGGTTTGCGGATTGCGTACCTATTCTGTTGTTCGATCCCGTAAAGCGCGTGATTGGGCTAGCTCATGCAGGTTGGCAGGGCACGGTCAAAAAAGTTCCATTGCATGCAGTGAATGCGATGCAAAGCAAATTCAATTCTGATCCAGCGGATATCATTGCCTGCATTGGCCCATCGATTGGACCGGACCATTATGAAGTTCGCTACAACGTTATCAGCCAGGTAAAGGCAGCCTTTGGATCGGGTTTGAAGGAATTTCTTTCCAATCAGAATGAGAAAGTCTATTTGAATCTTTGGAGGGCAAATGAGCTCACCTTGCAGGAAGCCGGGGTTTCAAAGATTGAGGTTGCCGGCATCTGCACGGCGTGCCACACTGAAGATTGGTATTCGCATCGCGCTGAATTGGGAAAAACGGGCAGATTTGGTGTGCTAATTTCACTGCTCAACTAAAAAACATGAAGTAAAAAGGGAACCATGGCCATCACCGCAGAGCAGATACATGATAATTACGAAATGGTCCAGGAACGGATCGGCAAAGCGGCCGCGGCCAGCAGTCGTGACGCAAACGATATCCATTTGGTAGTCGTGACAAAGAAACAACCGGTCAGCGTCATCCGTGCCGCCATCGACGTGGGTATCCGGTCGTTCGGAGAAAATTATCCTGAAGAGGCACTCCCAAAAATCGATGCCATTGGCCCGGTTGCAGGACTCGAATGGCACATGATCGGCCATTTGCAAAGCCGCAAGGCCAAACTGGTCTGTGATCATTTTCAGCGGCTTCATTCTTTGGATAGCCTACACCTTGCTGTCAAACTCAATATGCTCCTGGCTGAAGAGAAAAAGGTGCTGCCGGTTTTCTTGGAGTTCAATGTGGGCGGCGAGGAGAGCAAGTCTGGCTGGCCGGCCTGGGACGAAACTAAGTGGGAAGCACTCATCCCAGAGCTAAAGCAATTGGCGGAATTACCCCGGTTACACTTCGAAGGGCTAATGACCATGCCGCCTTTGAGCGATGATACTGCGCTGACCAGGTCTTATTTTCAAAAGC
>JBEKEX010000078.1:0-10596 GCA_050013615.1 Anaerolineaceae bacterium
GCAGCAATCCCTTGTACCTGTTTCATTCCTTTTCTCCAAAATTATTGGCGTGGAGTTCCTTGAAGGCCTGCAATGCTTGTTCGGCGTCCTCTCCTTCAGCCGTAATGGTAATGACGCTATCCTTATTAGCTCCCAAGGTTAAGACGTTCAAAATACTTTTTGCGTTTGCGGTGGTAGAACCGTTCTTGGCCGTGATGGAGCTTTTAAATTTATTCGCCGTCTGCACGAACAAAGCTGCCGGGCGGGCATGTAAACCGACTTTATTGTTGATTACAAGGGTAATTTCGGGCATGATAATTTTCCTCTTCTTCGGTAATTCAGCTTGTTCTCGCCAGCTGGTGCGATAAGATACACGTGCCAAAACCCTCTCTAACTTCAATAAAATACCACAGAAAAAGCGTTGTAATTTTACCTTAAATAAACGCCTAAATACAAGTGTGAGACATATCCTCACATTTACAGTCAATATACATCCCATAAAGCGCGCGTTGGCTGAAATTTGGCGATAATGAAATGTTGACAAGTAAAGAAAATTTAGCTAAGCTTAAACCAAAAGGGGCGACAACTTTATTGCCCACAGGTAACCAGGATGAGCGCACTACCTCGACCAGGAACTGTCAACCGCAAAGCCAAGGATGAGAGAAACGTTCTCGGCCCACCCGAGAACCGACGCAACAGCATTTTGGAGACACTCAGCTTTTTCGCCGAGCAATTCTTGAGGACAAAAGAGCTGGATGAGACAGTCCATCAAAGCTTGGAAAGGCTTGGGAAAGCACTCGCGGTCAGCCGCTCGTATATCTACCGAAACGTCGAGGAAAATAACAAGCTTATCAGTGTCATGGAATACGAGTGGACCGATGATGGGGTAATGCCACTCATCAAGCAACCAAATGCCCGAAAGCTCGATTTCCAAAACCCCGATGTACGGGTCATGCGCAAAACACTGCAGCAGGGTAAATACCTCATTCGCAAACTGCCGGAAATGAAAGGTGTCGATCCGCAATGGCTGAAAACCACCAAGCTAAAGTCATTGGTGGCCATGCCCATCTTCGTCGAAAACAAGTGGTGGGGGTTCATTGGCTTCGACGAGTGCAAGTTCGATCGTACTTGGGACACAACCGATCTCGATACGTTAAGGACAGTGGCAGATGTCTTTGGCGCTGCCATCGAACTCAAAGATTCAGAGAAAGCTCTGAATGAAAGTGAAGTGCGTTACCGGAGCCTGTTCGAAGACAATCCCGTTGCACTGCTCGAAGAAGATTTTAGCATGGTGAAAACTCATTTGGCGTCGCTGTCTTCCAAGCACATCAAAGATCTTCGCAACTACCTCAAAAACCGTCCGAAAGAAATTCAGCATTGCATCAGCTTGGTCAAGATCAACGATGCCAATCGGGCAGCCCTGCAATTGTTCAAAGCCAAGTCGAAGGAAGCCTTGCTATTAAGCCTACCCCGGCTTCTCCCACTCGATATGTATGATTTCTTCCTGGAAGAATTGGTCGCCATCTACGAAGAGAAAAGTTATTTTAAGGGAGAACTCGTTAATTACACACTGGATGGCAAGCCAGTGTCCATGAATCTAGCCTGGACGATCTCTCCCGAATCGAGAGAGACCTACGAGAAAGTCATCGTCTCCGTCGAGAACATCACGGAGCGCAAAGAGGCCGAAAAGGCCTTGCGCGAAAGCGAGGAGAAATTCCGCAACATCGTCGAACAAACCATGGATGGCGTGACGCTCTTTTCCACCAGTGGCAAGATCCTCGAGTGGAATCACGGCATGGAGATTATCACCGGTTTGAAACAGACGGAGGTCATGGGAAAGTCGATCTTGAATGTCATGGCCAAAGTGGGTCCGCCTTCATCACGGATCCCACATAATATACAGTTAATGAAGAAAACTTTGCTGCAAATTGCCGGTAAGAAAAGCAACGAACCAGCGATCGATCATTCCATTTCTCAAACCATTGTGCGCGCCGATGGTTCCGTTCGATACGTCCAGATCATTACGTTTCCCATTCAACTCTACGAGCAGACTCTCTACGGCAGCTTTGCCAGGGATGTCACCGACCAGCGGATGGCAGACGAAGAATTGCACACCAGCACCGAACGCTTCAGGCTGTTGGCCGAAAATGCTACAGATGTGATCACCTTATATAACCCTGATTCATCCACCGTCTACATCAGCCCCTCCATTGAACATCTCCTGGGATATACGCCCGACCAGTTGTTGGGGAAAGACCCCTTCGAAGTGCTGCATCCGGACGACATCAATAAATTGAAGGAACTCCAACTGGTAAAGTATTTCAAGAATACTCGCCGCCCAAATTTCGAATGCCGCGCCCGCCATGCAGATGGCCATTACGTCTGGATCGAGAGCACGATGCAACCCATCACTACGCCGCGGGGTGATACAGCACAATTCGTGTGCATTTCACGTGACATCTCCGAGCGCAAGCAGGTCGAGAAGGAACTACAAGACACGCGCCAGGCGCTGTCAGATCAGGTCAAGCTTCTGGAACATCGCGCATCCGAGATCAGCAACCTGGCCGATATGGTTAATATGTTGCAAAAATGTACCCGTGCTTCCGAGACATATACTGTCTTTTCTGAATTCTCACCCATGCTGTTCCCTAATGTCACCGGGTCCTTGATCATTCTCCTGCCTGAAAAGAACCTCATGCAGGTCCAATCGAGCTGGGGGAAGCCATCCCTTTCCGGCGAAGAATTTTATCCTTCCGATTGCTGGGGATACCGGTTGCGAAAAATGTATCTGACTTCCGAGTCTAACGTTGGGCCCACCTGTGAACACATTGGTAAACCCATCCCCTCCAGTTCGTTGTGTGTCCCCATCGAAGTCGAGAACGAAATCGTAGGACTGCTGAATATCCAAACGGCACACGGCACCGTGCCCATTGCAAACAGCACACAACAACTAGCGCAGACAGTGGTGGAACAATTAAGTCTGGCACTGGCTAACTTGAAGCTTCAAGAACGACTGCGCGAGCAGGCCATCCGCGACCCACTGACCGGTCTCTACAACCGCTATTTCATGGAAGAATCGTTGATCCAGGAACTGCATCGCGCCGAGCGCAACGCCAAGACCGTCAGCCTCATTATGCTGGATTTCGACCACTTCAAGGAATTGAATACGCAATTTGGGCACCCCAACGTGGACGAAATGCTGCGTGAATTCGGGAAGCTGCTGAAAAACTCCATCCGGGCGGGAGATATTGCCTGCCGCTATGGGGGGGATGAATTCCTGGTCATCCTGCCCGATGCCAATTCAGAAACTGCCATGCAGCGCGCCGAGCAGTTACGGCAGCGCGTCAAAACCCTCGCAGTCCGCAGCGAAGACTCTTACCGATACGTCACGGTCTCCATCGGTGTCGCCTGCTGGCCCCAACATGGCAGAAGCGCGTTCGATCTCCTCCGAGCCGCCGATACCGCCCTGTTTCAGGCCAAAGTGCGCAATGATTCAGTTGTTTTGATGGGGTAAAGCAGCCCTGATTGCATATCGTTTGCTAATTAGGCAATCAAACATTCATTCTTAGAATTCAGTCAATTCAGATTTTTTACCGGCATTTCCATCCGTAAATTAAACCTTCGGGCAATTCCTGATTGCCCTAATCTTGCATTTGTTATACACTATCCGGTAATCAATTTATTCCTTCCTCACGGAGTCTCCCATGGATCAAAAAGCTGGTGCACAGATCAGTAAAAAAGCCTTTATCCAGTCTGCCGTCATTTTGTTCGTATTGATGATCGCCGCCGGGGTGCTCACCCTGCTCATCCCCGCCGGTAGCTATAACCGCATCATACAAGCGGGCAGGACCATCATCGACCCCAATTCGTTTCAATACGTCCCACGCCCCGATTACCCGGTGTGGCGCTGGTTGATCGCTCCTATCGAGGTGCTGGGTGGACCGGACAACCTGGTCGTCATCACCATCATTCTCTTCATATTACTGGTAGGTGGTTCGTTCGCCGTGATGGATAAAACCGGTCTTCTCAACGCTGCCTTGAGCTGGGTGGTAAAGAAAGCTGGAGGTCGCAAGTATATGCTTCTGTTGGGCGTAGCTTTCTTCTTTATGTTTTTGGGAGCATTCTTCGGATTATTCGAGGAAATTGTGCCCCTCGTACCGATCATGATCGCCCTGGCCTATTCCCTGGGTTGGGACGCACTGGTGGGACTGGGGATGAGCATTTTAGCCACCAACATGGGCTTTTCAGCGGCGCTTACCAACCCCTTCACCATTGGCGTAGCTCAACGCCTGGCCGGGCTGCCCCTTTTCTCTGGCTTCGCCTTCCGCATCCCCATTTTCCTGGGATTTTATGCCATCCTGGCAGTTTTCCTTTACCAGTATGCCCACAAGATCGACAAAAAGCCGGAAGATTCGCTGCTCTATGGCGATGACCAGGCGGAGCGCGCCAAGTATAAAAATCTCGATCTCAGTCAAATGGCTGCCAGCGGCCCGGGTGTGAAGCGTGCCACCATCTGGCTTGTGGTGTTCGTGCTCGTGATCGCAGTAGTACTGGTTGGATCATCCTTCATTTCCGCCCTGTCAGATTATTCGCTCCCCATCGTTGGCATCTTATTTTTCATCGCCGGTATGGGAGCGGGGTTCCTTTCCGGCACACCCGCCAAGACAGTCTGGTCGGCGCTGTGGGACGGCGTCTCCGGCATCGCCCCCGGCATCCCGCTGCTGTTGATGGCTGCCAGCGTAAAATACATCGTGGCTTCCGGTGGCGTGATGGACACCATC
Source organism: Anaerolineaceae bacterium (assembly GCA_050013615.1). Lineage (GTDB taxonomy): Bacteria > Chloroflexota > Anaerolineae > Anaerolineales > Anaerolineaceae > JBEKEX01. Next base: position 4,761 of record JBEKEX010000078.1, read on the forward strand.
CTGCACGCGGCTTCGACCTCGCTCAACGGCACCAGCCCCGTCACTGCAGTGTTTTTGATTTTCGTGCTGGCGCTCGTCCTGGAAATATTCATCAGCTCGGCAGGCGCAAAAGCCGTGTTGATGATGCCCATTTTGCTACCCCTGGCCGATTTGGTGGGCGTTACCCGCCAGTCCACCGTGCTGGCTTACTGCTTCGGTGATGGCTTTTCCAACATGGCCTACCCCACCAATCCGGTGTTGTTGATCTGCCTGGGGTTAGCCAGTATCGGTTATGGCAAATGGATGCGCTGGACCTGGAAGATGTGGGCAGCTGTAGTGGTATTGGTAGCCATCTTCTTGACCATCGCAGTGCTCATCCATTACGGGCCATTCTAATCTTCAAGAAGGTGCGAGGAATTCCTCGCACCGACTTTACTTTGCGTATCAAATAATCATGAATTCTGATAAAGGAAATACCAACGTATGTTAAGCCAAGCTTTACTCGAAGAAATACGAAAACGGTGTGAAGCTCGAAAAGCCCTGGGTTTCCTTTATCGAAGGACGAGATTTTACCAGTGGTGATAGTGTCATCATACGTGGTCCAAATGGCAGACAAGATGATCTTTACTTGACGGGGGCTACAGAAGCCGATCAGGATTTCATTGCACATGCGCGGCAGGACATTCCGTTGTTAATCAATGAAATCGAAAGACTCAACAAATTGATAAGCTAAAAAATGTAGGGTGCGTTGGCAACGCACTCTACTTCTTATTTTCAAACGCAGTATAATTTTCCTTATTGTTATGAAAAACCGTGGCATTGCCGGGACGATCCTCGTTTACCTGGTATTCCTCTTCCTTCTGGTCCGCAGCGACCCATACCAGTCCACCTTCGAAGACAAGGTACGTAACTATACCCGTCCCTACGAGTTCGATTACGTTTCGTGGACGCTGAACGCCTTTTGGGTCAAGAACCAGCAGGCGGTCATCGATATTCCCAGCTATCTGACCGTGGCGCAGCAGCATCAAATGGTAATGGATTACATCCACACCCTGGATTCCTGGAATCAGGTCAGCGCTGCCATCCAGCAAACTTACACCAACCCCGATGTCCACAACCCCGGCCAAGCCGCCGCCCCGCTGCTCGCACAGCAGCATAACTTGCAAACACAGTTGAACCAGCTCGGCCCCATCGCAGAAGCCGTCATCCAGCAACAAGTCAGCTCCGTTCTGGCAGAGCAAGGGTTAAGTACGCTCGGGCAACCATTACCTCCCGTGCTCTACCATGTGACCCCCCTGCCCATGGCACTGATCGTGTCGCCGCGTACCATCATCCGCCAGGACGCCAACATCTCGCTGCTGCCCGATCTGACGCTCGACCAGATCACCTCCATCGAAAAGAACGTGGAGCAGAATTTGGATGTCTCGGCCCTGGTCGTCCCGGTGGGCGGTGTGGGCGTGTATCCCACCATGGTGATCAGTTCCACCGATCTGTCCTGGCTGCTCAGCACGGTCAGCCACGAATGGACTCACAACTACCTCACCGTACGCCCGCTGGGCATCAACTATGACACCACACCCGAACTGCGCACGATGAACGAGACCACCGCCGATATCGTCGGTGGCGAAATCTCACAGATCGTAATCCAACGCTATTACCCCGAGTTGGTGCCTCCGCCTCAGAACAACCAACCCACCCCATCTACGCCGAGCAATCAACCGCCCCCATTCGATTTCAACAAAGAAATGCACACCACGCGCGTCGAAACGGACGCACTGTTGGCGCAGGGGAAAATCCAGGAAGCCGAAAGCTACATGGAACAACGCCGCCAGTTCTTTTGGGACAACGGCTACCAGATCCGGCGCTTGAACCAGGCCTATTTTGCTTTCTACGGTGCCTATGCCGACGCCACCCAGGGCGCAGCAGGCGCAGACCCGGTTGGGCCGGCCGTGCGTGCCCTGCGAGCACAAAGCGCCACCTTGGCCGATTTCATCAACCGGATTGCAGCAATGAGTTCCTTCCAGCAATTACAACAAGCGATTGGCCAATAGCCGTACCGGCATTCTCATGCCCCCTACTCTTTAAATTCCAAGATCGTCGCCGCCCCCGCCGGCATCCGCACCCAACTCAGGCATGTTCTGCTCGATGTCCTCGGGCGATTGGCCGGATTCCAGGCGGCCCACCACTTCATCGAATTCCGGCCCAATGTCCTCGCCCCCCGCTTCGGATTTCATCTTCTTCAACATGTGGCCCAGTGCCTTGGGGTCTTCTTCCAACCCATCCAGGCTGCCGGGGTCGGATAGATTCTCCAGCCGGCTTTCCTCCGAACGTGCCACGCGGATACGGCCGATGCGCCGTTTGACGTTGCGGCTGCCGCAGTGCGGGCAAACGACTGGCTTGCTGCCATAATCAGTGTAAGTTATAAAAAGGTCGAAGCGTTGGTGACAATCGCTACAAACAAAATCATAGGTGGGCATGCACTCCTCCACAGACGCAAACAGCATTATCAATTATAATCAGAATTGCTCCAATTTCTGCTCTACCAATACAGGCCCGTTGTATAGGCGGGTAAATTCCTCCGCGAAGGACATGTATGCCTGACGAACCCATCGATTTTGACTTGCTCCATCCCCAGCCCTTGCTGATCGTCATCTCCGGCCCTTCCGGGGTTGGAAAAGACGCAGTGTTAAAGGAAATGAAACGGCGCAAGCTGGACGTCTCTTTCGTGGTTACCACCACCAGCCGGCCGCCCAGAGCAGAAGAAGTAGAAGGAGTGGATTATCACTTCGTCAGCAAGGAACAGTTCGAAGCGATGGTCGAGAACGGCGGCATGTTGGAGCACGCCCTGGTCTATCAAGATTACAAAGGTCTGCAAACGAAGCACGTGCGCGCGCCTTTGCAGAGCGGCAAGGATGTTGTCATTCGCGTCGATGTGCAAGGCGCAGCTCGCTATCGTCACCTTTGCCCCGATGCACTGCTCATCTTCCTCATTCCCACCACCGAGCAGGAATGGTTCCAGCGCCTGAAAGCACGCCAGACGGAGACACCGGAAAGCCTGAAAATCCGTGTGGGCACGGCCAAAAAGGAACTGGAATACCTGCCCATGTTCGATTACGTCATCGTGAATGCTGAAAACTGCCTGGAAGAAGCCGTCGATACCATCGAGGATATCATCCGGGCCGAACACCATCGCACGCATCCCCGAAAGATCACCCTATGAATCAAACACCTCCTCCTGATTTCTCCTCCTCCAACAGTGGACAACCCACACCCCAGCCGTCGACTTTCATGCCTGCCCCGCGGCGCGCCCTGCCGGTTCCCTGGGTCACTTATGTGATGATGGGCATCTGCGTCATTGTTTATATTGGGCAAGTGCTCACCCAAAACCTTTTCGGCATCGATCTACTGGGGCTTTATGGCGAAAAGATCAATGCTGCCATCGTCGCCGGAGAACTCTGGCGACTGGTGACACCCATCTGGCTGCACGCTTCCATCCTGCACATCGGCTTCAACATGTATGCGCTGTTCATTTTCGGCCCCGGCTTGGAACGGCAGTACGGCCACGAGCGTTACCTGCTGCTCTACTTGTTGAGCGGCATTGCCGGGAACGTGTTTTCCTTCCTCTTTACTGCTGCCGCCTCTTTGGGTGCTTCGACTTCCATCTTCGGTTTGATCGCCGCGGAGGGCGTATTCATTTACCAAAACCGGGAGCTGATGGGCAACCGCTTCCGCGCCGCCATGTCCAACATCGTGTTTGTCGTGGTTATCAACCTGTTCCTGGGCGTCTCCACCCCGGGCATCGATATTTGGGGGCATATCGGCGGGCTGATCGGCGGGTTCGCCTTTGCCTGGGCTGCTTCGCCGGTGCTGGAGCCGCAAATGGTAGATGGTCACATCCAACTGATGGACAAACGCTCCAAGACCCAGGCACGCTTGCTTGCCGTGGGTATCCTGGTATTCTTGATGGCACTGACCTATTTTGGGATCACACGACAATCCTAGATTATCCCTTTTTAAAGCAGCTCGAATGAAAAATAGAGGCAGGTTGGGTATGTTGCGCGCCCAACCTGCCTCACTCTGATGGGGAGAATATTATTCGACTACCGCTTCAGCTTCCGGTTTAGCTACCGCCGTCGGTTTAATTTCTTGCATCGCATCTTCCATATTCATGATCGACGGCACAAAGAAAGCCGCGGCTGTCAGGAGAATGGTCAATGCCCCGCCGATCAAAAACCAGGCGCGTACTCCGAAGAATTCAGCGACCGGTGCAGCAACCAGCATGCTCAAGGGCATCATGGCCGTTACCGAGCTGTTGATCAACGTGAAAACCCTGCCTTGCATCTCAGGGGCAACTTTGGCCTGCAATATCGCAAATATAGGCCCGTTGGCCATCGGTCCCATGAAACCGGCAACGCTATATCCGGCTACTGCCACCAAAAAGATGCTCGCAGGCGCCAGGCCGGTCAGCAACACACCCACGCCAATCCCAAGGATGCCCAGCAATGAAGTGGCAATGCGCCGTTTGAAGCCACCCCAGGCAGAGAGGATCAACCCACCCACTACCATGCCCACGCCTCCGGTAGACTCAAGCAAACCCAACTGCCACGCTCCCCCATTGAAATGTTTGGTAACCAGAAGAGGTAATAAAGTCTCCGAAGGTGCCAATAGAAAGTTCACAAAGACCGCCAGAGCAACCACCGACAGCGCACCTCTCCATCCCGCCAGGTAACGTGCACCTTCGGCCACTTCGTGAAATAACTGCTTTGGTGCAGTCAAGGGAGTTGTGGTCGTGTTTTCGGGCTGAGGGATCTTCACAAACAACAACGGAGTGATCGCCATGATGGCAGTAATGACGTCTACCGAAATAACGCCATAGAAGGGGATCAATTCCATCAGCAAAGCACCCAATGGTGGAGCAGCGATTCCAGCAATACCCTGCAGGGTCTGGTTGGCACCCGCCACGCGGGTCAGATGCTCATCCGGTACCATCAGCGCCGTGGAAGCCTGCATGGCCGGCCATTGGAAAACGCTGCCCAAGGCGCGCAGGAACAGGATGACATAAATTTGCCAGACCTGTTCCAAGCCCAGCATGAACAGGAATGCCAGGGAAAGCGTGGCCAGGGCAATCGAGCCGTCAGCAATGACCATTACCCATTTGCGGTTCCAACGATCGACCAAGGCGCCGGCGAATGGTGAAAGAAGGATATTCGGCAATAAAGCGACAAAAGTAGCCGTGGTCAACACTACAGCCGAGCCGGTAGTCTTGGTCAGCCACCAAACCAGGGCAAATTGCACCAGGCTGGATCCCACCAACGAGAATGCCTGGCCGGTCCAAACCAAAGCAAACGTCCTCAGCCAATGCTGGCCGGGACCTTCAACTGAACGAGTCATTTTAGTTACCTTGTCTATTCGATGAAAATTTCGACGTGTTCGTCATCGTCTTCGACATATGCATCCACGATTTGACCGATGTCGCCGCTCTGCACCAGCGAAATGATCTCCTGGGGATCCACACCTTCGAGTTCTGGGGCAAATTTCATCCCCATCTTGATGCCGGCATTGACCACGCCCAATGGCATACGCACATTCACGCGCGTCCGGCCGGAATCAGCGTCGGTCACCCGCACACGGAACCAACGACCTGCGGCTGTCGTTTCGCCAGTTGGCAGCTGGCGTGGACTTATATCTTGCTCCAGAGTCTCCAGCAATTTGGCCGCTTCTTCGGCAGAAATCTTGCCTTCCTGCACCATCTTCAATACTTTTAACCGTTCATCGTTGCTCGTCATTTTCTCACCTGCCTATTCATCAAGAAGCCGATGAGGCTTCTTCCTTCTTCCCGCTCAACCGTTGCTGTGCC
>JBEKEX010000079.1:0-10404 GCA_050013615.1 Anaerolineaceae bacterium
GGGCATTGAAACCCCAGATCGAGTGGACCTTGTTTAGAGCCTGCCAGGAAGGTGTCAATAATGCGATCAAGCATTCCAGCGCTTCGAAGGTTTCGGTTTCAATCGATTACCGTAAAAAAAGCTGGGTTGATTTGGTCATTCAAGATAATGGGAAAGGTATAGTTACCTCCGGTGGTGGCTTTGGATTGCGCAGCTTGAAAGAACGGGTTCAATTGGTCAATGGCAAGCTGGAGATCATTACATCACAGGGAAGTGGTGTGCAACTGCACGTCGAGGTGCCCGGATGAGCTCACAACACATCAGAATATTAATCGTTGACGACCAGGAATTATTCCGAAAAGCACTCAGCACATTATTATCGGTCGAGGCGGACTTCGAGATTGTAGGGGATGCAGCCAATGGCGAGGAAGCACTTCGCCTTGTAATCAACCTGAAGCCCGATGTCGTATTGATGGACCTGCGCATGCCTGTTATGGACGGCGCAACTGCCACGCGCCGAATTAAGGACACACAACCGGATAGTCATGTGATCGTCTTGACCACTTTCAACGATGATGAAGCAGTTTTCGAAGGGCTGCGCGCCGGGGCCGTTGGTTATTTGCTGAAAGATGCCTCGACTGAGGAGCTGTACCGGGCGATCCGCATGGCGGCCAACAATGAATACGTCCTTGCTCCTACGGTGACAGCCAAGGTCATCTCCGAATTGAACCGGCTAAGCAAACCATCTCCGAATATCGAATTGGATATTCCATTGACCTTGCGAGAAGTCGAGGTTCTCAAGCTAGTGGCACAGGGCAAGTCGAACTTGGAAATTGCCGGAGAGTTAGTCATTACCGAGGGGACAGTAAAGAACCACTTATCGCGCATTCTCGATAAGCTGGATGTCAAAGATCGGCTTCAGGCGGTATTGAAAGCAAAAGCCGTTGGATTGATAGAATAGGGACGTTTTTATGCAGCAACACACATTGGGCGATTTTAAATTTATAGATAATGCGTACCGTTCCATCATTAGCTTGGCAGGAATTGCATTCGTGCTCATTGGCTTGTCCATTTTTCTCGATCCTTTCCTGCATACAGCATGGCTGACCCTGATCATTTTGGCCATGGCAGGGATTGTTGCATTGATTCAAGGAATAAAGCTAAAAAAGCTAGGCCTGCTATTAACCGGCGGTATTGCTTTATGTGTGGGCGTCAGTGGTTATGTTGCTTTTAACATCTTGACTGCTTCGCCGTTGGTGCAGCGGATCGGGGTGGGGGTCTTGGCCTTTGGCATGGGTTGGGGATTGATTACGTTCTTTACCCGTTTGTTCACGGCGAATACCTCCTGGTGGGCACTAGTCCCCGCTTCCGTTTTCGCTTCGACCGGTGCCTGTTTGATCTTTAGTTCTTTGAAAGTGGTCGATTTCGTTCTGTACATTTCTATTTGTTTAGGACTGGCGTTCCTGGTTTGGTCTGTGTCTCAACGATTATTTGGGTTGGCAATTCCCGGCAGCTTACTGATCGGCGTGGGGCTGGGAGTATTTTTAGGCTGGAGTAATCTTGAACACATCAATGGCCTGGCTCAAACCGGCATGACACTTGTCTGGTTTGGCATCAGTTGGGGTTTGATTATCATTTTTGGCCGGGTGATCATGGAACGTTTTATTTGGTGGCCTCTCATTCCTGGCGGTGTATTGGCCATGGTCGGATGGGGACTGTACATTGGCGGTAATCCAGGCAGTGCACTTAGCTTCATCGGGAATACCGGCTCATTGGGTCTGGTCATCGTGGGAGCGTACTTGTTATTATTGCGGCGAGGAATTAGAAAATAAGCTCTCCTCTTCTCAAAAGTGTTTCTCTCTGATATCATTAGTTAACCGTGACCCCGGTGTACGAGACCCGGGGTTTTACTGTGAAATAAGGTAAAAAATGACAATCGTAGTTCGTACTGATATTAGAAACATTGCTATCGTGGCGCATGTAGACCACGGTAAAACGACATTGGTGGATCAATTACTAAGACAGGCACGCGTTTTCCGTGAGAACCAGCTATTAGTTGACCGTGTGATGGATTCGAATGCGCTCGAACGTGAGCGGGGAATCACCATTTTGGCTAAAAACACTGCCATCACCATCCCGAACCCTGCTACCGGCGAACTGGTCAAAATCAACATTGTGGATACTCCCGGACATGCTGATTTTGGAGGCGAAGTGGAACGTGTGATGAACATGGTGGATGGCGTTTTGCTGCTGGTCGATGCCGCCGAAGGCCCCATGCCGCAGACTCGTTTTGTGCTCAAGAAGGCACTGGAGATGGGTCATCGTGCGGTGGTCGTCATCAATAAAATGGATCGGCGTGATGCTGAACCAGACCGCACTCTGAACGCCACTTTCGACCTTTTTGTCGAGTTGGGCGCCACCGATCAACAGGCCGATTTTCCGATCATATATTCCAATGCCATCACGGGACAGGCTGGAACAACACCCGAAATGAGCCCAAACCTACAGCCCTTGTTCAAAGCCATCCTTGATTATATTCCCGGTCCCAAGGTCGATCCCGATTCCCCGCTGCAATTATTAGTCACCAATCTCGGTTACGATGAATACCGCGGCGTGATCGCTATCGGTCGTATTTTTTCCGGTTCCATCAAGGCAGGGCAAGCCATTGCCCGGATAAAGACCGATGGTGAAATATTACCCGAAAAAGCACGCTATCTTTACGTTTTTCAGGGTCTGGAGAAGGTCGAAGTGGAAGAAGCCACAGCAGGGGACATTGTTTCCATTGCCGGTCTGGAGGGAATCGGGATTGGCGAGACACTGGCCGATCCTGAAAATCCGGTAGCTTTGCCACCTATTCAGGTGGAAGAGCCCACGGTGAAAATGACGTTTGGCGTCAACACGTCGCCCTTTGCCGGCAAGGAAGGGAAGTGGGGCACCTCGCGCAAGCTTCGTGATCGTTTACTGGATGAGCTGAGAAAGAATGTTGCACTCCGCGTCGAAGAAACAGAGCGTCCTGATATTTTTATTGTTTCTGGGCGAGGAGAGCTTCATCTGGCGATCTTGATCGAGACCATGCGGCGTGAGGGCTATGAGTTCCAAGTCTCGCGGCCTGAGGCAATTTTTAAGCAAGGTGTAAATGGCGAAACACTAGAGCCGTTTGAGGAGCTCCACATTGAAACCAGTCCAGAAACGCTTGGAACAGTGGTTGAAATGCTGGGTGGCCGGCGTGGCAAGATGATCGATATGGTCAACCTTCCGGACGGGAGTGTCTATCTAAAATATTACATCCCAACGCGTGGTTTATTAGGTTTTCGGTACCAGTTCTTGACCGCCACGCGCGGTATGGGTGTCATGAATTCGCTTTTTAAAGAATATGCGCCATTGGCAGGCCCCATTTCGTCGCGCGCCACTAGCTCGATCGTTGCCTGGGAATCCGGGACGACGTTTACCTACGGTCTTAAGAATGCCGAGGAGCGGGGCGTTTTATTCCTTGGCGCGGGCATCGAGGTTTACGAGGGCATGGTCGTGGGTGAGACCCAACGCCCAAGCGACGTGGTGGTAAATGTTTGCAAGAAAAAGCACCTAACCAACATGCGGTCGTCCAATAAGGATATTGAGGTGAGGCTGGTGACGCCGCGCAATATGAGCCTTGACGAAGCCATCGAGTACCTCAGCGAAGACGAACTGCTCGAGGTAACCCCTCTGAACTTCCGCATTCGGAAGCGTATCCTTGATACGGAAGAACGCGGCAAGCAGCAAAAGAAAGCTAAAGAGTTGTTGTTGGATGAATAAAATAACTGGCGGCATCTGAAAGATGCCGCCAGTTATTTACGACGCGATTTATCTGAACCGTAGTGTCACGACCTTATGGTGGTCGACTTGTAGATCGATACTGCCGGTTTTGGATTGTTTTATCGGTTGGCCGGGGCTTTCGTCGATTTGAGCCAACGTTAGTGCTTCATAGGGTAACGCAGGTTTCAATTGCACTGAAAGCGGTTCTTCGGTTGGGTTATAACCTCGGATGATCCAGCCCTTTTCATCTTCAGCTCGTTTGATGGCTGAGATGATGAATTTATCCGAAGTAACTTCCACCAGATTTCCAGAAGTTTGAAGCTCACCAGAGCGTAACCGCGTCGCGACGGCCTTCATTGGCAGATCAAAGGCATAGGCCAATGGCAGCCCCTGTGACCAATCCCCAGAGTGTGGGATGAGTGAATAAGTTGCATCGCGTATACCGATCTCTTGCGCGTCCGGAGTTGGGACGGAAGGCCCGGCATTTTTGGGGCGGAGCGGCAAGTCGCCGCGCGAGAGCCAGCCGACGCAGCGGAGCAGAGTGACTGCTATCTCGGTCATGCCATCAGTGGTTTTGACCAGTTCAGCTTCGTACAAACCCTGGTTTGCAACCAGCAAGCCCTTATTCTTATCCGAGACGTCGGTAAACAAGCGCTGTGGAAATTCCGGCCTTGGCTGCTCGACCCAATCGAGTTCCCCGTGCGGAATGTCGGTAGTCCTACGCACCACTTCGAAATGACCATCGGAGAACCCGAAGTTGGTGGATATACCGGTTGGGAAGAAGACGCGCAGACGGTGATCTTTGGCCTGGTTGTCGATGGTGGTTGTTACATCCAGGCGTCTGACGCCATCAATCAGCGTCAATTGAGATTGTATCTTGCAGTTTACGGTCTCATTGCTACGCGATTTACGATCTGGCGCTATTTCTTTAGGCAACTCAAGATTGTAATGGACGGTCATTACTTGCTGGCCGGCAGGATCGGAGTGGATGGAAAAGCCATCTAACTTTGCAGTGACCACCTGGTCGTTGGCCGGCGGGTTGAAGTTGTATTCATCGCCAACATCGCCGCTATCGACAAAGCGGTTAAGGCCGGTGAACTTGTTACCGGTTTGTTTATCCAGGATGGCAATGGTCCCTGAGGTTGTATCCAACGTCACGCGGAGGAATGCGTTCTCTATTGCGCTTTGGAGATCAGGAAGAGCGTTCTTTTCAACTTTCTGTTGCGTTTGCCTGAGCCAATAGGTCTTATAGCCCAGTGCCGGAACGTTTTCCGCCAGCCAATGCATGCTGACCGATTCTGGCGTACGGGCTTTAATGGAGAACTCTTTTATTGCTTCGTTTTGCAGTAGAACCTGGATATTTTCCAACCCGGCTTTCAAGGCGGCCATATTCGGCGGATTTTGAGCATCAAGAACGATTTCGATCCGTGCAGAAGTCTCATGCTCCTGGAACCCAATTTCCTGGAAGTTCATCCCTGAAATTTGCCCCTCCTGGATGACGACTAACATACCCTGCAAACTATCGCGGTCCAGCATCATTTCGGCCAATGATTGGCTTTGGCGTGGGCCGATTTCCACGGGAAATACCTGTCCATCCGCATCGATTGCTTCGAATTGATCGATGCAGGCAGGGAGTTGGACCTGTGCAGAAACGATTCCGGTTTGCGGGAAGGGAGATGCATTGAAAGCGACGACAGCATGGAATGCATCCCATTTTCCTCCCGGCTGGGTATCGACATGGGCTGCAATAGTCGACAGGCTTTGCAGTGTGATCTCAGAACCAATCTGTTCCACTTGGTCGAAGCGCGGTTTCATTTCGTTGTGCACCTGGTCGATGGAACAACCGCAAATGGAATCGTGCGGCTGGCATTGCAAGAGCAATTTCCAAGCTTGGCGCACTAACGGTGCGGGATTAGAAATGCGATAAGCTTCCGAGTTCTCGGACCCCAACGATTCAGCCCAGGTGCTGAAAGGTTCCGCCCAACGTTCCAACAGGTTTTCGCAGAAATGATCCCGCTGCTTGATCCATATCCTAGAAGAGAGGACTGCTGGCAGCAGTTCATGGCGCTTGCATTCCCGCAACTCACCGATTTGCACCGGGAGGTCGAGATTATTACGAGCCATGGCTGCCCGCAGATCAGCAAAATAATCTGGCAAAGTAGAGTGAATTACTTGATCGTCTTTTAGGCGATTATTCGCATAGTCAATAACTTTTACAAGTTTATACGTCGGTTCAACATGATCAGAACCATTCATTAGTAAAATGCTGTCCGAAGTGGCAAAAGGTTTGATAAGACCAGCAACCTGGGTCAGGTTCGCCAGGAAAGCTTCTTCCGGGCTCATCGGCAGATTAACGGCATTGTCGTATCCGTTTTTTAGGTAAGATAGCAAAACTTTGGAGCCATCCGGGGCCTGCCACCAAAGTTCACAGGGCTCGTCGGCCAGGCCGCGACGCAATGCAGCGTTGTGAATGTCAAATCCATTGAGTATTTGTGGCATTTGACCGATATGCCCGAAGGGATCGGGGATATAGCCGACCATCATCCGGCCACCAAATTCATCACATATTCTTTTCCCTTGAAGTAAATTGCGGATGATCGCCTCAGAACTGACCAGGAACTCATCGGGCAGCACATACCAGGGTCCGATCAAAATTCTCCCCTGGCTGATCAACTCTTTCAGCACTTGCTGCTTTTCTGGCCGCATTTCCAGGTAATCTTCGAGCACGACAGTTTGTCCATCCAACATGAAGTGGCGGTATCCAGGCTCAGTGGACATGACGATCAACAAATTATCCACCATGTGTATCAGCCTCAAGCGAAACTGTTGGAATGTTTGATACCATTCCCTATCCCAGTGGGTGTGCGAGATCAAATGTAGCGTTGCCATGTTAGATCCTTTCATGTTGATGGTTATTATTGTACATGATTGTGGGTGGAACGACGGGTGACAAAAGTTTATCAGTATAAGTTAAGCACTATTTGGAAATCCAGCGTGCCAAAATGTTGTATACTAACGAGTGTAAGCGTTTTCTCGCAATTCAAATTCAGCGCTGGGGTGAGTTATGATCGTGACCGATGATGACTTCACGCGCCTCGCTAGCGAACAACACACCTTGACAGAGATTGCCAAGGTGATTAGTTCTTCGTTGGAACTCCCCGAACTTCTTGACAAGATCATGAAAACCATTGATGCGCTTGGCAAAGCAGATGCCGGCGCCATCATGCTGTGGAAGGGATCTTCGGGTTTATTCCGCGCCGAAGCCGCGTTTGGATATGACCTTGCCACGCTGAAAGTAATGGGGTTGCAGGCTGGTGAGTCCATCACCGGCAAAGTATTTGATGAGGGTCGGGCGTGTCTGTTCAACTCTGCACAGGAGATCACAGAACTCATGGCCAACATGCGTTCTGCAAACCGCTCGGTCATGGCGCGGTCGCTCGGTACTGGCTTGACACCCAAGTGTGCTGTTGCGGCTCCCATTGCAACAAGCGACCAGAAATTCGGGGTACTAGTCCTGGAAACGCTTGATCATGCATCAGCTTTTACAGAGCGTGATCTCCCGTTTGTGCAAACTCTGGCAGAGCTAATCGCGTTGGTGATCGACCGTGAGCGGTTGCGGATGCACGCCGATGCCGTGCGTGAGGCGCATCGTGTCGAGCGTCTGCAATCCGAAGCCATGGCAACACTCTCACACGAGTTACGCATGCCGTTGACGACCATCGAGGGTTATGCCACGGCGTTGCAATTGGACGAAGTCACCTGGAGCGAAGAAAAACGTAAGGATTTTCTTGACCTCATCGAGGAAGCCTGCAACGATATGGAAGGGATGATCCACGATATTCTCGATTCTTCCCTGATCGATGTCGACCAATTGAAAATCGAACACCGTCCCATCCATTTACCTAAAATTGCACGTGAGGTTGCAGCCGAAGTGCAGCAAAACAGCAAAGCTCACTGTCCGATGGTCGATTTTCCAAATGATTTCCCGGTTGTCAATGCTGACCCGCGCTGGATCAAGCAGGTTTTTCGCAACATTCTGGACAATGCAGTCAAATATTCTCCCGAGGGGGGCTGATTGTTATCAAGGGTGAGATACGTCTATCGGATGTTGTGGTTAGTGTATCCGATCAGGGCATTGGCATCTCTCCCGAAGATTTGATCCCGCTTTTCGAGAAATATTTTCGGGTGCGATCGGCGACCACGCTGCACGTTTCAGGCACCGGATTGGGTTTGCCCATCGCGCGGGTGATTGTCGAGGCGCATGGCGGGCGTATTTGGGTGGAGAGCAAAGTTGGTGAAGGAACGACAATCTATTTTTCATTGCCGCGGATGCAAGCTCAAAAGGAGAAAAATAATCCTTGAACAACAAACAGCGGATTTTGATTGTCGATGACGACCCGCGGCTCATACGCCTGGTGCGGGAAGTGCTGTGTGCGATGGGCTACGAGGTGTTGACCAGTTCCAACGGCGAGCAGGCGGTGGAAACCGTTGCGTTGGAACAACCCGATCTGATTATGCTGGATATTATGCTGCAAGATATCGATGGATTCCATATCGCAAGGCGGGTGCGCGAGTTCTCCGATGTACCGATTATCATGCTCACCGCCAAAGTGGCCGAAGCCGATAAATTGAGCGGCTTCGATGCCGGCGCGGATGATTACATCACCAAACCGTTTAGCTCGAAGGAGTTGTTGGCCCGCGTACGTGCTCTATTGAAACGGGTGAAGACGCCTCCTTTGCCTGCTGAAACAACCATCCAATGCGATGGACTGACTATCGACCTGGCCAGGCATTGCGTCACCTTGGATGAACACGAGGTTTATCTCACGGCCACGGAATATAATCTACTGCGCGAGCTTGCTACGCATGCCAACAAGGTCATGCTCCATGGACAGCTTCTTACAGCGGTTTGGGGAGACGAGTATCGCAACGATGTTGATTACCTGCGCGCCTATGTCTACTCACTTCGCAAGAAGCTCGAAGTTGATCCCCGTCATCCCAAATGGATCATCAATATACCGGGAGTGGGATACAAACTGACCGTGCCAGATTCAAAATAGTCCCACTAATTCAACGTTCCAATCTTTTTGCCATCGAATAGACAACATCAGGGGGATATTGTCGCCGTGCACCGCGACCAGGTTTTTGATCGATAAGAATCATTTTCATGGTTTTTTTATACCGAAGGTATCCATTTTAACGAGATATCGATACTGGCCGTGCTATAGTCCAGATGACAGGTAGTGAACATTGTAGCTGTCATAAGTTCCAATATTTTCCACAAACGATAAGGAGAATAAATATGTCAATGATCCAAGATGTCATCGCTATGGTCACAGAGAAAGATGCAGGACAGCCTGAATTCCATCAAGCCGTCAAGGAAGTGCTCACCACGCTTGAACCCACGGTGGCAAAGCATCCTGAGTACGTCAAGGCCAAAATCTATGAGCGAATCGTCATTCCGGATCGCGTCATCATGTTCAGAGTGCCCTGGGAGGATGACAAGGGTGAAGTGCAAGTCAATCGAGGCTACCGGGTTCAATTCAGCAATGCGATTGGGCCTTACAAAGGCGGCTTACGCCTTCACCCAACGGTCAACCTGGGGATCATCAAATTCCTGGGCTTCGAGCAAATCTTCAAGAACTCTCTGACCACTTTGCCCATGGGCGGCGGCAAGGGTGGTGCCGATTTCGACCCCAAAGGCAAATCCGATGCCGAGGTCATGCGCTTCTGCTATGCCTTCATGAGTGAACTTTTCCGCCATATCGGACCGGACACCGATGTGCCTGCCGGCGATATTGGGGTGGGTGGGCGTGAGATTGGTTATCTATATGGATTCTACAAAAAGATCGTCAACCAGAACGCCAGTGTGCTGACCGGCAAGGGCTTGGAATATGGCGGCAGCCTGATCCGGCCGGAGGCTACTGGATACGGTTCGGTCTATTTTGCTGCAGAAATGCTGGCTACTCGTAGCAAGACGATGAAGGGGTTGCGCTGCCTGGTCAGCGGCAAGGGCAATGTTTCACAATACACGATCGAGAAGATCAATCAACTGGGCGGCAAGGTCATATCGGTCTCCGATTCCAGCGGCACGGTGATCGACGAAGAAGGCATCGATGCCAAGAAACTGGCGTTTATGATGGAATTGGAGAATGTCCGCCGCGGTCGTGTCAAGGAATATGCCGGGGAATATAAGAGCGCCAAATATTTTGCCGGTAAAAGTGTTTGGGACGTGGTAAAGGATGAAGGCATCAAGTTCGACTGTGCCTTCCCCTCTGCGACCCAAAATGAGATCAATGGCCAGCACGCCCAGGCTATGGTCAATGGTGGCTGTTTCCTCGTCTGCGAGGGAGCCAATATGCCCTCGAACCTGGAAGCCATCAACATATTCCAAGCTCACAATGTCCTCTATGGCCCTGCAAAGGCCGCCAATGCCGGCGGTGTCGCCACTTCCGGACTTGAAATGTCGCAGAACAGCATGCGGCTGAGTTGGTCACGCGAGGAGGTGGACGAAAGGCTGCACGATATCATGAAGAGCATCCATCGGGCATGCATGGATGCATCCACTGCTTACGGGAAACCGGGCGATTACCTGATGGGCGCCAATATTGCCGGGTTCACCAAGGTTGCCAA
>JBEKEX010000080.1:0-10393 GCA_050013615.1 Anaerolineaceae bacterium
GACGGCTGCCAGATCGGCGTTGGAGGCGATGTCCTTCAATACGTCTTTCTGCGTCGAATCTTCGGCCAGACCCAGGATCAATTTCAGGGCGCGTGCGCGCTCAGCCTCGATGGGGGTGCGGAAGGCAGTCCAGGCAGCTTTGCGGGCGGCTTCTACAGTTTCCGTATCTTCCGCTTCCCAGGCGGTCAGTTGTTTCTCGGTCGCTACCTTGCTCGCCAGCAGCCAAGCGCGCATGCGCCGGATGCCATCAAAATCCTCTTCCCACTGCAGGCGTTCCTTCGATTTGTAGCGCTCGTGCGATCCAGAGGTGCTGTGTCCGAACGGTTGGGTCGCGTCTGTCACATGCACCAGCGCCGGGATGTGGAACTTGCGGGCGTTATCCGCTGCCTTTTCATAAACCGATAACAGATCCGGGTAATCCCAGGCATGCACACTATAAAGGTCGTAGCCGCGATCGCATTCCTCCGCAGGGCAGGGCAGGCGCTCGAAACCCTTCATGATGGCGAAAATGTTCTCCTTGACCATCTGGAACTGGTTGGGTACCGAGATACCATAGCCATCGTCATAGACGGTGATGACTGCCGGTACATGCAGCACGCCGATGGCATTCACGGTCTCCCAGAACAGTCCTTCGGCGGTGGAGGCGTTGCCGATGGTCACCCACACCACCTCGTCCCCATTGTGGCTGAATTGCGTGAACTCTTTCAGCAGGCCCAGTTCGCGGTAGAGCTTGGAGGCATACGCCAACCCCACCGCGCGCGGCATTTGTGCCGCAGTCGGGGAAATATCTGACGCCACATTGTACATTTGGGTCTGGTCGCGCCAGGTGCCATCGGGGTTCAGGTTGCGGCTGGAAAAATGGTCGCCCATGTTGCGCCCGCCGGTGGAAGGTTCTGCTTCCAGATCTTCATGAGCGAAGAGTGCAGCAAACCATTTCTGCAGGTCGGTCACTCCCAGTGCGAACATCCAGGTCTGGTCGCGGTAATATCCAGAACGCCAGTCACCTTTTCTAAAAGCGTGCGCGATGGCAAGTTGGGGCACCTCCTTGCCATCGCCAAAGATTCCAAATTTAGCTTTGCCTGAAAGGACTTCCCGTCGTCCGATGGCGGAAGCTTGCCGGGAGCGATAGGCTTGTCTATAATCTTGGATCAATTCTTGGGGGGAAAGTGGAAGTAAAGGGGAAGGTGTGTTTTTAGCCATAGCCTAAACCTTTTATGATAGATTTAGTCTTATTTATTATAACCATCTTTGGCACCCAAAGATAGTCTTCACCTGTATGGTCTTCCCGAGCGAACATCTTGATCTTCACTAAGCGCAAATGATTGACGCGCGAATCAGAACTAAGGGCAGATTGATTTTTGCAGGTTTATTAAATGGTATAATCTTTTTGTAAACATACTGATAAAGACCGCTGGGGAGTGGGATGAAATTACACGAATACCAATCCAAGCAGATTTTTTCTCGGTATGGCATTCCAATACCGAAGGGCAGCGTAGCAAACACAGCCAGCGAAGTAAAGCAAATCGCTGGGGAGTTGGGGGGAAAGGTAGTAGTCAAATCACAGGTTTTAGTGGGGGGACGTGGGAAGGCTGGCGGTATCCGCCTGGCAAGAACTTCAGAAGAAGCAGAAGAATTGGCGGCGGCGATCCTGGCGATGGAGATCAATGGGTTGCCGGTGCGAAAAGTGCTTGTCGATGAAGCGATCAACATCGACAAAGAGATTTACTTGGGCATTTCCATCGATCGGGGCGTCCAATTACCGGTGATGCTGGCTTCAGCTCTGGGCGGCGTGGATATCGAACAAGTGGCGCGGGAAACTCCCGACAAGATCATCCGTGTTTACGTCGATCCGTTGCTGGGGCTGCAAGATTATCAAGCCCGCGACATTGCGGTCGGCATCGATTTGCCCAAGGGCTTTTGGCGGTCATTTACAGAGATT
This sequence comes from Anaerolineaceae bacterium, assembly GCA_050013615.1. Taxonomy (GTDB): domain Bacteria; phylum Chloroflexota; class Anaerolineae; order Anaerolineales; family Anaerolineaceae; genus JBEKEX01. The sequence goes on from JBEKEX010000080.1 coordinate 1,940, forward strand.
TGCAAAGGGCTGTGGAAGGTATTTTGCGACATCGATGCCACTCTGGCAGAGATCAATCCCCTCGTCATTACCGAGGAGAACCACTTGATTGCACTGGATGGTAAAGTGGTGATCGATGATAACGCGTTGTTCCGCCACCCTGACCTGGTGGAAGTCAGGGATTTCGATTACGAGTATCCCGCTAAGATCCAAGCACGTAAATATAACCTTGTCTATATCAAACTCGATGGCACGATCGGCTGTATGGTCAATGGAGCCGGGCTTGCAATGGCTTCGATGGATGTGATCAAAGAATTGGGCGGAGAGCCGGCCAATTTCTTGGACATTGGTGGTGGAGCGGGTGCTGAGAAAGTTGCCGCGGCACTTCGAATTATCCTTTCTGACCCCAAAGTAAAAACCATCATGGTCAATATTTTTGGGGGGATCACCCGGTGTGATGAAGTTGCCCGCGGCATGTTGAGTGCTATTGCCGAAGTCAAGCCTTCCATTCCAATCGTGGTGCGCCTGGCGGGCACACACGCCGAAGAGGGCCGCCAAATCCTGGGCGGCGCTAAATTGGTGACAGCGGAAACGTTGATCGAAGCGGCCAAAATCGCCATCAAACTGGCAAAGGAAAAACCGGAATGAGCATCCTGGTCGATAAAGCGACGCGTTTACTTGTGCAAGGCATTACCGGTCACGAAGGGCTTTTCCACACGCAACAAATGATCGAATACGGAACGAATGTGGTGGCCGGTGTATCACCGGGCCATGGCGGCGAATGGGTGTTGGAAGGCAAGGTGCCCGTGTTTGATTCGGTCAAACTTGCTGTAGATGTGACTGCGGCAAATACCAGTGTCATTTTTGTACCCGCTCGTTCTGCCGCCGATGCCATTTTGGAAGCAGCCGATGCCGGAATCGCCTTGGTGGTGTGCATCACCGAAGGTATCCCTATCCAGGATATGATCCGTGTCCGCATGTATTTGCAGCAAAAGCATACCCGCTTGATTGGGCCAAATTGTCCCGGAATTCTCACCACAGGTGAAGCGAAAGTGGGCATCATCCCTGGTGATATAGCCATCAGCGGAAATATCGGCGTTGTTTCGAAATCCGGCACGCTAACCTACGAAACGGTGGATGCTTTAAAACGGGTGGGCTTGGGGATAAGCACCTGCGTTGGCATTGGGGGTGATCCTATCAATGGCACGGGCTTCGTCGAAATACTGGAAATGTTCGAAGATGATCCGCATACGGACAAGGTGGTGCTTATCGGTGAAATTGGCGGCACCGAAGAAGAACGGGCTGCTGCGATGATTGCTCAAAACATGACCAAGCCGGTGGTGGCATTCATCGCCGGGCAATCAGCACCGCCGGGGAGGCGAATGGGGCATGCAGGCGCCATTATCGAAGGTAATTTGGGTTTGGCTTCTGAGAAGATCAAAGCGCTTGAAGAAGCTGGCGTGCGGGTGGCCAGGTTCCCAGAAGAAATTGCCAAAATGGTGAAGAATTAATAGGAAAAATCTAGGGATGGTTCATTTTTTGAGACATCCCTAGATTTTTATTCATAACCCTCACCCCCTATGGAGGGAACGAAAGGGCTGCATGGGTTAAAATACTGTTTATTTCTTGTGCGATTCGATATAGCTGATCGCGTCTGAGACCGATTTGATCTTTTGTGCGTCTTCGTCAGAGATGGTGAAGGCAAATTTTTCCTGGAGACCGTCGATAAGAAAGAAGAGGTCCATGGAATCGGCTTTCAGGTCCTCAACAAACCTGGTGTCAGGTTTGACATCTTTAGCATCGACTTTTAGAACATCAACGATCACAGATTTAACTTCATCGAATGTCTGGCTCATGCGAGGTTCTCCTGTTGTTTAGTTACTATTACCTGAATTTTACATCATTTTTCATCAAGGCACGTATGTAATCTTGTCTAATATAATAACCCCAAAACACAAAAATGTTACATTTGTTATGAGGTAGAATTGTAAGCGAAGGGAACAAAATGGGCAAAAATCCGACAGCTTCGAGAAAAGCTGAGCATATCCGTATCAACCTTGAAGAAGATGTTCAATCGGATCTTTCGAATGGACTCGAGCGGTATCATTTCCTTCATCAAGCATTACCCGAGATCGATCTTGACCAGGTCGATACGCGCGTTACCGTGTTTGGCAAATTACTGCACATGCCGCTGCTGATTTCTTCCATGACAGGAGGTACAGAGGAAGCTAGCAGAATCAACCGGATTCTGGCGCAAGCCGCCCAAGCGAGAGGGATTGCATTGGGTTTGGGCTCGCAGAGAGCCGCGATTGAGGATCCCGCTCTTGAGGAAACTTTCAAGGTCAGAAAAGAGGCTCCCGATGTTCTGCTATTTGCCAATCTGGGGGCAATTCAACTGAACTATGCTTATTCGGTCGAGCAATGCAAGCGCGCGGTCGAGGTGGTGGAAGCAGATGCACTCTTCTTGCATTTAAACCCACTGCAGGAAGCATTGCAGCCCGAAGTTGACACTCATTTTGCCGGGTTGACCCGAAAGATAGAGCAGGTGTGCCATTCGCTGACGGTGCCGGTGGTGGTCAAGGAAGTTGGATGGGGTATCTCGGGAAAAGCCGCCAGGATGTTGATGGAGGCTGGGGTTTCCGCTATCGATGTAGCGGGCGCCGGGGGCACCTCCTGGTCGCAGGTCGAGATGTATCGATCTCAAGATCCCCACATGCGAAAGATCGCCTCTGATTTCCGTGGCTGGGGCATTTCCACCGCGGACGCGTTGGTTCAAGCTAAACAGGCAACCCCTGATTTGCCAATCTTCGCGTCAGGCGGCCTTCGAAATGGGATCGAGTTGGCCAAGTGCATCAGCCTGGGCGCAACGCTGACCGGCATGGCCGGCCCATTCCTCAGGGCAGCCTCTCAATCCTATGAGGAAGTCACCCAGTTGATCGACGAATTTAACGCCGAATTACGGATTTGCATGTTCTCAGCCGGCGCTCCTTCTATCTGCGATTTGGCAAAAATTCCTCTGATCAAGAGGCACGATGCCTAATCTTCTAGATGAATTTAGTGCTGAAATGTTGCCTGCGGTCGAGCAAGAGATGCTAGCCGCACTTGATGATGGATTTCCAGCGCAATTTGTGTTCATGCATTCCATGCTGGCCTATCATTTGGGTTGGCAGGAGATGCCGGACAGCCACCCGGCCAAGGGAAAACGCATTAGGCCACTGATTTTATTGTTGAGTGCCATTGCAGTGGGTGGTGATTGGCGGCCCGCTTTGCCCGCTGCCGCGGCCGTGGAGTTCCTGCATAATTTTTCATTGATCCATGATGACATCGAGGATCGGGGTGAATTCCGCCACGGTAGACCGGCGCTTTGGAAGAAAGAGGGTGTGGCACAGGCTATCAACGCAGGCGATGCTTTATTTTCTGTGGCGTTCCTGACATTGCAGCGTTTGGCCGCTCCGGTTTCTGCCGAAGCGGTTCGGGCAGTTTACCGGGTGCTGGGCACAGCTTGTCTCAACCTGACAGGCGGCCAATCTCTCGATCTCGATTTCGAAGTTGCCAGGGATATCGATGTTCAAGATTATTGGACGATGATCGAAGGAAAGACGGCTGCCCTGATGAGCGCTGCGGCTGAAATCGGTGCCTTGTTGGGCGACGGCGACGCGGAGAAACGGGCTGCATTGGCTCATTTCGGCCATTATTTGGGGCTTGCTTTTCAGACCCAGGATGATCAGTTGGGCATTTGGGGAGAAACTGCGACGACCGGGAAATCGGCCGAGAGTGATTTGGTGACCGGCAAGAAAAGCCTGCCGGTGATCTACGCATTGCAGCATGACGCGGAATTCAAAAAACGATGGAATTCAGGCCCGATTTTCGTCGAAGAAGTTAGTAAAATCGTTGCTGACCTGGATCGAATCGGCGCCAAGGATTATACACAGCAGCAAACTGATACGTTTACACAAAAGGCTTTGGACTATATACTGTATCTACCTCAGGAAAACAAGGCCGTTGGCGCACTCAAATCCCTGGCCGAGAATCTGACAAGAAGAAGAGCGTAGGCAAAATGGAAAAGAATCCAAAAGTTTTACATAAGTTCGAAAATAACGACTTCATAGAGGATGATGATTCCGTCTACGAAGCGGCAAATCTGCTGGACGGTTCCGAGATCGACAAGAAGGTTATTCAACAGGCTACTTATGAAATGTTGAAGGCATTTGGCGAAGACCCGGAGCGAGAAGGTTTGAAGCGCACACCGGAACGGGTGTCAAAGATGTATGATGAGTTGCTCGCAGGTTATCGGATCGATCCGGTGGCCATGGTGAATGATGCATTGTTCGATGTGGAGTACGACGAAATGGTCATTGTACGGGATATCGAGTTCTACAGCTTGTGCGAGCATCACATGTTGCCCTTCATCGGAAGGGCTCATGTGGCTTATATCCCGCGCGGGAAGGTGATCGGCCTCTCGAAGATCCCTCGCATTGTCGATATGTTTGCCCGCCGGTTGCAAGTCCAGGAACGGATGACGCGCCAGGTGGCGGACTTCATCGAGGAGTTGCTCCATCCGCGGGGCGTCGCAGTGGTTCTGGAAGCTCTGCATATGTGTTCGATGATCCGCGGGGTGAAGAAGCACGATTCGCGCATGACGACCTCTGCCATGCTGGGGTCATTCCGCACTGATTTGGCCATGCGCATGGAATTCCTGGACAATATCTCGCGCGGAGCCGATACGCTCCACTTCTAACGAGAGCTTCGTGTAGTTATGAACCCGCCTGGAAAAGTGACTTTTTTCGGGCGGGTGATTTTTTTATTAATGCGGCCGCAATTTGTGCAAGCGAATAGCCAGGTGTGGGTGATGTGAGATCGGGCAATAATTCTGATACGGGCAAGGCCAGGTAAGCTTTTTCGAATAAATCGGACGCAATGAGCTGGTCGTCGTAGGTAATGATATCCAGGTCGATGGTGCGGGGCGCATTCTTATTGGTAGAACGAACCCGGCCGAGATCAGTTTCGATCCGCCGCAGGTGCTGCCATTTCAATGTCTCGAAGTCATAGGACGTTTCAAGCAAAACGGCCGTATCCAGAAAATCTGGTCCCGGGCTACCCTCGGCAGGTGTTTCCCACGTCGAAGAGATTGCAGTTACCTTTCCGAGCACACGCAGCGTCTCAATGGCGCGGTGGGTATTCGCTTCGGCATCGATATTCGAGCCGATCACGATGCACACTCGGTGCAGGGCTAGGTCACACGGGTCGGCTGCGCTCAATTTCTGCCCCCACCGAATGCGAGAAACGAACTGCACCGGGTTTTTCAACGCGCACTTTCACTGAGATCACCCCGGCATCTTCAAGGCATAATCCGGCAATGTCAACGGCCAGGGCTTCCACCGTATGCCGGTCTGCTGATTCGACGTACGTCAGGATCTTTTTAGCCAGCGTGCGATAATTGACGCAATCGTCAATGTTGTCGCTTTGGGCTGCCTTGGTGAAATCCGTCGAGATGGTCAGGTTGATGAGAATGTCCTGCGGTTGCGATCGTTCATGGTCGCTGATGCCGATGACCCCTCTTGCAAGCAAGTCTTTGACAAATATTTGATCCATAGTTCTCCAAGTTCACACGAGATGTCGACCGCCGTCGAGGTAGATGATGTCGCCCGTCATATAAGCCGGCCCGGTCAGCAAGAATAGGATTGTCTGGCTGACCTCTTCCAAACTTGCCAACCGTTTGATGGGCGTATCCCGCAAGACCTTTTTGGCTTTCCCGCCGTCGCTAGGGGGCAGCACCGCGCCGAAAGCCAGCCCATTGACGCTAATATTAGGCGCCAGTGACACGGCCATGGCTTGGGTCAAAGCCGCCAACCCTGCTTTGCTGATGGAGTAGGGGAAGTGGTCGTTTGAGGGGCGCATTGCCCGCCAATCGAGAATGTTGATAATCTTTCCTGGTGTGCCAGGTTCGATTTGCCTGGCAAATGCCTGGCTGAGCAGGAAAGGCGCTGTTAGGTTGATGTCCAAATGGCGCTGCCAGGATTGCAGATCGGTAGAGTGAAAGGAAGCCGGTTCGAAGATGGCTGCGTTATTGATCAAGGCATAGACCGGCTTGTGCTGGAGGATCTGGTCAGCCAGAGCAAGGGTTTGGGCGGTATCTGAGAGATTGGCCTGCAATATCTCGGCTTTGCGCCCAAGTGCTTGGATTTCCTGACGGACGGATTCGGCCTCCGCCGGTGAATGAGCATGATGGATCAGGACATCTGCACCATTTTTGGCGAGCGCCAGGGCGACGTGCCGGCCGATGCGCCGGGCGCTTCCGGTGACCAGGATAATTTTATTCAACAAGGGCAGTGGATCAGACATCATCATGATAATAATGGATTACCTGCTATGATGCAAGTGTTGGTGGGTTATTAACTTGACAAATCAGAGTTGTATGGTATTATATATCTAACCCCCCCCATATGGGGGGGGTAAAGGTAAAATATAATGAAAAATTCGAACGCATTGGAACGATTGAAGAACGTCGAAGGGCACATCCGCGGCATCGAACGCATGGTGGAAGAGGATGCTTATTGCATCGACGTAATCCGGCAGTTGCAGGCCGTGCAGGCCGCGTTGAACAAAGTCAGTATGCAGATCCTGGATAACCATCTCAATAGCTGTCTGATCACGGCCGTGCGCGGGGAAGATCCCGAGGAGCGCGAGCGAGTTCTGAAGGAAATTGTCGAAGTGTTCGATATGGCACAAAAAGTTTGATCTTACAAGGAGCAATAAAAATGACCACTGTAACTTATCATATTCCGGCTATTTCTTGCCAACACTGTATCCACACGATCAAGACCGAATTGGGTGATTTGACCGGTGTGGCTTCAGTGGAAGGTGATTTGGAGACCAAGCTGGTTAAGGTCAGCTATGACGCACCCGCCACCGACGATTCGATCAAGCAGTTGCTGGCAGAGATCGATTATCCTGCCGAAAGTTAAACGAAGGTGCTTAAGGCTGTTGGTGGAGAAGCAAGCAGTTATTGGTAGAAAAACAAATGAATGATACAAAACAGTTCATATTACCTATCACAGGGATGACGTGCGCCAATTGTGTGGCAACGATCGAACGCAACCTGAAGAAGCTGGATGGTGTTCAGGAAGCGAACGTCAATCTATCGTCTGAACGTGCGACAGTGATGTTCGATTCAAAGAAGCTGGTACTGGACGATATCGTTGCTCGTGTGCGGCGCGCCGGGTATGACGTTGCCCAGGGCGAAGCGGTCTTGGTGCTCAAAAATGTCAGCGATGCTAATGACGCCAGCCGGTTGGAAAAACAAATTGGCCGGTTGGAGGGCGTGCTCGAGGCACGGGTCAATTTGACCACTGAAGAGTTTCGAGTAAAGTACATTCCCACCATCTTGAGCCAGGCAGACCTGCGCACGGCGGCGAAGCAGGCCGGTTTTGAAACATTGGAGTTGGGCGGCCAGGCAGAAGATGTGGAAGCGCAGGCGCGCGAGGTCGAAATCAGCCAGCAGAAACGGCTCTTGATCATAGGCATTGTGTTCACCGTGCCGCTGTTCTTGTTTGCCATGGCCATGGACCTTTCCCTGCTGCCTATGACGGCATGGGCGAACTGGCTCATGCTGGTATTGGCGACCCCGGTGCAGTTTTACGTGGGGGCACAATATTACATGGGTGCCTACAAAGCACTGCGCAACCGTTCGGCCAACATGGATGTGCTGATCGCATTAGGTTCCTCCGTGGCGTATTTCTATTCGATCCCCATCGTCCTGGGATGGGTGAGCGGGCCGGTGTATTTCGAGACGGCCGCAGTCATCATCACCCTCATCCGCCTGGGTAAATATCTGGAAGCGCGCGCCAAGGGCAGGACGAGTGAGGCTATCAAGAAGCTATTGAATTTGAAGGCCAAAACGGCCCGCATTTTACGCGATGGCAATGAAGTGGACGTCCCGGTTGATGATGTGATGATGGGGGACTTTGTCCTAGCTAGGCCAGGTGAGAAAATCGCCGTGGATGGTGTCATCGTCGAAGGTCACACATCAGTGGACGAATCGATGTTGACCGGCGAATCGATGCCGGTGGAAAAAGGCCAGGGAGACGCGGTCATCGGAGCAACGCTCAATAAGAGCGGCTTTATCAAGTTCGAGGCGACCCGTGTTGGAAAGGAAACAGCGCTGGCCCAAATCATCAAACTGGTGGAAGAGGCGCAAGGCAGTAAAGCGCCCATCCAAAAACTAGCCGATCAGGTCTCCGGTATCTTTGTGCCGGCGGTGATCTTGATCGCAGCGATAACCTTTTTGACCTGGCTAGTGATCGTTCCCGCTCCGGCAGTTGGTTCAGGAGTCGATGCCTTTACGCGGGCACTGATCAATATGGTCGCCGTGCTGGTCATCGCCTGCCCATGCGCCATGGGGTTGGCAACACCAACTGCCATCATGGTGGGCACCGGCAAAGGAGCGGAGAACGGCATTCTCCTGCGCTCTGGTGA
>JBEKEX010000081.1:0-10295 GCA_050013615.1 Anaerolineaceae bacterium
CGGCGGCAGCACCCAGGTGCTGAAATTCTCCGTGCGGCGGGTGCGGGTGGCATGCGTGTGCGCTCCCTGGCGCAGGATCATCTCCTTGGGGATGTCGTCCAGGAAACGCGAGGGCACGCTGTATTCGAAGCTGCCGAAGGTGGAGCGCTGGTCGGCGCGCACCAGGTAAAGCTGGTTCTTGGCGCGCGTGATGCCAACGTAGAACAAGCGCCGTTCCTCGGCCATCTCTTCGGGATCGTCGCGGCTGCGGCTGTGCGGCAGCAGCCCTTCGTCCATGCCGGTGATGAACACCTGCGAAAATTCCAATCCCTTAGCGGCGTGCAATGTGAGCAGTGTAGGGGCATCCGCCTTCTCCGGCAGGGTATCCTGGTCGGAGACCAACGCCAAGTTCTCCAAAAAGGCCACCAGGCCGCGCTCGGCATATTCGAAGGCCAGCCGGCGCAGCTCCATCACGTTGTCCCAGCGATCCTTGCCTTCGTCCGTGCCGTCGTTGATGTAGCTCTCATACCCCGTCGAGTCGATGATGGCGTCGAACAGCGTCGGCAGCGGCCCTTCGCGGAGCTTTTGCCAATCCACCAGCAGGTTGCCCACATCGGCCAACAAGTTGGCACCGCGGCCGTTGAACGCCAGCCAGAAATTCGATTTCTCACCCTTTTCTCCCAGGTCCAGCAGCACATCGCCGGGGGTGACTTTGGCCTGGCGCGCTGCCAGTTGCAAGCCCAGCACGGTCTTGTCGCCGATGCCGCGCGGCGGCACGTTGATCACCCGCCCCAGGCTGATCTCGTCCGACGGATTGGATACCAGCCGCAAGTAGGCAATGACGTCCTTGACCTCGCGCCGGCCGTAGAACCGCTGGGCGCCCACCAGCCGGTAAGGCATGGCCGCACGTAAAAATGCCTCTTCCAGCAAACGGGACTGGGCATTGGTGCGGTACATGATGGCAAAATCACTGCCTTTGGCCTTATGCGCCGACAATGCCTGCTGGATGGTATCCACCACGTAGGCAGCCTCGGCGTGGTCGTCGATAGCCTCGTACAGGATGATGCGCTCGCCCGCACCGCGGTCGGAGAAAAGATGCTTGGGGGTGCGCTGGGTGTTACGGTCGATGACAGCCCGGGCGGCATCCAGCACCGTCTGCGTGGAGCGGTAGTTCTGCTCCAGCAAAATCTTTTGACAGTTGCGATAATCTTCTTCGAAACGCAGCACGTTGCGGTAATCCGCCCCGCGCCAGCGGTAGATGGATTGGTCCTCGTCCCCCACCACGAACAGGTTGTGATGGTGGCTGGAGAGCAGCTTGAGCAGCTCGTATTGCGCCAGGTTGGTGTCCTGGAACTCGTCGACCAGTACGCATTCGAAGCGCGCGGCATAGGCGTCGCGCACTTGGGGGTTGTCACGCAGCAGCTTCACCGCCTCCAGCAACAGGTCGTCGAAATCGACGGCGTTGTTGGCCACCAGCATCTCCTGGTAGCGCTTGTAGACACGCGCCGTGACCTCTTCCCGGTAGTTGCGCGCCGGGAAATCGTCGGCGGACTGCAGGTTGTTTTTGGCAGCCGAGATGGCGGCGTGGACGGAGACCGGCCGGTAGAGTTTGTCGTCGATGTTCAGCTCGCGCAGCGTGCGCTTGATGAGCGTTTGCTGGTCGTCCTCGTCCATGATGACGAAGTTGGATTTGAACGGCAGCAGGGCGGATTCGCGGCGCAGGATGCGGGCGCACATGGCGTGAAAGGTGCCCAGCCAAATACCTTCCAGGTTGTTTTCCACCAATGCCTGGACGCGCGCCGCCATCTCACGCGCTGCCTTGTTGGTGAACGTGACCGCCAGCAGGCGATAGGGCGGCACGCCCATTTCGCTGATCAGGTAGGCGATGCGCTGGGTGAGCACACGTGTCTTGCCGGAGCCGGGCCCGGCCAGCACCAGGGTCTGCCCGGGCGGCGCCGTGACCGCCTGGCGTTGTTGCGGGTTGAGGTTGGCGAGTAGATCCATGCTGGGTATTGTACACCGGATTAAGAACGAGATAATTAATAAAAGCGAAGGTCAAATATTTTTGTTGTGTTGAGAGGCAGATAAGAAGGTCAAAGTGGCGCACAAAGTGGTGAAACGATTACATTATTGGTATAATTTAGATACAAGTTATCTGGTTTTAAAAAGAAAGAGAGATGAATATGTCTTATATCGTCGATTTCAATAATGTGTCCGTGGTGGGTTTGGAGTCTTCACCGGTGGCAAAAGCGCTGGCCGGGCTGCGCGCCAATGAAGCCCGCTACTTTATGAACAAATACAAGCATGAATTTACAGTGGTACCTGCCAGCGAAAGCAAAGAGACCCTGGATTATGTAAAACGAATTTTAAAAGCAGAACGTGATATCGAGTTTGCGGCCAAACCGTTGGAGACGTCCCGTTTTCAAGTGGAAAATATCAAATGGGCCTATGTCTTTTATGAGGATGGTCTCGAGGTCAATGTTTTGTACACGATCGATGATCCCAAGAGGCGGGCTGTTGGTTTTAAGCTTTCTGAGGGGATGGAAGTACCCGAGGAATTAGCAAGCAAATTTAAATTCGCCCGGCAGAAATCCAAATTAGCCGGAACAATTCGGGGCTCGTTTTTTGTCATTAAAGGCGAATATTAGCAAAAGTGCAAGTGGTAGAATGCGGAAACTGGCCAGCACCTGGGGTTGCCCAGGCAGTGACTGCACCGCTTGGCATTGTTGGAACACTAGCCATTAAAAACAAAACCTTGAAAAGGCTTCAAACCTTTTCAAGGTCTCGATATTGGCAAAGAGGGTCGCGAAGCACCCTCGGAAAAAAACCTACCCATTAAATAGAATGGCGGAGAGGGTCGCAAAGCACCCTCAGAAATAACCCTACCCATTAAATAGAATGGCGGAGAGGGTGGGATTCGAACCCACGATGGCCCAATGGGCCATAACGGTTTTCGAGACCGCCCCGTTCAACCACTGCGGCACCTCTCCGTGGGGCAGGCCATTATTATAATCGGTTTTACCGGCCACAGACAGCCGTTTTACAGCTCCATCGTGTCGTACAGCGCCGGGTAAGCCACGTTTTTGATGCCCGACTCGGCTAGCTTGGCCTCGAAGGCGTGCACCGAAAAGGCTTTGATCTCCACCATCGCGGCATGTCACTCGAGCATCTGGTCAAAGGTGCGCACGTTTTGTCACCTTCTTCCAGGCGGCCTCAGAGGGACGGGGTCACTGTCCTCGTCAGCTCTTCGCTCGGTACCGAACGTAGACCAGACCGTTGTCGAACCTGCGTTCGTCGAGGAGTTCGAGCTTCACGGAGACCTTGCCGGGCAAATAGGGATTGCCGCCGCCCGCGATGACCGGCGCGATGAGAAGGTGATATTCGTCGACAAGGCCAGCTCGAATGGCATGCGCTGCGAGCGTCGGACCGCCCACTGCAACATCGCGGGTCGCTCCTGCCTTGAGTTCCCGTACGACATCCTCCTCGAAACTTCGCTCGAGCCGCGTTTTAGCCGTAGTGACCCTCTGCAGCGTCGTCGAGTACACGACCTTTTCAGCCGCCAGCCAACTCGACGCGAACTCCAGCGCGGTTGGTGTCAGATCGGGAATCACGTCCGGTGTCTCCCAAACGGCCATCGTCTCGTACATCTTGCGCCCAAAGAGATAGGTGCCGATTTGTCTCTCGCGGCTGTTGATGAAGGCGTGGACTTCGTCACTTAGCTCCGCCCAATCGAAGTTGCCGCTTTCATCCGCAACATAACCATCCAGCGATGTAAACGCGTCATAGATCAGTTTGGCCATCGTGCACCCTCCGTCTCTTGATCAGCCCTTAAGAAGCCGCACATTAGTCCGGCTAACGGTTTGGCTCACCTGCCACCGATTTAAACAAGACAAGATTGCTTGAAATCATTACTTTTCTGTCAGGTGGCCGCCGCAGATCGCGCCGAAGACGGTCAGGTGGAGCCAGTGTTAGCCCACAAAAAACATTAGGGGTATCCAGTCGGATAATGTATGCCCAAGCAATGCTGTCTCGTAGCCGCGCTTGGTGAACAGAAAGCCATAGATCAACCCTATTAGTGTTGAAGCAATAAACTGCGATATAGGGAAATGCCAAAAGGTGCGATACATGCTATCAAGGGGTGTGAGATGATAAGCGCCAAAGACAAGAGCCGATAAAATGATTGCCAGCCATTTTCGCTTTGACACTTTCCAAATGAAAGAAAGCAATACCAATCGAAAGGGAGTTTCTTCTCCGATACCGCCCCCGCTAAAGAACAAGAAGAAAGTAAGCCACTTGTTCGACGACAATGTATTTGCAGCCTGGCTGGTATAGTTAGTTTCGCCAAATAGCTTTTGTCCGATGTTCAATCCTATTGTTCCAATGATCAATGCTGACACAGCCGCAATAACTGATATGGTAACCATAAAGGCGACTTGTCGAAGGATTTGCCTGCGCTGAACAAAGGCGTTCGTAACTGGAAGAGGTTGGTAGTCTTCAATGCCAGATGCAATCGCCAGTCCAATCAGCGCTTCACAAAAAATCGCAATGGCAGAAAGATTGAGAAAACCACGTCCACCAAATCCCATACCTAAATCGAACAAACCTGCAATCACCAAGGCAGGTTTCCATTTTGTCATCATTTGATTTCTAAAACCACGTATCGCAGGATGAAATTGTCCCGCAATAAGTATTACAAGGACTGCGATCAGCCAAAAAGCCATGAATGATATGGAGGCAATGGCTATTTCAGGGGGTTGATGACTCATTGTCTCTCATCCTACAAAGGTGAAGGATATGATTGTGCGGGCTAACGGAATGGCTCAGCGGCAGCGGTGGGACTAGCGAGACGCCTTACCAATTATTACATATTCTGGCAAAGTGTGCCGGTTTTCGAACGGCGGAGCCACTGTCCGCTGGAGCAGGTCATTAATATAATCGGTTTTAGCGGCCATAGACAGCGGTCTACAGCTCCATCGTGTCGTACAGCGCCGGGTAAGCCACGTTCTTGATGCCCGACTCGGCTAGCTTGGCCTCGAAGGCGTGCGCCTCGTCCGCCTCGCCGTGCACCAGGATCAACTGCTTGAGCGTCTTCTGGGTGGACTGGGCGTATTCCAGCAGAAGGTCCTGCCCGGCATGCGCCGAAAAGGCTTTGATGTCCACCACCTCGGCGCGGCGTTCGAACATCTGGCCGAAAATGCGCACCACCTTGTCGCCTTCTTCCAGGCGGCGTCCCAGTGTGTCCGGCGCTTGCCAGCCGACGATCAGGATGGTGTTGTTGGGGTTCTCGATGTTGTTGCGCAGATGATGCAAAATGCGGCCGTTCTCTGCCATGCCGGAGGCGGCGATGATCACCATGGGGTCGTGGCGGTCGTTGAGCGCTTTGGATTCTTCCACCGATTGGATGATGTGCAATTGCGGGAACTCCAACGCCGTGTGATGTTCTAACTTCTCGAACTGGCGAGTCTCGTCATCCAGAATGTCGGGAAACTCTTCGAAGACCTTGGTTGCCTCTGCGGCCAGCGGGCTGTCCAGGTACACCGGGCAGGGCTCAATCTTGTGATCGGAGATCAGCCCGTTGAGGGCAAAGATCAATTCCTGTGCGCGCCCCACGGCGAACGACGGCACGATGACCTTGCCGCCGCGCATAAAGGTGCGCGTCAGCACGTCCTGCAAAGCGCTGTTGGCTTCCTCGGGGCTGGGCTTGGGAGTGCCGCCGTAGGTGCATTCCATTAAAAGGTAATCGGCATTGGTTGGCAATACCGGGTCGTTGATCAGCGGCAGGCCGCGCCGGCCGATGTCGCCCGAGAACCAGAAGCGGTAAGATCGCCCATTTTCCTGGATGTCCAGCACAATGGCCGCCGAGCCTAAGATGTGCCCGGCATCTTCCAAATGAGCGGTAACGCCGCTGATGGGCTGGAAGGTCTGCCCATAGGGCACCGGTTTGAAATACTGCGCCACCTCAGTGGCATCCGCCAGGGTATAGAGCGGCTCGATGGGCGGCTCGCCGCGCAGTTGATTCTTCTTGTTGACGTACTGCGCATCGGCTTCCTGGATGTGGCCGCTGTCACGCAGCATCACGTCCGCCAGCGCCGCGGTCGCGGGTGTGGTGTAGATCGGTCCGGTATAACCCTGTTTCACTAAATTTGGCAGGTTACCGCTGTGGTCAATGTGAGCATGCGAGAGGATGACCGCGTCCAAACTCTTGATGTCGAACTTGAAGTTGAGGTTGCGCTCATAACTATCGCTGCGGTGGCCCTGGTACATGCCGCAATCCAGCAGCAGTCGCTGCCCGTTCACCTCGATCAAATGCTGGGAGCCGGTCACGTCCTGATCTGCACCGTTGAAATGGATTTTCATCGTTTGTCTCCTAGTGGCAATTGACCCGGATAACGCATTTAAGCTTCGGGCACCGGTTGCTTCGAATCAGCCAACACTTTCAAGATATCGTTTCCAAAACGCTCGAACCGCCACGGGACGGTCGCCATAACTTTGCCGAGGGTTTTCAAATCCTGCGGGTCACTGGCAGCGATATCTTCCAGAACGTCGCGCGGCAAAATGATATCCGATTCAACCCCCATGCGCTTGCCCACCTGCTTGCGCCATTCCTTCAAACCATCCAGCCGGTCGAGGTAATCCTGCTCCGGCCTGGGGTGGCGCGGGCGCTGCGGCGGTGGCTCTGCCTTCAAGCCGCACTGCACCGCTTCCAACATGTCTTTGCCGTAACGGGATACCATCTTGGGACTCATCCCGGGGATCTCCGCCAGGTGGCTGCGGTCACGCGGACAGTTGCGTGCCACCAGCACCATGACGTCGTTGCTCATCACCTTGAACAGGGGCAAATCCATGCGGCTGGCTTGTGCCTCACGCAGCTCGCACAATTGCTGCAGCACCGCCGATTGCCGTGGGGTCAGCTTCTGGCGGCCCATCACCTTCCACCAAGCGTCCGGCTCCGGTTCACCTTGCACAGGCGTCGCCAGCAGCCGGTTAAAATCTTCCTGCGCCAACTCCCGCAGCCCGTTCTGCCGCAGCTCTGCGTCCAGGCGGTGGCGGAGGGGGATTAGATAATGGGTATCCTGGCGGGCATATTCCTGCATGGCAGGGGTCAAGGGGCGCTGCCCCCAGTTGGCGCGCTGATAACGCTTTTCCAACTGTAGGCCGAACTCGGCCTCCAGCATCCCGCCCAAGCCCAGCGTGGTGCGCCCCAGCACGCGCCCGGCGAACATGGTGTCAAACAGGTTGGCAAATTGGAACTCATAATCGCGCTTGAGGCAGATCAGATCATATTCGGCAGCGTGGAAGATCTTTTCGATGGCCGGGTCGGCGAACAAGTCCCCCAGGGCCGAGAGGTCTTTCACAGCCAACGGATCCACTACATAATCATGCTCGCGGGAAGAGAACTGGATCAGGCATACCTGCTCGCGATAGGCATACAGGCTGTTCGATTCCGTGTCCACGGCCAAGTAGCGTTGCTTCGCCAACGCCTTGACCATGCGCGCCAGCAAGCCCGGTTGGTCCACCCAGGTGAACCCGGAAAGCGGAACAGTCTCCATGTTTCGATTATAATGCGGATTACCCCTGTGCCCCGTCGTTGTAACACCCAGATAGGTGTAGCACCCGACAACGGGTGTAACACCCAACAACAGGCGCGACGATTTTAGATTTTATGGTATATTATTTTTATGGAGGGGCTATGAATGAGCTGATCCTGATCATTGAAGATAACGAGGCCATCGTCAAGGTCTTGCAGCGTACCCTTATCTATGAGGGCTACAAGGTTGACACCGCCCTGGACGGAGAGACCGGACTTGAACTGGCCGAAAACAACCACCCCGATCTGGTGGTTCTGGACCTCATGCTGCCCGGCATCGACGGCCTGGAGGTCTGCCAGCGCCTGCGCGCCAAAGGCAACGTGCCCATCCTGATGCTGACTGCCAAGGATACCATTCAGGACCGCGTGCTGGGATTGGACGCCGGCGCCGACGATTACGTGGTCAAGCCGTTCGAACTGGAAGAGCTGATGGCGCGCGTGCGCGCCTTGTTACGCCGCACCCAGACCGACCGGGCGACCCTGCTCACCTTCGAGGATCTCACCCTGGACACCTCCACGCGGCAGGCCTTCCGCAACGAGCGCACCATCGACCTGACCGCCAAAGAGTACGACCTGCTCGAATTGTTCCTGCGCCACCCACACCAGGTGCTCACCCGCGAGTTGATCTTCGACCGCGTCTGGGGCTATGACTTCGGCGGCGAGAGCAACGTGCTGGATGTTTACATCCGTTACCTGCGCCAGAAGCTGGAGGAAAAAGGAGAAGCCCGCCTCATCCACACCGTGCGCGGTGTCGGTTACGTCCTGCGTAAAGAAAACTGATGTCGTTACGTCAACGGTTGACCTTCCTGTATACATCCCTACTGGGGGGTGTATTGATCTTGTTTGCCGTCCTGGTATATGGGTTGGTCAGCATTTTCCTGATCGATCAAATCGACCATAACCTGGTGGAAACCAGCAACGAGCTGGTGTCCAGCCTGCACTTGAACACCAGCGATCAATATGTGCTGGATAGCCTTCAGCAATTCTCTGCCGAAAACTTTTTGTTCCAGGTGTGGGGGGCCGACCAGACCTTGCAAGTGGCGCGGCCTCTCACCTGGGAAACTCCCCTGGATTCGGCCAGCCAGCGCGCCGGCCGCCTGGTGATCGAATCGACAACCACCCAAAGCCAACACCTGCGCGTGTTGAGCGTCCCGCTCCAATCGGCGCGTGGTCCATCCGGAGTGCTGCAGGTGGCGCTCAGCCTGTCCGCGGTCGACATCACCCAACGCACCTTGGTGATCGTCTTGATCGTGTTGGACCTGCTGGCACTGCTGCTCACAGCTTTCATCACCTGGTGGCTGACCGGCAAGTCACTGGAGCCGCTGGCGATCATGACCCGCGTCGCCGGGCAGATCACCAATGCCGATGACCTCTCACGGCGCATTCCCCCGGTGGCCATACAGAATAACGAGATCAGCGGCGCCATCAATTCCTTCAACGCAACGTTGGATCGGCTGGAGAAGCTTTTCACCTCCCAGCGGCGTTTCCTGGCTGACGTCAGCCACGACCTGCGCACACCCCTGACGGTGATCAAAGGCAATGTTTCCCTCATCCGCAAGATGCGCAAGAATGATGAAGAATCGTTGGAGGGCATCGAGCAGGAGGTGGACCGCATGACGCGCCTGGTGGGCGATCTTCTGCTGCTGGCCCAGGCCGAATCAGGCAGCCTGCCGCTGGATATGCAGAATGTGGAACTGGACACAGTACTGCTGGAAGTCTTCAACCAAATGAAGATCCTGGCCGGCGGCAAGGTGGACCTGACCATCAGTGAGATCGACCAGGTGCAGTTGACCGGCGACCGCGACCGGCTCAAGCAAATGTTGCTCAACCTGATGGGCAATGCCGTGCAGTACACACCGGAGGGCGGCTCGGTGACCATGGCGCTCAGCAAGACCGAGCTGCAAGCCAAGTTGATCATCAGTGACACCGGGCCGGGCATACCCGCCGAGGATCTACCGCACCTCTTCGAGCGTTTCTACCGCGGCCAGCGCTCACATCGCCCCGATCAGACCAGCGGCTATGGGCTGGGGCTGTCCATCGCCTATTGGATCGTGCGCAACCATGGCGGCTACATCGAGGTCAGCTCACGCGAGGGACAGGGCACCACGTTTTGCGTCTGGCTGCCGCTATCGAAGAAACCGGAAGTATGACCGGGAACAGGCCTTTTCATAAGCGAAATCGTCCGGCGATTGGATGCTGGACGATTTTTTATGTGAAGTTGTCTTTCGTGAAATCTTATCTTTATAACTTGCGGCTCTCCGCGGATGTGGGTTCCTGCATCGACGGGCGGGTAGCATTGATGGCATGGTAGGTCGGCTCAGGGCGCAGAGCAGGTTCGGCAGCAACCGAATGAGCTGCGGCAGGATGAGCATGGGTCGTCATGTGCGCCGTGCTGACATTGCGCACCGTGGTAAACGATGGGCTGGCAGCAGGCTGGCTGCGTACAGGGCGGCTGACACGGGCACCGCCAGGGTTGAAGAAGCGGTCCAGGGCGTAGGACAGTGAGCCGATGATGAGGATGCGGATGACCCACACCATGATGGCGACGAACACCGGCACTACCCGGGTGAGCGTGGTGAGGTTGATCACTTCGGCCGACTGCACGGTGTGATCGACGATCGCCAGGGAAACGCTCCACCAGGTGAGCATGGCATTCATCGTCGCCGCGATCAGCCATGCACCGAACAGATACCACGATTCACGACCCTCGCTGAAACCGGAGCGCGGG
>JBEKEX010000082.1:0-10197 GCA_050013615.1 Anaerolineaceae bacterium
GCCTGCCAACAGTTCGGTAATTACCGGCGAGAGGAAAATAAGCACGGCGATAGGTGCTGCATTCCCCCATCGCCTGTTCAAAGATGTGGATCGTGTACCGGTAAGATTTATCATGACGTCTCTTTATACCGCCAGCGGTCCCTGGCCGGTGATTCCTTCCGGACAACAACCTCTGTCTTGGACCGTTCAAGTTTGAGAAGCAAACGCGTGAGCGTCCGCACCTCCTCCGGATCCCAATTAGCGACGAATTTTGAGAATCGACCTATTCCGATCGCGCTGAGCTCATTCAGCTTGTTGTGGCCGGCATCGGTTAGCTGGAGGATGCACGCCCGCAGATCTTCTGGGTCGGCTGATACGACTAGATCCCCTTCGTCTTCCAGTATCCGAACCTGGCGGGTGATGGAGGATTGATTGACATCCAGTTCTTCGGCCAGTTCGGATGGGTGGATTTGCCCGTGGGCGGCGATCATCTGCAGCAGAGCCAGCCGGTTGGCTGGTCCATTGCCTTTCTGGGCTCGTTGGATACTCCCGATCAGCCCGAAGAGAGCTCCAACCATTTGGATTACGTCTTCTTGACTGGGTTGCATAAGCCGGATCATAACATATTTGCTTGCGTTAAGCAAGTTATTATATGGCTCGATCATTTTATTGCTCACATATTAAATCACTCTGCCCTCCCCAAAGAGCGGATGGCTGGGACGAGCTAGAAATCGCCCATGAATTAAAATGCGAGCCACCGTTTATGTGACAGTCACTGCCAATATACGAGAAGAGGGCTCATAATTCGAGAGAAGGAATTACCTGGATGATCTAACCCGCCGTCAAGCCACCAATAGAAATGCCAGAACATTGACAACCTCAAATGTCCTTCCCAGGAGCATAAACAACCCAACATTAAAAATCATACTCATTACCGTAAATGTAAACGAAGGAAGCTCTGATGAACAAGCGGGCTAGAAGAGGCATTAGGCAGTTTCCATAATACGCGGCCTTTCTATTGGGCTGGTTTTTTCCGGGTATGCCAAATATAAATCCAAATCCACTTGCTTTTAGACCCGTGGTTTTGGATATGTTTCATACCGAAGAGCTGGGGGAAAGAATCGGACGCAGGTTTTAGGAGCATATTGTTTATGGACCGGGCAAACAGACGATCCGGGAAGAATACCGCCTGAGCAAGAAACACGCAGAATTGCAGGATTGAGTTTGCTGTTGGTCAGAAGGGTAGCCTGGTAAGATAGGCTACCCTTCGATCTTATTTGTAAAACCAAGTCTTTTATTATTTAAGTGCTTGAGATAATTCTACTAATGCAGATTCCCTGCCTTTACGAGGACTGGACGTGGCAGATATTGGAAAAGTGGAAATCGAGATCGAAAGGATGAGACGGGTTGTCCAATTAAATCCACACAACGGGTTTGCAAGGGATACGTTAGGAACCCTCTATAAATCAGTTAACCGGTTTAAAGAGGCCATCCTTGCGTACCAGCAGGCAATATCAACCGATAGCACAAAGACATTCTATTATCATCATTTGGGACTTGCCTATGCCGCAGACGGCCGCGATGATGATCCGGTCAGCGCCCTCCAGAAGGTGGTTGAACTAGACCTCGGCCACAGCCTTGCACACGCAACGCTCGGTGGATACTATCGAAAGATGGGACTGGATGAACTTGCACAAAAACACATTGGTAAAGCTATGAAAAACATATATGACAGTGAAAATGAATACAACCGTGCATGTCTCAAAGCCATTTGCGGTCATGCGGACCAGGCGATCCAACGGCTTCAAGTCGCTCTGGAAAAGAAGCAGACCTATGTAGATTGGGTATTGCGTGATCCCGACCTTGATTTTATCCGACAAGATTCTCGCTTCAAACAGTTGATATCTGATTTCACGAGATAAATCTTTTTCATTTTGTCCCGTTTGGATCACAGATTTGACAAATCCCAAATCTCATGCATATCGTTGAAGTTGCCGCAAGGATAAAGGGGGAAAGTTTGAGCTCAAATCTTTGCGGCAATACAGCATGAATGGGTTGAATTATTTTATAAAGTAATTCGCTTATGCATCTTCAGAAGATTCGCCGATAAATCGAACGGCTAATAACGAACCAACGCTTGGAATTGCAATATAGACAGCGCAAGCCAACAGCATCACACCCGCCAGTAGGAACAATGGCGTCACACT
This sequence comes from Anaerolineaceae bacterium, assembly GCA_050013615.1. GTDB lineage: Bacteria > Chloroflexota > Anaerolineae > Anaerolineales > Anaerolineaceae > JBEKEX01. The sequence continues at coordinate 2,187 of JBEKEX010000082.1, forward strand.
CCAATGCAACATCGCGCCTGAAATCGCTTGCGAGAGCGGCATCAATCCCAAGCTGGCAAGCAGCATCATGCTCATCAGGCGTCCGAGCATTTCTTTTGGAGTACTACGCTGCAAACCTGTGATCAATAAAATGCCGATGAAGCCATTAAGCACTCCTAAGATGAACATATCCACAACCGCAACTCCAGTGACATGAATCCATACCATAGCGCCAAGTCCCATACCAAAGAAAGCATACATTACCACCATTAAGACTTTCATCAGTTTTTGCGACAACTTCGGTAGCACGCCAGAAAGTATGATACCCAGAAGACTGCCGCCCGCATAACCGGAGATGATCAAACCATACGCCGCGGCGCCTTCAGGGAAGCGCGTATTGGCAAGGTATGGCACGCCAACAATAATCGGTCCGCCAAATGCAAAGTTGGCAACCGCGATCAAAATAAACATGGCGCGCAAAGCCGGATCTTTGAACGTAAAAACGATTCCCTCACGAATAGATTCAAGCACGCCAACTGCTCCAGATTTTTGAGCCGAGGCAATCAGTTCTCCTCCGGTTCTCATCATCCACAATGTGATTACAGAAACAGCGAAGGTGAAGGCATCAAATGCCATCGCCAAAGTCACGCCGATTTTTACATCATGAAACGCGGCAATCATGACGCCAGCCGCGGCGGGTCCTACAAAACTGATCAGTCCTATACTTCCCTGCATCACTGAGTTTCCCGCTTGGAGATCTTCCGATGGAACAAGATGCGGCGTCATGGACAGTGCAGCCGGTTCGAATGCACCCGAAACAATTCCCCCGATGACGCTATAAACATAGATCATCCAAACCTGCAGAGTGCCGGTCAACACTTGAGCCGCGAGCAAAGCCGAAACGAGCAGTCGAATGAGATCAGAAATCAACATCACCTGGCGCGGGGAAATCCGATCCGTGATCGCGCCGCCAATCAACGTAAAGATCGCGCGCGGAATCCCACCAATTGCCAAGACTGCGCCGAGGGCAAATGGATCGCCTGTCATTTTCAAAACCAGCCACGACATGGCAATAAAATAGAATTGATCGCCCAGCAAGGATGTGCTTTGCCCAATCCAAAGAAGAAGGAAATCGCGAATCCCAAACACGCGTTTCATTGGATTAGAAACAACAGGTTGAATAGTTGATTGAGTCATAAAATCTCCGATCAGATTCGATTTATTCTTTTGGTTTTCTAAAAGACAAACAATATAAATCGCCGCCCGAAATGTCTTTCACGCACGCTTCCTACATTTCTGGCGGCAATAGATCAACTGGTGCAGTGATTGCGTGTGCGCGGTTGCCATACCACCCATCCATGACCGGAATGTTTTCATGCGTTGCGCCAGATCTTCATTTTCATCGCCAATGACAAACTTGGTTCCCGGTTTCGCCACGCGGATCATTTCACGAATCGGAAAGCACTTTCCGGTTTTCCGATTACGGTCAAAGCGGTATGGTGCTCCCAGGCGATGTATTTTTGGGCCTGGAACTCATCTGCGCCGACTTCATCTTTGCTATCCTGGATCACCCGTTCGACAAAATAGCGACCACACAATAGTTCACCCAGAAATTGCAATGGAGCCTCTGCCGCGTACGTTTTTTCATGATGCAATGTCATATCGCTTAGAAAGATAGCATTAAGAATACTCATTTACATATGGAGGTGGGAAATAGGGATGGTGGATGAACAAAAGGAGCATATTGCATTGAGTTATGGAGATGCAGGGGAAACCTCAAATGAAAGCTAGACTTACCGTCGAATCAAGCCATGTTGAAGGATGCATCTAGTGAACTGGGTTTCTTCCGTATCGAGCTAGAGAAACCTGATCCCCGGGCCTATTCGACCCGGGGATTGAGCATCAATCCAGGATCAGCTTGGCCCGCTTGAAGCGCGCCAGCGTGACCAGGATCAGGATCACATCCAGGAGCGTCAGACCGACCCCCGCACTGATCGCCAGACTGATCAAAGAAGTTTTGAGGATGAAAGGGGTAATCGTTGCAAGCAACGCGGGATCCAGCAGTGAGATAACCAGGATCGGGATGAGCAGGACGGCATTGGCAATAGTAAAAGTTTGCATGGCCTGCCGTACCGAGGCGGCCCGCAGCGAGACCAGCGCACCCAGCGAGGAAGACAGAGTCGAGATGAGAAGCACTAAAATCACAAGCCCCAGGGCGTTCGGTATCGGAAAGAGCAGCAGGCCAGCCTGTCCATCAACCAGGTTGACCGTCACCAGGCTCACGAGCATACAAAGGAAGGTGATTCCAGCACCGTAAAGGATCCCGGCCAGGATCTTACCGAACAGTATGGCCCGATCCGAAAGGCGACTGGCAAGCAGGGTTTCGAGTGTATGGCGCTCGCGTTCCCCGGCGAACGAATCCACCATGATCGTGCCGACCAGCATGAACGGCAGCCCCACACAGGGGAGCATGCTCAAAAGTGACTGGACCCATTCCTTGCCGGCATGCCAGGGCAGAAGGATCCCGAACACTGACAGCAAGATGATCAGTGTGAACAGATTGGTGCGGGATTGATCTTTGCGCAGGTAGGGAAGCTCCTTGATTTCCTTCATGGCGACGGTGAGTATATCGGTGATCATTTTGAATTTCCTTCTTCTTCAATCAGTGTAAGGAACAAGTCCTCCAGGCTGGCTTGACTTTTACGGGCTTCTTCGACATCTGCGCCGGATTCCACCAGCAGGCGGATCAGCGGCGCGCAGCGGACGCCAGGACGGAGTTCAAGGACAAGTTTCCCGTCTTCCTCGGCCACTTTCTGGACTTCCGGCCGGCTGCGCAGATCCGACAGCACTCCTGCGCCGAAGCTCTTTCCTGTTATCTCCAGGAGCGGTGCCTCGTTTTGTGCGCGCAGCTCATCCAGCGTACCGACCGCCACGAGCTTGCCTTTATTGATCACTCCCACCCTTTGGCAGAGCTTCTCGGCATCGGACAGGTTGTGCGTGTTCAGGAAGATGGTCACACCCTCGCGGGAGGCCAGGGCGGACAGATCGTCCCGCAGCGCTGCCGCTGCGATCGGATCGAGGCCTGCGGTTGGTTCGTCCAGGAAGACCAGTTCCGGCCGGTGGAAGAGGGTGCGTGCTACAGCCAGTTTTTGTTTCATGCCGCGGCTCCACAGCCCAACAGCCTCCTTGCGGCGCTCCCACAACCCCATATCAGTAAGAAGAGCCTGAATGCGCACCTTTCGATCGGCTTTTGGCATGTGCCAGACCTGCCCATAGAAATCCAGGTTGTCTTCGGCCGACAGACGCTCGTATAGTCCGTTAAACTCGAGCAGCGCCCCTGACCTGGCGCGGATCGCATCGGCGTGGGTGCGCGTGTCAAAACCCAAAACTTCGGCATGTCCGGCCGATAGCTCGATCAGGCCGAGCAGCAAGCGGATCGTGGTGGTCTTTCCAGCCCCATTTGGACCCAGAAAGCCGAAGATTGTGCCAACAGGGACTTCGAATGAGAGGTTGTCCACGGCCTGGACCGCACCGAACCGGCGGCTCAGAGATTCGGTTCGGATAGCACACGTGTTCATAAGTTTTCCATCCTAAGTATGCAATTGGGAATGACGAAGTTCATATGGTATTTTAGCCAGATGTCGGCAAGGGTCTCTTGTTCAACACATAATGGGTGTATTTGATCGCGTAGTGTATTCATAAGTTATCCTTTTTGCACAGTATAAAAAGCAGTGGTGAACTGAGTATCAAGGCAGGATGGAAAACCAGCGCAGGTCATCCGGCCGCCCGCATTGGCAGCCCCTCCCTGAGCGCAGCGAGGCGCGCTCGAACCGGGGGAAGATCAATGTTGGACTGTCTTTTCTATATGCAAGGATAAATTAGTTGTGTAAACTCAGTGTTAATGGACGGACAAATGGGTATCTTCCCAATTTGTCATCGCTTTCCCCCTTTATTCCACCGGCAGGCAAACGGTGAAGGTGGTCCCTTCGCCTAATTTGCTTTCGAGAGCGATCGTGCCCCTGTGCAGGTCTACAATCTTTTTGACGATCGAAAGACCCAGGCCGCTGCCTTCCGTTGCATGCGTACGCGCTTTATCAGCTTTGTAAAAGCGCTCAAAGACATGGATCTGATCTTCCGGCTTGATCCCGATGCCGCTGTCGGCAATGCTGCATTCGATTTTGTCGCCACGCAGACGCAGCGCCACTTTAATCAATCCACCCGGAGGTGTGAATTTGATGGCGTTATGAAGCAAATTGAGCCAGACCTGGCTCAACAGGTCCTCGTCTGCGGTGACGAAAACCTCCTTGAGGGCCACATCCAGCTCGATCTTCTTCTCTGACCACTGCGGCTCGCAAGTCAAAATGAGGCTGCGGACCTGCTTATCCAGCCGGTAACTGCGTGGTTTGAACTTGACCTGCTCCGCCTCCAGCGAAGCTAGTTTCAACAGATTATCCGCCAGCCTGGAGAGACGCATGCTCTCCATTTCAATGATTTCGAGATAATGCAGTCTCTCCTGTTCGCTCAGTGAAGCGCTCTTTAATGCCAGGGCAAAGCCACGGATGGATGTCAAAGGCGACTGGATCTCGTGGGACACATTGGAGACGAACTCCTGGCGCATATTTTCCATCTGGCCCAGTTCCGTGGCCATTTTATTGACACCGACCGCCAATCCACTGACTATGTCGTCCTCAGGTTTGCTTTCGAGCCGGATACTGAAGTCCCCCCTGGACATCCTTTCCATGGCCTGGATGATCGGAGCATAAGCTTTTGCCTGTTGCGCCTTAAAAAAACGGATGAAGAGACGACTAATTAAACTAGTGAAGATCAGGCCTAAAAAGGAGTTGACGATCTGAACCAACAGTGCGGGCGGATTCAGGTGCGCCACCCGGTAAAGGAACCCGGTCAGATAGAAGGCCACAGCAAACATAGCTGCGACCAGGGCCAAAACAAAGACTCTAAAAAGCTTTGGATAGTTTTTTACCATGGCTTCAACTCCAGGCGATAGCCCAACCCGCGTATCGTTGTGATTTTGAAGGCATGCTGCTCTTCCGGGAAACGCTCCCGCAGCCGGTTGATATGCACATCCAGGGTGCGGTCGTTGCCATGAAAATCATAGCCCCAGATGTCCTCGATCAACTGCTCACGCGCAAAGGTCCGGCCAGGGTAACTGGCCAGTTTGAAGAGCAGCTCGAACTCCTTGAGCGGCAGGGTCATTTCTTGTCCGTTGGCGGCCACATGGAATGTCTTGCGGTTCATCAGCAGTTGCCCTACCTGGACAGTTTGCGATGCAACAATCCGGTACCGTTTCAGCAGGGCATCGACGCGCGCCACCAGTTCCAGCGGCTCGAACGGTTTAACTAGGTAATCATCCGTTCCGAGCTCGAACCCCTTGAGCTTTTGGCTGGTCTCGCCCCGGGCCGTCAGCATCAGGATGGGCAGATCGTACGTTAGGCGAAGCTCCCGGCAAAGCTCCCATCCGTCCATTTTAGGCATCATGATGTCAATAATAAACAGGTCTACTTTGAGCGTATCCAGCTTTGCGAGCGCGTCCACCCCATCACAGGCTTGATAGGTTTCATGCCCGGCGTTGCGTAAAAATACGCCGGCAAGTTCGCGAATATGCGGATCATCATCTACTATCAATATTTTGCTCATTGATTTCTAAATCCATTTATAGCACCGCTAATCGATCATCCGGAACTCCTCAGCTGTAGCAAAGCAAAGATAATCCAATTCCATTAACAGAATATAAACGGGATTAATGTGAGTAGGAATAGCACTAATGGTTCCATAGCGCCTTTCGAATGAGGGTCGCCCGAACGCCAATCCGCACGATTATCTCCCCACCGGCTTGCGGACGGCGCGCATGATGATATCGGTGTACTTTTCTATCGTCTCCTGTGTGATCTCTGGCTCTCCCATCAGCCTGTTTAAAACAAGAAGGTATAGCAGAGGGCCGGCGATCAGGCTGGCTGCCATGGGCCAATCCAAGTCAGGGTCGATCTCCCCGGTAGCCTTCAGGTAATCGACGTACTCCCTGGACAGGCCAACGCGTGCATATATCTGGCTGTAAAAATCCCGTACCATCTCGGGGTGCTCTTGTGCCTCGCCGAGGAGCCGCATGAGGATAGTCCAAGTTACCGGGCGTTCTTGTAATATGGCGAAAAACTCGTTAAAAAACCTGACTACCGTCTCGCGCAGATCCCTTCCGGGCTGGGGCACCTCGAGGGATGAGCGCATGTCTTGCAGAGCCGCTGACACCAGTGCTTCTTTATTAATCCAACGCCGGTAGATGGTCGTCTTGCCCACCCCGGCGCGATCGGCTACCCCTTCGATGGACAGACCATCGAACCCCTGCTCCGCCAGCAGCTCCAGTGTGGCGTCCAGGATAGCCCGGCGCGATTTCTCACTGCGCGGCCTCCCCACCTTGCCGCTTCGCCCCGTACTGCCATCGTTTTCCATGGGTTCCTTTCGTTTTCCCGCAGCTCTCATTCTGCGAAAGAATATTCAGACTGCCTTCCCCAAAATTTTACTATAGGTTTCGAGATCAATCTGCAATTGATCAAATAAAGTCCTGGTGTCCCAATAGTTGTGAGTTTCGTATATTTGCCCTTGGTCGTTGACCCGCATAACAACGCAGACGGGCATTTTATACGATCGACCATTGGCCAACAGAGTGCCTATTTCCAGCTCTTCGGTAACCACTGTATCGCCCTGCGTAATCATGTTGACAACATGCATATTTATATCTGGAAAAGCCTTGCTCATATTATTGAGTGAGGCTTTGAAAACCTCTCTCGATGCAACATTGCCTTGTCCGAATAGTGGGTTATTCACTATAAGACTAGGAGCTACCAGGCTGGCCAGAGTCTCCAGATCCTGCTTATTCCCGGCTTCAAAAAACTTCCTAACTACCTCCTGAGCTTTTAAGTCATCAACCTGGTTCATTTAGCTTTCTCCTTTCAACACCTCTCGCAAAGCTGAAGCCATTGCCATATCGCCCTTAATCTTTAGCTTGCCCGTGACAAAAGCCATCTCTGCACTTAGCTTGCCAGTAAAGAAAGCTACCAAGTTATCATCTTTCATTGAGATGGTACAAGTGGCGTCAGGATTGTTACCGCCAGCCACGACATCCCCCGCCTGGTCAAAGTCAATATACCATTTGCCGCCTTTCGGACCGGTAATATCAAATTGGCAAACACCGTGCAGTTTCTGTGCAAGCTCAGGGTGAGCCTTGAGATTTCGAGCGACCTTCTCCTCAAGAATGATCTTTGGCGAAAAGTCACTCGTTGCTGTCGATGTAACTGCCTGCTCGTCACTATCGGCGTATTCCTGCGCCCCGAGCGCCCGCATTTTAGTGATGGTATCTGAGTATTCGCGTTCCTCCGCGAGCAGACCTTTAGAGTTCACCCGGTAGAATTTGGCAAATGTAACCTTAAAGGGGCGGCCCGAAGGAATAATAGTATGTCCGGCAAACTCGCCTTTTTCGCCCGGGTGTTTAATTTTAATCAGGCAGGTCACCTCGAGTTCGGCTCCTACCGTGTCACCCTTGGACATCATACTCAGGATCCTGGTCTTCATCTCTACGTCAGTGAGCATGTCAAGATATTGACGAATCGGCTCAATTCCCTTAACCGGCTCGGGAATAGACGGATCACTGCTTATAAAGTCTGGGTCTAACAGCTTTACAAGTGCATCCCAGTCATTGCGATCCTTAGCAGCAATGTATTTTTTCACAACTTCTTCCGGTTCTACTTTTGTCATAGTCTTCTCCTAAATTGAAACGGTCCATCATTTAGAATAATTGAGTAAATCGTTATCGTACCGTATTCTAGCACAAACAAATTAAATACGCAACAGTATCGTATATTAATTAAGGTTAACGTTCTATAAAATGATGGTTAATTTGACCGAATATCGAGTCGGCTTCAATAAGTTATTGGGTGGCCTTCCACTCGGAAGCTGCGGGTGGTAAGTTAGAATGGAATCTACTGAGTCTCTCTTTGATGATCCGGAAACTGACCTGCCCCCC
>JBEKEX010000083.1:0-10189 GCA_050013615.1 Anaerolineaceae bacterium
GGTTATACCGGATTGCCCACAATTTGGTGGCAAACTGGCACCGTGACAACAGCCGCCGACAGGAAGTCTCGCTCGAAGATTACGGCAACCTGGCCCATCGAAAGGATTTCCCGGAATCCGATCTCGAGGAGAATCAGGAAGTCGAGTGGTTGATCCAAATCATTCGCAAATTGCCGGCGGAACGCCAGCAGCTTTTGATCCTGAAGTACGTGGAGCACATGTCCAACACCGAAATTGCCACCATCATGCGGCGCAGCGAGGGCGCCATCAAGAGCCTCTACCACCGCACGCTCGAAGTGCTCCGTGATGAATTGGACGGACTGGAGCAATGACATGTTGAAAATTGTGACAGATGGTGCGGCAGATATGCCACGTGGGTGGGCCAAGCGGTATCGGATCAATATCCTGCCGCTTAGCGTGCGCTTTGGAGAAGAAGAATATTTTCCCGGAGTCAATCTCAGTGGGCTTGACTTCTACCGCCTGGTCAGGGAGAAAAGAGTCTTCCCGAAGACTTCTTTACCTTCACCCCAACAAGTGATGGAGTTCTACCGCTCAATCGCGGCGAAAGGCGAGGAGATCCTCTCCGTGCACATCACCAGCAAATTATCCGGGACGTTTGATTCGGTGCAAATGGCAGCGAAGGAACTGACGGGTGAGATCGATGTTTACCCGTTCGACTCGATGGCTGGATCGGCTGCCTTGGGATTCATGTGCCGCGAGGCCCGGAAGCTCGACCTGGCTGGGAAGACTATTCAGGACATCATCCAGCGCCTGGAGCAGATCAGACAGAAGTTGACCCTGATCTTCACCGTCGACAACCTCGATTTTGCCCGCTTCAGCGGGCGAGTTTCGGCGTTGCAGAGCATTTTCAGTTCCGCCCTGAAGATCAAGCCCACCATCGTGTTGAAAGATGGCTTGTTGGAGTTGGGAGATAAAGTTTTCTCGCGGCAGCGATCCCTGGACAGCATCTTGGACGCTGTTAAATTGCGGGTTGGAGAACAAAAAGTCCGCCTGGCAATCGTCCATGCTGCTGACCTCGAGACGGCGCGCGAGATGGTGAAAAAAGCGAAAGAACGGTTGAACGTGAAGGAAATATTTATTACAGAACTTGCCATCCCCGTGGCGGCCAACCTCGGCCCGGGGACGATCGGTATTGTGGCAATCCCAGAAGGAGGGAAAAGTTAATATGTTTGTTGTCGACCAGAAACAAGCAATCGATTCGGTCGAGTTGTTGGAGCATCGCTTACGGTCCGTCATGCGACCAGTTACTCCCGACCCGGCCTTTATTAGCCACTTGCGGAATCGGCTCAATGCCCCCGAAGTGGTTTACGACAACCGCCACCGCCAAGCAGGCTTTCGTTTTTGTCGCATTGGGTCTCTTTGCAGGGGCTCTGATGGCCTGGCTGCTGCGGAAAACCTAGTAATTTTTATTGCCGTGTGGGAAGAACGACTTGTGGCATTGAAAAAGATGGTTGATGCCTCGGCAGCAACCATCTTTCTCTAGCGTTTTCGGGTCGTCCGAGAAAACTAAAGTCCCAGTTTTTTTAGAAGCTCAGATTGGGAGGGCTCGACCAGGATAGAACCATCGGGGAAAACAATTGTGGGCACGGAGCGGTTACCATTATTTGTTTTTTCCACAAACTTTCTGCCTTCTGCATCTGCTTCGATATCAACCCAGCGATAGGGAATCTGATGCTGGTCGAAAGTCGACCTGGCGCTGCGGCTGGAACCGCACCAGCTGGTCCCATAAATAATGGTTTCTTCGTTTGCCGGCATGTATTTCTCCCAAGTTAATAATATTGAATGGTACTTTAAGGATTATATCGCAATTATGGGTGCTGATGCTGCGGCCGGTGTAGCAGCGATGGCACGACGAGTGTGTTAAAATCAAGCCATGGATACCCGCGTCGTTTTCATGGGCTCGCCGGAATTTTCTCTGCCCATCTTGAGCATGTTGGCAGAGCGATTTCATGTGATGGGCGTTGTGACGCAACCCAACCGTCCCGCTGGGAGGAATCGGCAATTGACGCCCCCGCCCGTCAAGACCCTGGCAACGGAGTTGGGGTTGCCGTGCATCCAGCCGGAGCGCTTAAAGGAACCGCAGGCCTGGGAACAGTTGCAAGCCTGGAACCCCGACCTGATCGTGGTGGTGGCTTTTGGGCAGATATTGCGGCAAAATGTGCTGGACCTGCCCCGCCTGGGCTGCATCAATGTCCATGCTTCACTGCTGCCGCGTTGGCGAGGCGCAGCGCCCATCCAGGCGGCCATCCTGGCCGGCGACCGGCAAACAGGTGTGACCATTATGAAAATGGATGCCGGCGTCGATACCGGCGCGATCATTATCCAACGCGCTATTGACATTCCGCCCGATGACACGGCAGCGACATTGGGCAAACGCCTATCCGCCTTGGGGAGCCAATTGCTCAACGAGGCATTGCCGGATTATCTGAACGGAAAAGCCGTGCTCACCCCTCAGGACAACCAACGCGCCACGTATGCTGCCATGCTGAAAAAAGAGGAAGGCTTGCTGGATTTTTCCCAACCCGCCGAAGCGCTCGAGAGGAAAGTACGGGCGTTCGATCCCTGGCCGGGCGCTTATTTCTATTGGGGGGAGGCAATGATCAAAGTTCTCCGGGCTGAAGTGGCCGAGGATATCAGCCTGCCTCCCGGCAAGCATGGAGTGACATATAACTTTCCGAGCGTGGGATGTGCGGGTGGGGCGTTGGTCCTGCGCGAAGTCCAGGCGGCCGGCAAGAAGCCGATGAACGGCGATAGCTTCCTGCGCGGCGTCAAAGGCTGGCTGGAATCTTAAAGGTGATAATGACCCAATCTCATTCTCAAATGAGTTTCCTGTGTTTCGGAGCCGGGGCGATCGGCACTTATCTCGGCGGCAGCCTGGCGAAGAGCGGCCAGAGAGTCGTTTTCGTCGACCGGCCGGAAGTGGCAAGTCAAATCCAACACGACGGGTTATATCTGAATATCTTGGGGGTCGAGAGCCATCTCGAAGCCATCGAGACTGCGGCTTCAATTGAAACTGCGCTGCCCAAAGGTCCGTTCGATTTTGGCATCCTGGCCGTCAAGACTTTTGACACTCAGGCTTTTGCCGATCAATTGCGGCCTTACGCGGCTCAACTTCCACCTGTCATCAGCTTTCAGAATGGGGTGGAAAATGAGCCACTCCTGGCGGCGACCTTGGGACAGGAAAAAGTGATCTATGGTTCGGTCACCAGCGCCGTGGGGAGGAGAGGAATAGGCAATATCATCCTGGAGCGGCACCGGGGATTGGGTGTGGCGTCGGAACTGCCTTTGATGCCAACGTTGGTCGGGGTCATGAATGAAGCCGGATTGAATGCCAGGATTTATCACAATGCCGCAGCGATGAAATGGTCGAAGATGTTGACGAACTTGCAGACGAATGCTTCGGCAGCTATTTTGAATATGTTGCCCTCTCAAATCCTGGCGCACCCCAGGCTTTATCGACTGGAGATTTGCCAGTTGCGTGAAGCCCTGGCCGTCATGGCGGTGCTAAATCTGCCGGTGGTGGACCTGCCTGGGGCGCCGGTCAGGCTGCTGGCGTGGATGGCAAAGGCGCTGCCCTTTGCCGTCAGTCGGCCCCTGGCGCAATGGTTCCTGGGGCGGGGGAGAGGCGCTAAGAGGCCTTCGTTCTTGATCGATCTGGATGCCGGACGGGAAAAGAGTGAAGTCGATTACTTGAACGGCGCAGTCGTCCGCTTTGGCGAGCGGCTGGGGGTGCCGACCCCGGTCAACCGGGCGTTGAATCAAACGTTGAACGCCATCGTCCGTGGGGAAAAGGTTTGGTCAGAATTTTCCGGCAAACCTGAAACACTGCTTGCAGCCGCCGGGCTGCTGGCTGCTGCGGGTTTGTGAATTTCGATAGGCGAGGTCTTATGAGTGTACCGTATTGGGTCGAAGATGCAGTCATCTATCAGATATTCCCCGACCGGTTCGCCAACGGCGATTCGGCCAACAATCCCCCCAACGTCCATCCTTGGGGCTCACCGCCGACGGTGCAGGGTTTTCAGGGGGGAGACCTGCGCGGCATCATCCAGCACTTTGATTATTTGCTGGACCTGGGCGTTAATACGGTTTATCTGAATCCCATTTTTCAGTCACCGTCCACGCACCGCTATAACATCACGGATTATTACAAGATCGACCCAAAATTGGGGGACAAGAGTGATTTTCAAGCGCTGCTCAATGTGGCACATCGCAATAACGTGCACGTCATCCTCGATGGGGTGTTCAACCATTGCAGCCGCGGCTTTTTCGCCTTCAGCGACATTCTCGAAAATCAAGACCAATCGCCTTATAAAGATTGGTTTTTGATCAAACATTTCCCTGTTGATGCCTACTCGCCCGGCGAGGCCCAGGATTACGTGGGGTGGTGGCGGATAAAAAGTATGCCCAAATTCAATACGGCCAACCCGGAGGTACGGCGTTACATCATGGGCGTGGCGCGCTATTGGATCGAACAGGGCGCCGATGGGTGGCGGTTGGACGTGCCTAATGAGATCGACGACGATGCCTTCTGGGTCGAGTTCAACCAGACCGTCAAGGCGGTCAACCCGGAAGCGTATTTGGTTGGAGAGATATGGGAGGAGCAGCCACGCTGGGTGGGCAATCATCACTTCGATGGCCTGATGAATTATCCCTTGCGGGATGGCATCTTGCAGGCATTGACCGGCAAGATCAATGCAGCTCAACTTGCCGACAAGATCGAGAACCTGCTCACCATTTACCCGCGCGAGGCGGTTTACGCCATGTATCAGTTGCTGGGGAGCCACGATACCGAGCGGGTGATCACGCTGCTCAACAACAATATCGATAAAGTAAAACTGGCGTTCCTGATGCAATTCTCTCTGCCTGGAGCGCCGGCAATCTATTATGGCGACGAGATCGGGTTGCCCGGCGGCAAAGACCCGGATTGTCGACGAGCGTTTCCTTGGGATGAGCAACAATGGAATAACGATATCCGCCGCTGGGTGCAGCAATTGATCAGCCTGCGCAACCGCAACACTGAATTGCGGCGGGGCGATTTCCACCGGCTGCTGGCCGATGCCGGCAAAAATTGCTGTGCCTTTGTGCGCGGGTTGGGGGAAGAAAAGATCGCCGTCGTGTTCAATTTCGGCAAGACACGTTCCACGGTTCAGCTCCCGTTGGCGTTATTGGATTGGAAAGATGGCAGGATTGTCCACAACCAGGTGGGCGAGGGCGAGTTCATTGTCTCCGGCGATACACTGAGTCTCACGTTGCCACCCTTCAGCGGGATGTGGCTGAAGTAATTTGAGGACAGCATAAATGAAACCGGCCAGGGTTTTATCCTGGCCGGTTCTTTATTTTTGGTCGAGATACTTCTTCTTCCATTCGTACAATTTGTTCAAGGCTTCGACAGGGGATAGAGTGTTGACGTCCAAACTGCTCAATTCAGTCAAGAGAGGGTTTGTTTCGGGGAAAAGCTGCATTTGCAGGGTGGCGCTGGGGTCGATGCGCGTAGCCTTGCCGGAAGAAGCTTCGAGCAGACGCAAGATCTCGTTGGCACGTTGGATGACCAGCTGCGGAAGGCCGGCGAGCTGGGCGACGTGGATGCCGTAAGAGCGGTCGGCGCCGCCGGGGATGATCTTGTGCAAGAAGACCACCTGGCTGCCGGCCTCACTGACCGCAACATTGTAGTTGCGGATGCCGGGCAGCAGGTCACTGAGCTGGGTCAGCTCATGGTAATGGGTGGCAAACAGCGTGCGGGCACGCAGCCGTGGGTGGTTGTGGATGTATTCGACCATGGCCCAGGCGATGGAAAGGCCGTCGTACGTGCTGGTGCCGCGGCCGATCTCGTCCAAGATCAGCAGGCTGCGGGCGGTGGCATGGTTCAGGATGTTGGCCGCCTCGGTCATTTCCACCATGAAGGTGGACTGGCCAGCGTAGATCTCATCCTGTGCACCGATGCGGGTGAAGATACGGTCGACCAGGCCGATGCGGGCGGAAGAGGCGGGCACAAAGCTGCCGATCTGAGCCAGGAGGACGATGAGGGCTACCTGGCGCAGGAAGGTACTCTTGCCGCTCATGTTGGGTCCGGTGATGATACGGATGATCTCGCCGGACTCGAAGACGGCATCGTTGGGGACAAAACGATTGCCGACCAGCAGGTGCTCGACCACCGGATGGCGCCCATCGTGGATCTCCATAATTGGCTCGGCGACGATCTCCGGGCGGCAATATTTCCCCAACGCGGCTGCTTCAGCCAGGGAAGCCAATGTATCCAACTCTGCCAGGCCACGCGCTGTTTCGAGCAGTGGTGTGCTGGACGCGGCCAACCGGGTGCAAATCTCGTGGAACAGGCGCACTTCGATCTCGTGGATGCGCTCTTCGGAATTTAACACCAGCGTTTCGTATTCCTTCATTTCCGGTGTAATGTAGCGTTCGGCATTCACCAGGGTTTGCTTGCGGATGTAATCCTTGGGGGCCATCGAGGTGTTGGAATGCGTGATCTCGATGTAATAGCCGAAGACCTTGTTGTAGCCGACCTTGAGGGATTTGATGCCGGTGCGCTCGCGCTCGATGGCTTCCAGGTTGGCGATCCACTCGCGGGCGTGGCGTGAGGCCTCGATGACGTTGTCCAGTTCGGAGGAATAACCGGCCCGGATGATGCCTGAATTTTGCAGTGTGGCCGGTGGGTCATCGCTGATGGCAGATTGAAGCAGGGAAAGCTCGTCCGTGCAAGGATGCAGCAACTCAACCGTAGGCCGTAAGGCGGGGGTATTTTCTTGCAAGAGCTCCAAAATAGCCGGGATGTGCTGCAGGGTGGCGCGCATGGCCACCAGGTCGCGCGGGACGGCGTGGCCGGCGATGATGCGGCTGACCAACCGTTCCAGGTCGGATAACTTACGCAGTGTCTCGAACAACTCAGCGCGCAGCATGCCGTGATCCACGAAGAAGGCCACGCCATCCTGCCGCTTTTCGAGCTTTTGGATGTCCAATAAGGGTTTACTGACCCATTGATTGAGCAGGCGGCGGCCCATGGAAGTGACGGTGTGGTCGATGATGCTCAACAACGACCCTTCGCCGGTGCCCTGGCGGATGGTCTCGGTCAGTTCCAGGTTGCGGCGCGTGGCGGCATCCAGGGTCATAAACTCGCTGAGTTGGTAAGTGTTTAGCGAAGTAAGTAGATTTAATGAAGATGGTTGAGCTTCTTGAAGGTATTGGATAATGGCACCGGCCGCTTGAACGGCGGCGGGTAGGCCGCGCAGGCCGAAGCCATCTAACGAAGCCACCTGGAAATGGGCCAACAGCGTTTGTTGGCAGCGGCCGGGTTCGAAATGCCAGTCCGGCCAGTGGGTTGGGTGGCCGGGGAAACCGTTGGTGGAAGCGATGGATTCGGGTAGAAGCACCTCGGCCGGGTTGAGGCGGGTCAATTCAGCGCGTGCCAGCCCCGGGAGGTCTTCGCCCTGCAGCTCCGTCACGGCAAATTCGCCGGTGGTGATGTCCACGTAAGCAATGCCCGCACGATCCTCCCGGATCACCAGGCTGACCAGATAATTGTTGCGGCTGCTGTTCAGCAGCCCGGGTTCCACCACGGTTCCGGGTGTGACCACTCGGATGACCTGGCGGGGGAAAAGCCCTTTAGTGGGCTGTTCGCCGACCTGTTCACAGATGGCGACGTGATAGCCCTTGTCGATCAGACGGGCGAGGTAGTTTTCGACGGCGTGATAGGGGATACCGGCCATAGGGATACGCATGCCCTTGGCGACGCTGCGCGAGGTCAGCACGATATCCAGCTCGCGCGAGGCGGTCTCGGCATCCTGGTCGAACGTCTCGTAGAAATCACCCAGGCGGAAGAACAAAATGTCGTCCGGGTGCTGGCGCTTTATTTCCAGGTATTGCTGGCGAATCGGGGTTACATCTTCTTCAGACATTTATCATTGCAATCAAAATGAACATGGCTTGTTGGACTGTGTCAGCCTATTTTTTCACCACATTCGGCGCAGAACTTGGCTCCCGGCTGCAATTGAGCGCCACATTTGGGACACTTGTCATCGAATTTTACCTTAGCACCACAATTAGGACAAAACTTGGCGTTGGTGGCCAGAGGTTTGCCACATTGGGGGCAGGTAGCGCGGATGGTCTCGCGCCAGTTCCCCTCGGCCAATTTTTTATCTTCTTCAGACATGGCGGCGTGTGCCCAGATTTCCTCGACGGATCGGGAGGACTGAGCTGCGCTCATTTCGACACCCAAGTCGGGTGCGCAGCCTTTGCACAAACCGCGTTTTTCATTCCAACAATTTTTCTTGCAAACCCAGGATTGGCAGCGCGGGCATTGTACAAAATCCGATTTGATCTCGGCGACGGCGTGCACATAGGCGTCATCGTGCGCTTTTTGCCAGCCAGCCGATTTTACCTTTTCACCCACCGTTGCGGCCTGGGAGAACATGCCTCCCAGCAAACCACTGGCAGTGTCTAGTACAGAAGAGACGGCGCCGGTGGCAAAAGGCTGAAAAGGCGCACGATATTCGGTTCCACAGCGATCACAAGAAAATTCAAATTGGAAGCCGGTATCGGTACTTAAATCACGATAATTTTTAACAAATTCAATTACATCGCCCATGGGTATAACTCCTGTAGTCAATGACTTGCTGTTTTTTTGACTGCGATTTGAGAATATTATATCATTCATACCTTAAGGGTCAGTCGGAGTATAATCTTTGATTAATCGATTCATTCCAACGGAGGTCACTATGAGCGGAAATAGCGCCGAACAGGCATCTCTTTTTACTGATGTTGAGCTTGGCCTGGGTACCTGGTCCTGGGGGGACAAATTCTTTTGGGGTTACGGCAATGGCTACGACGATGCGGATATCGAAGAGGCTTTCAAAGCCAGTGTGAATGCCGGGATCAAGTTCTTCGATACGGCCGAGGTGTATGGCAGCGGCCGCTCGGAAATGATGCTGGGCAAGTTTGTGAGAGAATCCGGCAAACCGCTCAAAGTGGCGACCAAATTCATGCCGTATCCGTGGCGATTGAGCCGCAGCAATTTGCCCAAGGCGCTTCACGCCAGCCTCAACCGCCTGGGACTCGAAAGTGTCGACCTGTATCAGATCCATTGGCCTTATCCTCCCATCACCCTCGAAACCTGGATGGAAATGATGGTCGATGTCTATCAAAAAGGGTTGATCAAGAATGTGGGCATCTCGAATTGCGACCGCAGCCAGATGCAGCGCTGCCACGACGCGTTGGTGCGGGAAGGGGTCAGGCTGGCCTCGAACCAGGTGGAATACAACCTGCTGAACCGCAAAGCAGAGAAGAGCGGCTTGTTGAACCACTGCAAGGAGCTGGGTGTGACCCTGATCGCCTACAGCCCGATGGCCATGGGGATGTTGACTGGAAAATATGGCCCTTCCAATCCGCCGAAAGGGATCAGGGCCAGAAGATACTCGGCTCACTATCTAGAGCGCATCCAACCTTTGCTCGACGCTTTGAAGCGGATCGGGGCCTCCGAAGGCGGCAAAAGTTCTTCACAAGTTTCACTGAACTGGCTGATCTGCAAAGGCGCTTTACCCATCCCAGGGGCAAAGAACGTCCGCCAGGCAGAGCAGAATGCCGGTGTGATGGGTTGGCGGCTGAAAGAGGAAGAAGTGGCTTTCCTGGACGATCTCAGCGACAAAATCAACGAATAGCAGGCGTATCAATAATGGATGACAAAGAAGTTAAATTTTTACCATTCAACGCGATCAATGAATTTATGCTGCCGGCTTACCGGTTGGAAGTGCTGCAAACTGTCTTGGGCGCCGATGCACTGCTGGTGAGCCGAGGGCGTGCGATCAATGATTTGATCAAACGCTACGCCACCATTCAGGGCTTTCGGAACTGCCTGGCAGCCCCCATGCCATTGAAAATAAAAGCGTGCGTCTCGGTGTTCGAACAGCACGCCGATTTCGATGCGCTCATCCTGCAATCCTGGTCCGACCTGAAACTGGATTTACGGCAAAGCATGTACGATCATTTAAAACAGCGCGGTTGGGAAGTATTGCCACCTGACACCGATCGTACCAAACTGCCGGGTTTCATGCTCGCCTGGCCCAAGGAAGATGAATTCGAGGCGTTGAGTGCTCGATTCAAAGAAGCGCATGCTGATCTGGCCGCCAGCAACGACGATATTTGCCTGATGGCGGTGTGGATT
>JBEKEX010000084.1:0-10175 GCA_050013615.1 Anaerolineaceae bacterium
TTACGACGCCGAGCGTAACCCCGACGACTTCTGGAAGGAGTACGAACGCGAGGGGTTCGACGCGCCGGAAGAGGACGATACCGTTATCCGGCAGTGATCTGTAGATTCCAATAGTGGACCCCTTCCGGGATTATTTCCCGGATAGTGTTGCTGCAAATTTTCTATCCCAACACCCCTTTGCACGATGGTGCAGTCATCATCGCCAACAACCTGATCGTGGCAGCCGCCTGCGTTATGCCGCTATCTTCAAGCGGTATCTTGAACCGATCTCCTGAACGGCAAATGGGTTTGCGGCACCGCGCTGCTCTGGGCATCTCCGAGGCCAGTGATGCGATCGCAGTGGTCGTCTCTGAGGAGACCGGTTCGATCTCCATCGCGCACGACGGCCACATCATCCGTCGGCTGGATAGTGAACGCCTGGAAAATGTCCTGGTGGCGTTCTTCGGACCCGGCGAACCGACCGGGCGTTTTGACTTCTTCGGACGCATCCATCGCTGGTTTGACGGCTCACACCACGCAGAGGATTGATGATGAATCTACTGCGCCGCTTTCTCAAAAATTTACCTACGCTCTTAACAGCATTTGTGCTGGCTTTGATGGTGTGGATCATAGCAGTCTCCTCCACCGACCCGGTGGTAGTGCAAGCTGTTCCTACGTCCATCCCCATCCAGGTCATTGGGAAAGACTCCACATTATTGGTGACCAACTCCATTCCGACTGACTTGACACTGACGCTCAGTGCACCTCGCTCGGTTTGGAGCCAACTCACCAATTCACCCAACCTGGTACGGGCTTTTATCGACCTTTCCGGGTTGGAAGCCGGGCAGCATGAGGTGCCTGTCCAGGTACAGGTGGGAATCACCCCGGTACGGGTCAAGTCTTATACACCTCAAACGGCAACCGTGGTGCTGCAACAGTTTGCCAGCCAGGCATTCATCATCAAAGTGGCACAGACGGGCACCCAACCGGTCGGTTTCCAACTGTCTGATCCAGTACTGGATCCAACGACTGCCACGGTCAGCGGTCCTGCACCACAAGTCGATCAAGTGAGTGAAGTCCGGGCAACCATCGACGTGGGGGGCATCATGCAAGATACCACCCAGACGGTCACACTGCAGGCACTGGATGCTTCCGGCAAAATCGTCAGCGGCGTCTCGCTTACTCCACAGCAGGTATCAGTCACCCTGCCGGTCACCCGCATGCCGGGTTATCGCGTGGTGGTGGTCAGCGTGGTGGTCAGCGGGCAGGTCGCAGATGGCTATCGCCTATCCGGCATCACCGTCAACCCGCCGGTGGTCACGCTGCATTCTGACCAGGCCAGCCTGGTGGATGCCCTTCCCGGCTTCATCCAGACCCAAACGTTGAATGTCAATAATGCCAATCAAAACATCGACGCTTCGCTTTCGCTCAGCCTGCCGGAAGGGGTCACCGTCGAAGGCTCTAACACAGTGCAGGTGCATGTGGGCGTTGTTGCCCTGGTAGGCAGCTTGACCATGTCGCAGGTACCGGTGGAGACGGTGGGTCTGGATCCCGGCTTGCAGGCACTAATGTCGCCACAGGCTGTGGACGTGATCCTTTCCGGATCCACACCGCAGCTTAACCAATTGACACGCTCGATGGTCACCGTGACCCTTGATCTAAGTGGCCTCGGCCCCGGCGTGTATCAAAAGGAACCAAAGATAGCTATCAGCATTCCGGGATTGAACGTGGATACGGTTTTACCCGCCACGGTGGAAGTGACCATATCTGAAGCTCCAACTTTAACTCCCACTCCCGTGAGGTAACATGTCAAAACCCGTAGTAGCCCTGGTCGGAAGACCAAACGTTGGCAAGAGCACTTTGTTCAACCGCCTTGCCGGTGAACAATTAGCCATTGTGGATGACACTCCCGGCACCACCCGTGACCGCCTGTTCGCGCAGAGCGAGTGGAATGGTGTGGAATTCGATATGATCGATACCGGAGGTATCGATCCCACTTCAGGTGGAAAGGAACCGCTTTCCATCGGCTCGGCTGAATACATCCAACAGATCCGCAGCCAGGCCCTGCTGGCCATCCAGGAAGCGGACGTGGTGTTGTTCCTCGTGGATGCTGCGAGCGGCATCACACCGGCCGACCAGGAAGTGGCCCAATTGCTCCGGCGCAACCAAACGACGCGTGACGGCAAACCCTGGCCACCGGTGCTGTTGGTGGCCAACAAAGCCGATAACGATTCGCTACGCAACCAGGCCGCTGATTTTTATGCTCTGGGTATGGGAACCCCTTACTCCATTTCAGCATTGCATGGGCTGGATACCGGCGACCTTTTGGATGTGCTGGTCGAATCATTCCCGCCTCAAGTGGCTGAAGAGGAAGACAATTCGGTCAAAATTGCCATCGTTGGAAAACCCAACGTGGGCAAATCCAGCTTGCTCAACCGCCTCGTTGGCGAAGAGCGCGCCATCGTCAGCCCGATTGCGGGGACCACACGGGATGCGACCGACACCAAGATCCAGGTCGGCGACATCCCGGTCACGTTGATCGACACGGCCGGTATCCGCCGGCGCGGCAAGATCATCCCAGGCGTAGAGAGATATAGCGTGATGCGCTCGCTGCGCGCCATCGAACGCGCCGATGTGGCGCTTTTGATGGTCGACGCCGTGGACGGCATCAGTGCCCAAGACACCCACATCGCCGGGTTCGTCTTGGACGCCTGGAAGAGCGTGGTGGTGGTGGTGAACAAATGGGATGCGATCGAAAAGACCAATGACTCGATGCAGCAATATACCGAACATCTGCGCCACGAATTAAACTTCATGGATTACGTGCCTATTGTGTTCATTTCTGCCAAGACCGGGCAGCGCGTCGACCAGGTGATGCCCGAAGCGTTGCGTGTCCAGGAAGAGCGGTTGGCGCGCGTGACTACCAGCGCTTTCAACCATATCATCCAACACGCACAAGACTTGCACGTGTCAGCTTTCCGCACCGGGCAATCGCTGCGCATGTATTACGGCACCCAGGTCCGTTCGGACCCGCCGACGTTCATGATCTACGTGAACAACCCCAAGCTGGTGCATTTCTCGTACCAGCGGTTTGTCGAAAACCAGATCCGCAAGGAATTCCCATTCTCCGGCACTCCCATCCATTTGGTATGGAAGGCACACCGGTAGGAAAACGTTCCCACGCCAAGCCAACCTTGGCGAGCTTGATTTGCCATCCATGCAGTCTTATAATGTAGCCACGTTACAGGTCATTAATGGAATCCACACCCCTTAACCAACCCGAATCTTCAGAGCCGGAAGCGAAATCTCAACCCAAGCCCATCAGCCATAAGCAGTTGGTGATCGAATTCGTCCAAACCGTCCTTTTAGCAGTCATCTTGTATGCCCTCATCGATGCAGTAGTGGCACGGGTGCGGGTGGAGAACATCAGCATGGAGCCCACGTTGATGCCCGGCGAATTTCTACTGGTGAATAAGCTGGCCTATCATCTTGGGTCGTTGCAGCGCGGTGACATCATCGTTTTCCACTACCCGGGCGATCCCAGCCAGGACTATATTAAGCGAATCATCGGGCTGCCAGGCGACGACATTAAGGTACAAAGCGGCGAGGTCATGGTGAACGGCTTTGCACTAACGGAAACATATATTTCAGCGCCTCCTGAATACCAGGGTGAGTGGGTGGTTCCAACCGATTCGTTGTTTGTCCTGGGAGACAACCGCAATTCATCTTCCGATTCACATTCCTGGGGTTACGTTCCGGAAAGCTTCGTCATCGGTAGGGCGATCTTCATTTACTGGCCTTTTAACGCGGCCAAATCACTTTACAGACCTGTAATTTTCAGTGCAGTGCCATAGAAAATGTGATATATTAACATGATGACAGAGAAAATATTGCAACAGCATCCGGCCAATGACGAAGGTGCTCCAAAAGAGCAGGTACGCCCCTGCAGCGAGTGCCAGGCCGGGCAGATGCATCTGCGTTCCGTAACTTACCTGACTTATATCGGTGACGAGCTGATCTCGGTCCCTGATTTTCCCGCTTGGGTGTGCGATGTGTGTGGGCGTTGCGATTATGATGAGAGCGCCCTGAACCAATTGTCGTTGATCCTCAGTCCCAATGCCGGGAGGGCTCCTGTCCGCCGCCGGTCACTGCAGAGAAAGTCGGTGCCTCACGGCAAGAACACACAGGTTGGAAAGGCTGAATGAGCCAAACCATTCCTTAGTGGCTTACATTAAGTGATCGATAACAAATTCCCGAAGATGATCGCTTCGGGAATTTGCTTTTCTTCAGGAGTTATCCGGCAACAATGCTTGAGACTTATGGGACTGGCTGCCATGCCGGTTGTTCATCGGTGTAGGGGTCGTTGGTCAGGTCGAAACGCTTATTGCCCTGGGAGTTCATGACATAGATATCAGGTTTGCCGCTTTCATCGGAGGTAAAAGCGATCCATTGTGAATCGGGTGACCAGGTGGGTTCATAGTCGGAATCATGGGGGTGTTGAGAATCGACATTGGATAGTGAGGTGATCCGGTTCCCGCGGTCCTGAAAACGGGCCAGATAAATCCGCCGCATGGAGCCTTCCAGCTTGGTGTAAGCAATATAAGCGCCGTCAGGTGACCAGGCCGGATCGGCGACGTCACCCAACCTACCCAGCAACTCGATCGTATCGAATTGATGAGGCGCTCCAAATCCATCGCTGCGATAGCGCAGAAAGAGTACTTCATGGCCGCTTTCTTTGACGACGTAAGCCAGGTATTGCGAATCCGGTGACCATGCAGGCGACATTTCTTGCAATGTTGTGCTGTACCGGGTCACCTGACTACCGTCCGCATTCATCACATACAAACGCGTCACATTAACATCGATTGCACCTTGGTTAGCAAAGGCAATGGCCTGTCCGTCCGGTGACCAGGCAGGATCGGTATCATCACCGGGGTACTTTGAGAGATCGAGCGCTCCCAAACTGAGGTTAGTGAGATCGAGCAGCCAGATGTCGAGCTTGGTATCGGCCCCGCCGCTGTTGGCAACGTACAGCAGTTTCTTGCCGTCCGGTGACCAGGCTGGTTGGGATTTATCGACCGGATCGGTGGTCAATTGTTTGTCACTGACCACGTAGACCTCACCTTGATCATTCAATGCGACGGTCATCAGCCAGAGCTGCATCGTTTTGCCGCCGCCTTTATCGCTGACGTAGGCGATCTCGCCACCCTTGCCAAGCGCTTGCGGCGTGTTGACAGCGGTTGGCTCGACCGTTTGGACCGGAATTACTGCAGCCTCTTGAGACGGTGTGCCATCCGGTACCATGGTAGTTGTGGTTGGCAGAGCGGGTGGAGCAATCGCCGTGGGTGGTTGCACGCCGGAAAATGGCTTGAATAAATAAAATGCCGCTGCCAGCCCACCAAGGACGATCAGGGCGATCACGGTACTCACCCACCATACCCGGCTGCCTGGACGATGGCCGGTTGTTCCCTTGGAAAGATCGGAGCGGATCGACTCTACAGTGGGCGTGCGTGTGCTGGCTACCGGGTTGGCAGGACTGGTCTCGATGGAGATCGCCGGCGCTTTGAGGTTGGCCGGATTGGTCAACACCTTGATGAATTCCTCGATGCTGGGGAAACGCTCTTCAGGATGAAGCGACATGGCCTTTTCGATGGCCGCCTGGATGGGTGCCGGTATTTTCGGGTTCAGCAGGTTCATGGGCGTCAGCACGGCGGTGCCCATGATGCGCTGCAGGCTGTCGACTGGGTGTTGATTGGTCAGCAAATGATAAAGGGTGGCCGCCAGTGCATATTGGTCGGTATATGTGCCGGTATGTGCGGCGCCATATTGTTCGGGCGGCGCATAGCCGGGGGTGAAGCCCGTCATGCCTGTGGTGGTGGCCTGGGAAGGGTCATTGCTCTTGGCAATGCCGAAATCCACCAGCATCACCTCGCCGCTTGGCATCAACTTGATGTTGCCGGGCTTGATGTCGCGATGCACCACCGGCGGATTCTGGTTGTGGAGATACACCAGGGCTGACCCGATCTGTTCAGCCCATAGGAGCACCATGTCCAACGGCTGGACGCCGGTTTCCTTGATGATGACGTTGAGATCGTCGCCGGGGATGTAATCCATCACCAGGTATTGAATTTCATTGATAATGAAGTAATCGGTGACTCTTGGCAGGTTGGGGTGGCGCAAGGTGGCCAGCAGGCGCGCTTCGCGCAGGAACAGATTGGAGCTTTGCGGTAAAGGATTGCGGTTGGCCTTGACCGCTACAACGTCTTCCAGGACAACATCGTGAGCCATATACACGGCTCCCATGCCACCCTGGCCCAGCTTGCGAATGATCTCGTACCGCTCTTTCAGTAGTGTCTTCGGTGCCAATTCCATAGCATTTATGTCTCCGCTGGTGTTCAGTAGAAATAATGTGCCGGTTCCATTATACACATGAAAAACCGAAACCAGGAGTCCGGCGTGTCTGAATCTCCATATAGAAGACAACATTGAGATTAAAAATAGCCATGATGCAATTACTCTGCCTTCCGCTTTGACGGTAAAGGGCGGCCGGGATTATACTATCTAAGGCAGGATAGAAAAGAACTCATAAAAGTGAAAAAGGAGATGTTTAAAATGGCACCGAAAGAGTTCAAGTTTTCTTATGCAACCATGTTCAATCCCCCGGAAGAGATGCACATCCGTTTCGAAGAGGGGCTGGCACGCGTCAAGGCGGGCCTCGGCAAGGAATATGGCATGATTATCGACGGTAAAGATTATTTTTCTGCCGAAAAATTCGAAAAACGTTCCCCGGTGAATACCGACGTGGTATTGGGTGTGTTCCAAAAGGGTTCCCAAAAAGATGCTGAAGTTGCGTTGAAGGCTGCCCGCAAAGCTTTCCCCGCTTGGAGTCACATGAAATGGGAAGACCGTGTGGCACTCATCCGTAAAGCAGATGAGATCTGGAACCGGCGCCTGTACGAGATCGGTGCGGCCATGGCCATGGAAACAGGTAAGAACCGCATGGAGTCTCTGGGTGATGTCTCCGAGATGTCCGCCTTGATGCAGTTCTACTGCCAGATGATGAGCGATAACAAGGGTTTTGTCCGTGAGATGGGACGCGATCCGCTGACCGGTTTCACCAGCACCAACCGTTCGGTATTACGGCCTTACGGCGTATGGGTGGTCATCAGTCCTTTCAACTTCCCGGCTGCACTGAGCGGAGGCCCCGGTTCGGCGGCCTTGGTGGCAGGCAACACACTGGTTCTCAAACCAGCTTCCGATACCCCCTGGACGGCGCGACTGCTCGTGGAGTGCTTGCGCGAGGCGGGCGTTCCAGATGGCGTTGTCAATTACGTAACAGGTCCCGGCAGCACGATGGGACAAGCGCTCATCGACAGCCCCGAAGTCAATGGTATTACTTTCACCGGTTCTTATGACGTCGGCATGCAGATCCACCGCTCATTTGCCCAGCGGGACTACATCCATCCAGTGATTCTAGAATTAGGCGGCAAGAATTCGGCTATCGTCACACGACATGCAAACCTGGACGACGCTGCAATCGGTATCATGCGCTCGGCATTCGGTTTGCAGGGGCAAAAGTGCTCAGCCTGCTCACGCATCCTTGTGGAGGCGCCGGTCTATGATGAATTTGTCGCCAAGCTGTTGGAACAGACCGAGAAGATCGTCATCGGCGATCCCATTGACCGGAGCGTCTATATGGGACCGGTGATCAATAAGAAAGCTTATCAAGACTACCAGACCTATGTGGATGAGCTCCGCAAGGATGGCAAGATCCTCACTGGCGGCAAGGTGTTGAAGGAAGGACAACTTGGAAAGGGTTACTTTGTAGCCCCCACGCTGGTCGAATTGCCTCTCGATCACCGCTTGTGGAAGATTGAAATGTTCGAACCCATCTCCACCATCGGCAAGGTCAAGTCACTGGATGAAGCCCTGGAAATCACCAACAGCGTTAAATATGGGTTGACGTCTGGTGTTTATGGGAATGATGAAGAAGTCGAAAGGTTCTATGACAAAGTGGAAGCGGGCGTGACCTACGCCAACCGACCACAGGGATCCACCACGGGCGCTTGGCCGGGCTTCCAACCGTTTGGCGGCTGGAAGGGTTCGGGCTCCAGCGGCAAGAATGCCGGCGGCCTGTATTACCTCCAGTTCTTCATGCACGAACAGATCTGGAATAACGTCAAACACAGTTAATATCTTCTCGAACATTCTTGCCCTTTCCTGGATTTCGCCGGGAAGGGGCAAGAATGATATGGAGAGACAGAAGAGGATCATGTCCAAACTCTGCTCGCTCAACGAAGCCATCCAGGAATATGTCCATGACGGAGAGTTGCTGTACATTGCCGGCTTTACACACCTGATCCCCTTTGCTGCCGGGCATGAGATCATTCGGCAAGGGCGCAAGGGCCTGGTGTTGGCGCGAGCCACGCCGGATCTGATCTACGACCAGATGGTGGCGGCCGGCTGCGCTCGCAAGGTCATTTTCTCGTATATGGGCAACCCTGGGGTCGGTTCGCTGCGCGTGGTGCGTGCGGCGCTTGAAGCAGGTAAGCTGGAATGGGAGGAATATTCCCATTTCGGCATGATCTCGCGGCTGCAAGCCGGGGCGACCGGCCTGCCGTTCATTCCCATGAACCAAACAGCCGCCATCGACCTGGAACAGCATAACCCCAATATCCGCCGGGTCGTCGACCCCTACAGCGGGAAGGAAGTCATCGTCGTCCCGCCGCTGCAGCCGGACGTGGCCATCGTTCACGTCCAACGCTGTGACGCCAACGGCAATGCACACATTTGGGGCATCATCGGCGAGCAGAAGGAAGCTGCTTTCGCCGCGAAGCACGTGATCCTCACCGCCGAGGAAATTGTCGACGAGGCTGTCATCCGCTCCGACCCCAACCGCACCTTGATCCCTGAATTTGTTGTGGATGCGGTGTGTCACGTGCCCTACTGTGCCCATCCTTCCTATACCCAGGGATACTACGACCGGGATAATGCCTTCTATCTGGCCTGGGATAAGATCAGCGAATCGCCGGACGAGGTGCAGCGCTGGTTGGATGAATGGGTGTACGGCGTCAAGGACCGAGCCGGCTATTGGGAGAAGTTGGACGATGAGACTCATCGGCGACTGCAAATTACGCCGCACCTGGCTGCACCGGTTGATTATGGAAATTATTAGTCTGGTCGATATGGTCGTGGTCGAAAATGACAACTTACTCTTCCTCTGAGTTGATGTGCGTCAACGCCGCCAGGCTTCTGCGCGATGGCGACCGCGTGTTCGTGGGCGTGGGCTTGCCCAACCTGGCCTGCAACCTGGCCATGCGCACCCATGCCCCCAACCTGCAAATGATCTATGAGGCCGGGGTCATCGGGGCGCGGCCGGTACGCCTGCCACTTTCCATCGGCGATCCGACGCTGGTGAGCGGTGCAACGGCAGTATGCAGCATGTACGACATCTTCGCATTCTATTTGCAGCGTGGTAACGTGGATGTGGGCTTCCTGGGTGGGGCTCAGATCGACCGCTTCGGCAACATCAATGCCACCGTGATCGGTGAATACGACCATCCCAAGGTGAGATTGCCGGGCTCCGGCGGCTCACAGGAGATCGCCGCGTGGGCAGATCGTTGCTATATCATAACGCCGCACCAAAAGCGGCGCTTCCCAGAGCGAGTGGACTTTGGCACGTCGGCAGGCTACCTGGATGGACGTGCCCGTCGGGACGCGGCAGGGCTGCGCGGTAAAGGCCCGCTTGCCGTGGTCACCGATTTGGGGATGTTGGAACCGGACCAAAGCGGTGAGTTGGTCTTGACCGCATTGCATCCAGGAGTTACGGTCGAACAAGTGTTGGCCAACACAGGATGGCCGCTGAAAGTTGCCGCAGAACTGCGCATCACCGAATCGCCCAGTGAAAACGAAATGCACATTCTACGCGATGAGTTGGATCCGCAAGGGATCTATCTCAAGGGCGGTTGAGCTCTTCGAAAGGCGAACCCATGAGTGATTTTGTCGATGTATTGATCACAGTTCCTTTTCCCGAAGAACAACTGGAGCGACTGCGACAGGTTTCGCCGCGGCTGCGCATCATGCACTACGATGTGAGCCATGCCGATGAAATCCCGCCGGACGCCTGGCAGCGAGCAGAAATCCTTTATACTGGCCGTTTACTCCCCACACCGGAGCAAGCACCGAATTTGCGTTGG
>JBEKEX010000085.1:0-10166 GCA_050013615.1 Anaerolineaceae bacterium
AACCATTCTGGATAGCGCAAAATGATGCAGCGTACAGATGATATTGCCGCCTGCGCCAAACGATTGGACTCCATGCACACAACCCTCTTGAGCAACCCGGCATGATGAAGAAAAATTCCCTGCAGCAAACTACCAATGAGACAGCTTTACCAGAATCGGAGGCCGAACTCCGCCAGTTAAGCGCATCCCTGGTCGATATTTTGATGGTGTATGACCGTGCAGGCCATTTATTGAGTATCGCCCCACCAGAATCGCGATTGCTTTCCCGGCCGGCCAAAAAGCTGATCGGCAAAAGTGTCGAAGAAATCTTCCCTGAGTTGTTGTCGAGCTTATTCTTTACGACCATCCAGCAGGTGTTGCTTGACGGCGAGACGCGCTGTGTTGAATATCCCATGTTGGTGCGGGGAGAGAATTTGTGGTTCGAAGCGACGATAGCATGCCGAACCGAGGGAACAGTTTTCTGGGCGGCACGCGAGAAAAGTAAATATCATGTCAATGAAGAAAAATTGCGCTTTCGTTTAGACCTCGAAAACCTCCTGATCACGCTGCTGCAAAAGTTTTTACAGTTGCCTTTCGAAAATGTGGATGTCGAAATCGAACGAGCGCTACGGGTGATAGGGTTGTTCCTGCGTTTGGATGACGTGAGCGTCTTCAAATTCGATAACACGTATCAAACCATGATGCGCAGTAATACCTGGACTTCTATCGGTCCGGTATCTTCGAGCAATTCGGAACTTCCTTTTCGCTGCGACGATTTCCCATGGTTGATGGCGCGCCTTTCCAATTTTGAGACGATCAGTTTAACCTGCCTGGACGAACTGCCACCAGAGGCTATTGCAGAAAAGAAATTGTTGAAACGGCGAAAAATAAAGTCCACGGCAGTTGTTCCCATGGCGGTGGGAGATATCTTGCGTGGGTTTGTGCTGTTCGCTTCGCGCAGCACCGAGATTTCCTGGTCTGAGGATACAATCGCTTTGTTGCGAGTAATGGCAGATATGTTTAGCAACGCATTGGAACATCACCAGGCTGAAGAACGCTTGCAACGAAGCGAGGCGCGGACGATGGCCTTGCTCAGTGCCATGCCGGACATGATGTTCCGGCTAAACAGGCAGGGCATTTTGCTGGATTTCACGGGTGGTGATGAAGAGGATTTGTTCCTGGCCGACGAGTTCATCGGACAAAGCCTAGCCCGTGCACTGCCCGAGGACATCTTCCAGCGATTTCTCGAGTCTATCGAAAAGACGCTAGAAGATAAGAAGATTCAAACATTGGAGTATGAGCAGGAATTGCCGCGTGGCCAACAGCACTATGAGGTACGTTTTGTGGTCAGCAGCAATGAAGAAGTGATTGCAATCGTGCGTAACACCAGCGAACAGGTGCGTTTGGAACGGCTGAAAACAGATTTCGTTCACAGGGCGACCCATGAACTGCGCACACCGCTGACCACCTGTTTGCT
Source organism: Anaerolineaceae bacterium (assembly GCA_050013615.1). Lineage (GTDB taxonomy): Bacteria > Chloroflexota > Anaerolineae > Anaerolineales > Anaerolineaceae > JBEKEX01. The sequence goes on from JBEKEX010000085.1 coordinate 1,457, forward strand.
GATGGCTGACCTGATCGATGGCCAAGGAACGGACGAGCAGAAAAGCGAATATTGGAAAGTGCTGCGCACAGAACTGCAGCGCCAACGATCATTGGTGGAGGATCTTTTAACGGTCGCGAGGTTGGAAAACAATCCCTATGAATCCAAACTAAAATCCACCGACCTTGTGGAAGTGATAAAGAGTGTGTTATTCGGGTTGGTTCACGTTGCCGAAAGTAAGAAAATAACCGTTGTGACGGATGCACCGGTTGATTTTCCCCATGTCAATGCGGACGCCAAGGCAATGCAGCAAGTATTTAGTAATTTGATTGGCAATGCGATCAAGTTTACACCACAGGGCGGGAAGGTAACGCTGAGCATGGAAATAAAAGCAAAGCGTGCCATCGTGAAGGTGCGGGATACCGGGATTGGCATTCCAGAAGAAGATTTCTCTCACCTTTTTACCCGCTTTTATCGCGCCAGCAATGCCGTCCAGTCACAGATTCCAGGTACCGGCATTGGGCTCTATATCGTCAAAGCCATACTGGACAGCATGGATGGCAAGATCACGATCGAGAGTCAACCGGGAGTAGGGACTACATTCACTATCGACCTACCTGTTGCCAAAGATAAATAAACACCTTTCATACATCGTGTTTCGTTGACCGGGTTTTGTGACGGGATGGATACAAGCCGGCCGAAATGGCATGACTGACCGATTGGGCGCGTGTGCTGGCCCCGAAACGATTTTTCAACGTGGCCACATGAAATTCGACAGTGCGAACGCCAACTCCCAGGCGAGCGGCGATTTGCTTGGAGCTCAGTCCTTCAGCGATGCCTTCCAATACCTGGCGTTGGCGTTGACTGAGACCTAACGTCAAGACGTCATTGGGTGGCGGGGCGATCTGTTCCAGTGGCTGGGCCGGTGCAACGATGATCAGGTCACCAAGGCGACTGGCATGCAAAGCGGTTGACGGCAGGTTGAAAGTCTGTGCCGGGAACTGCCATTCTCCGGCATTGATCGCGGTAATCAGCTCATCTAATGAGAGCGGAGAATCGATCATCAATTGTGGCGCATCATTGATTACGAACAATAAGCGAGTCATAGTCGAGTCATAGTCGAGTCCAGGGCCATATCAGGCAATGTTCTTGTGATAGAAATTATGTTCTATTTATTATGACATAAGAGAACCAACTTGTCAAGTGGGTGATGGAAAAAGTTGTGACCGGACACTGGCCACCATGCAAAGGGTATGAGACGATCGTATTGAAGTGAAATCGAGGGTACTTATACCAGAGTCGAGCTCATTGAGCAGTAATGCTGGGCGAAGATTGATAATCTTCCGCAACCATGGTGTGGTTGCGACCCGCTGCTTTAGCCGCATACATCGCTTTATCGGCAGCAGCTAAAAGCAAGTCAAAGCTATTACCGTTTTCTGGAAAGATAGCAATGCCCGATGATATAGTGGCATGGACTTCTTTGCCTTGACAATCGAGGCGCATGTCTTGGAAGGCAATGCGCCAGACTTCAGCCCGTTGAAAGGCAATTTCCTTAGGTAAGTTGGGCAATGCAAGTACAAATTCATCACCGCCATAACGGCAAGCGATATCCGCTTTGCGGATGTGGCGGCACAGCATGGCGCTCAATGCTTGTAAGATCTGGTCGCCAGCTTTGTGGCCGAACGTATCATTGATTATTTTGAAATGGTCGATATCGACCATGACCAGGCTGATGGGGTAGCCCTCCCGTTTGGCACGTGCGATCTCTTTCTCGAGTAATTCTTCCAAATAGCGGCGGTTGAGCATGCCGGTGACCATATCGTGCATGGCCTGGTCGCGCAATTGTATCTGTAAGTCGTTGATCTCATCCAGCTGAGTCTGCAACCGTTGATTAGCTTGCTGCAGAGCAATTTCAGCCAGTTTTCGGCTGGTGGCGTCGCGAAAGATGACCAGCTTACCGATTGTTTTGTCTTTTTTACGGCGCAACGGGGCAATTTGGATATCAGCGTATTGCCAGGGCGCATCGACCAGGGGAAGTTCGATCAGTTTGTCATCCGTTTCCTTCAAGCTTTCCAAGATATTGTGTCTGTCTGCCAACAATTTATCTATGTCCTGACCGAGATCTGTGGCCGACAGATTGCTAAAAAGTGTCTTCGCGGCAGCATTAAAGTCTATTAGCCGGTTCGATTCGTCTAACACCAGTACGCCGTCTTTCATGTTCTCGACCAGCGTTTCCCGTGCAATGGGTGCGAGGTCCAATAATTGGAAGCGTAGCATGCTCAGCAATAAGATGACGCCAGTGAAGGTGAAGCTGATTGCTGTAAGGTCCAGACCAGGGAAAGGGTTAAAGAACAAGTACATGAAGGTTCCAACCCAGGGACAGATGGAGGCGATCAATAGAGTTGTTGTTTGGATTCGGTAAGGGCCACGCATTTTCAGTGCGTTCCTGATCAGGACCAGGGTAGCGCAAAAAATAATTGTATAAATGATAAAAATTTCCAACCAAAACCAGGGACCATGTTGGTAAATAAGGCTGTTGCTGCCTGCAGGGCCGGGGACAAAACCGGTCCAGATAAGATGATGCCATTGATTGGTGAAAGCCAGTCCGATAGTGAGAAACGCAGGCAGGAAAAATAAAGCTATTAACCGAGGCTTTAACCATTTATCATTCTGGGTGTAGCGCAGGGCGAACAAAAGCAAAAATGCAGGGGCAGTATGAGCTCCGATGTATCCAACTTGAGACCAAAGGATTTTGGTCGCTTGCTCCACTGCTGCCGCTTCGAAGAAGTCGCAGAGTGCCCATTCGAAGATCGCGGCCATGAGCAATACTAGCTGTATGCCACTGGGGGCTGAACGCCTATGCCAGGCGAGTACAGCCACGATGAAGGCAATGACAGCGGTGACAAGTTCTGCAATAGAATAGGGGACGATGTAGTAATACATTATTTGAAAGAATCGAATACTTTAAGGACTTATGCATAATTATCCCTTGTTTGAGCTACAACGTCAACAAACAGAATTGATAGCAGACGCACAGGTTTTGTGGGAAGTGATATTTTTGTACTGATAAAAGAGATAATTAATGGCTGCTCTGATAGTCATTCTCTTTTTTATCACAGTAAATCGTTTTTTTGTCCTATAATCACTTAATCTTGGTGGAGTAACAATGCGCTTTTCCAGGCTTCTTTTTTCAACTGCAGTGTGTGTGGTGCTGGGTCTGATGGCAGGTTGTGCAGCCATACCAACAACTACCACGCTGACGGCAAGCGACCCTGTTATGCCAACACCAGCCACTGCAATATGTGGGATAGCCAGCAATGCACCGTCCGATACAGCGATTCAGGTCTATTTCACTGATCCCCAAACCTCCGGAATCAGCAAGAGATCAGCAGTGTTGGAAGATGAAGTGCTTAGTGATTTGTGCCAGGCACGGCAAAGCATCAAAGTGGCTATGTATAGTTTTACCTTGGAAAATATGGCGGATGGTCTGATCGCAGCTCAACGCCGCGGCGTGAATGTGCAGATGGTCATGGAATCAGACAATATGAACACCACTGCCGTTCAAAAGTTGGTGAAAGCCGGCATCCCGGTGGTAGGGGATACGTCAGATGGTTTGATGCACGATAAATTCATCATCGTCGATGATCAGGTTGTGTGGACGGGGTCGTTCAACGCCACGGACAACAGCCTGGAAACTGACAATAACAATTTCGTCCGCATTGAGTCAAACCCCATCGCGCAGGATTACGCGGCCGAGTTCGACGAGATGTACGTTTCGAGAGAATTCGGCCCGGACAGCCCCAACGAAACGGATGGTACCGCGTTTACATTGAATAACATGCCGGTAAAGGTCTATTTTGCGCCTGAAGACCGGGTGGCAAAACATTTGAGCGACCTGGTTGGCGGCGCTCAGCACAGCATTCAATTCCTGGCGTATTCTTTTACTTCCGACAGTCTGGCAGATACTCTGTTGACGCGGATGAACAATGGTGTGGTAGTGCAGGGTGTTTTCGATGAGGACGAATCGACCAGTGCAGGTGCCGAATACGACCACCTTCGCCGGGCTGGGCTGGACGTGCGGCTGGATGGGAACCCCGGTTTGATGCACGAAAAGGTCATCATCCTGGATGGAGAGACTATCGTATTTGGCTCTTATAACTTTACCAAGGCGGCGGATCAGAGCAATGACGAGAACCTGGTCGTCATCGAAGACCCCGGCCTGGCGCAGCAATTCCAAACAGAGTTCGAAAGGGTCTACCAGCAGGCGCAACCGCAGTCGTAGCCTGACCGTTGACCTTTAAGCTCGTCATTTTATAATCTATCGAGGTGCCTATGTTGGTTACAATCCTGATCCTGCTGTTTATCGTCATCATCTTTCTCGTGGCGTTCGTGCTGATACGAACCGCATTATTTGCGCGTCCATGGGGGACCGCCGGACCGGCCGAGTTGATTGAGGTCGATGCGGCAACGGTCGCCGACCACCTGGCGGCCGTGGTGCAATGCAAGACTTTGGGTGACCCGGACCCGAAACAGGTGGATCATGCACCTTTTAGCAAGCTTCACCAGACGGTGGAGAAACTTTATCCAACAGTTCACAAAACTCTGGAGCGCATCGACCTGGGCACGGACTGTTTGGTGTATCACTGGAAAGGGAGCCAACCCGATCAAAAACCAGTCGTGCTTACCGGCCATATCGATGTGGTGCCGGTGGAACCGGGGACCGAATCACAATGGGAGCATGATCCCTTTGGAGGTGAGATCGCAGATGGCTTTATTTGGGGGCGGGGGACTCTGGATGATAAAGGCCAGGTGATCGCCATATTCGAGGCCATCGAAACGTTGATCCAAAAAGGGTATAAGCCGGAGCGGGATGTATACCTGGCGTTCGGGAATGATGAAGAATTGAATTTGCAACAAGGGGCGGTGCGTATTGCGGCCTGGATGAAGGAGCAGGGCATCCGGCCAGAGATGGTGCTGGACGAAGGCGGGCAGGTGGTGGTGGACTTCCTGGACGGTGTATCCATGCCGGTGGCGATGATCGGCAATGCCGAAAAGGGTTACTTGACGCTCGAGCTGACCGTCGATGGGCAGCCGGGGCATTCTTCCATGCCGCCCCAGCACACAGCCATCGGCATCCTGTCACAGGCCGTCGAACGCCTGGAGGCCAACCCCATGCCGCACCATCCGGAGCGGCTCAAGCCACTGATGAAAGGTCTTGGACCGGCTGCACCTTTTATCTATCAACTGGCATTTTCCAACCTGTGGCTATTCGGCGGGGTGGTGTCACGGATCATGGCCGGCAAAGCACAGACCGATGCCACCATTCGCACAACCACGGCGGTCACCGTCGTCACGGGTGGAACGCGCGACAACGTGCTGCCGCGCCAGGCCAAGGCGAGGGTGAACTTCAGGTTGCTGCCCGATGATACCATCGCAGCCGTATGTGACCGGGTACGCAAGATCATCAATGACCCGCGCGTGACCTTCGAAGCGACCGGCGACGTCACCGTGGAAGCCTCCGTTGTGTCGCCCGATAATTCTCCGGCTTATCGCCAGCTCGAGACGACCATCCGGCAGATCTACGGTAATATCCCCTCAGCACCTTACCTGGTGCTGGGATTCACGGATGCACGGTATTACACGGAAATTTGCGAGCAGGTGTACCGCTTTACGCCGTTTGTGGCAGACCCGGCGGACATGGAACGGGTGCATGGGATCAATGAGCGCATCGGCGTGGAGACGATGGGCAAGATGGTGCAGTTCTATGCGCAGCTTCTCAAGGTATGGAGCGCAGCAAGTACAACCAAGTAACTACGGAATTGAAATACATATCATGAAGGGCGAGATTCGACTCGCCCTTTATTTTTATTTGCCTGGGGTGAGAGTGGCCCGCATGACGAAGCGATCCACGGCACCGAAACGATATTTGTATTCTTCATCGCCGCGCATGAAATCGAATTCGATGCGCTTGTTCTCGTTGGCCCATTGCAGCAAATAACCCAATAACACCCAGCCCGGCGAATATTCCGTGAAACGCGGGTCAAGACCGGAGTTATAGATCCATAGCCGGTTGAGGTAATCGAAATTGATGTACGCGGCAGCTTTTTGGCCGCCAATCTCCAAAAAAGCGAGCTGGAGGCAGCCGCGCTCGAAGGCACAGCGCGCCGTGAGGTGCATGTGCTCGCGCATGGGCGAGGTCAGAAAAGCGGCTTTTTCGGCATCGTTTGCCATCAAAGTCATAAAGGCATCGATCTCTTCGTCCAGCTTGGCGGCATCCTCGACGATGTACCAGCGCAGGGGTACCCCCATTTCTTCGGCGCGGCGCATCTTGCGGCGAATTTCGTGGCGCTGCTTCTTATCGATCCCAGCCAGATAAGTTTCCCAATCGCCGGGAAGAGAAATATATGGAGAATGCTCTAATTTCTGGCTGGAATAAGTCCAACCCTGGGCCGCGGCTGTCTGTTCCAAAGCGGGTAAAGTGGGTGATTGATCCTGCAGGTTATACAGGTCGAGCGTATTCCAATGCGGCAAAGGTGTCGTTTTAAGATACGCCAAGAGTTCGGAAATGAACGATTCAAGGTCGGCAGGACGCACCAGCAGGTCCAGATAGTCCGAAACCTCGATGCAGCCCAGCAGCAACAGCTTCGGTTGGCCCTGGTGATCTGCAATGAAGAAGGGTGCGATGCCCACCAAGTGACCGGCACGACGGGCGGTAATAACAGCTAATTGGGCCGCCGGCCACTCACCACCGCCGCGTGTCTGCCACCACGTGTGCAAGTATTCGTGGCGCAGGAACGGCACATGCGTCACACTTTCATCCAGCAGCGAATTCCATTCAGTTTCCAAATCGTCCGGGAAAGAAGTGTAAAGAGTAAAATCCAAAGCAAGCTCCAACGATTTTGAAGTATGTCCTACATTATAACTTTTATTGAGCAGAGCCTACCTCGCCTGTATCGAGTCGGTAGCCAAAACCACGCACGGTGACGATCATGCATGGGTTGGCGGGGTCTTTTTCGACCTTCTGGCGCAGCAGCCAGATATAGCGGCGCACGGCGTTCGTTTCTTCGGAGTGGAGGTTGCCCCACACCTCACGGGTCAGGTCTGATTCGGCTACGGCTTTACCCTGGCTGCGGGCCAGAACTTCCAACAGGTGATATTCTGTGGGGGTGAGCTCGAGCGATTTGCCTGCCAGACGCACTTCATGCTTGGCCAGGTCGATGGTCAAATCACCGCAGGGGATGATATTCACTTCGGCGGGGCTGCGTAAACGGGCCCGGTTGAGCACGGCTTGAATGCGGGCAGCCAGCTCAGCAAAGCTGAAAGGTTTGGTGATGTAATCATCCACCCCCATGCGGAAACCGCGCAGTTTATCTGCCTCGGAGGTCTTGCCGGTTAGGAGGATGATCGGCAGGTCGGTCATCTCGTGCAAGCGCGTGCACAACTCCCAACCATCCATGCCGGGCATCATTACATCCAGTACAGCCAGGTTGGGCTGCTCGTGATAGGCGAGGCGCAGCGCCTCCGGGCCATTGCCGGCAGTGATGACCTGATAAGATTGTTCACTCAAAAATTCCGCCAGGAATTTCAACAACGTCGAGTCGTCATCGACCAATAGGATCTTAGGGTGCATTGCCTTCCTCGATTTCTTCGATCAGCGGCAGGGTGCAGGTGAAACAGGCGCCGCCACCGGGCAGGTTTTCGACAGCAATCGTGCCTTGCATGGCATCCAAAAGGCGCCGGACGATGTAGAGGCCCAGGCCGTGGCCGTAAACGGACTGCGAGTCGCTCACCCTCGAACGGTAGAAACGGTCAAACAAGAAGGGGAGGGCTTCGGGGGCAATGCCCGGCCCCTCATCACTCACCTTGATCCAGCCGCGTGAGCCTTCCACGCCGACAGAGACCGTTATACTGCCGGTCGGCGCATATTTCAAGGCGTTGTCGAGCAAGTGGAAGAGCACACTGCCGAGAGCATTCTCGTCTGCCAGCAAGTAGGGATAATCGGGTGGGATTTCCCAACGGATGCGTGAGGTGCCTTCCAGGTGCAGCATCTGCGTTTGCAGCGTGGCGACCACATTGTGGAGGGAAAGGGGAGCGGGATAGAGCGGCAGCCGGCCGGCATCCAGCGCCGAAAGGTCGAGAATGGTTTCCACGAAACGCGTCAGCCGTTTGATCTCACCCTGCACCAGTTCCAGTGTGCCAGAAGCTTGCTGGGGTAAAGGATGTTTCCCGGAGAGCAGCAGCTCGATTCCACCGTTGATGTTGGTCAAGGGGGCGCGCAGCTCGTGAGAGACGAGTGAGACGAAATCCGATTTGAGCTCGTCCAGTTTATGAAGGGCGACGTTTTGCTCTTCAAGCCGGGCGTAAGCTTCCGACAGGCTGGCAGTCTTTTCATCGACTTTCAATTCAAGCTGCTGGTTCAACTGTTCCAGTTGGCTGTGGGCGGCTTCGAGGGCAGCCTGTTGGCGCTTTTGTTCCGTGAGGTCGTAAGCTGTGCCTGCCAGTGCCAGGTGATTGTTGCCGGCAGGGAAGAGGGGGCGTAACGAGAGAAAGATCGGCAATTCGGAGCCATCCTTGCGGCGCAGTTGCAATTCTCCTGACCAGGACTGAAGTTCGGGACCGCGAATGGTGCTGTTCAATGGCTCAGAACTGCTTAAAAAGCTGTTCAAGGAACGAGAAAGTAATTCATCGGCGGTAGTATAGCCTGCGGCGGCCAGGAAAGCAGGGTTTATCA
>JBEKEX010000086.1:0-10070 GCA_050013615.1 Anaerolineaceae bacterium
AGCCCTCTCTTTGTGAATGGATAATCGGCACATGCCGTCTAGAACCCTTGATCCATCTCTTTCAGCGGGTCGGCGGCCTGCACGATGAGCGTGGGACCGGCCGGCTGCCAGGCTTCGGCGTCCAGCCGTGCCGTCAGCGCCGCGCTGATGACCATGTCGTCATGCACCAGCTCGCCGTTGGCCGGGTCACGCGTCCCATCCGGCACACCCCACTTCAGGCGCTTCTCGGCGCCGGGACAAATTTCGTATTGGCAGAAGGAAAGCTGCCGCCAGAATTCGGCCATCAGGGTGGTTGCCAGCGCATCGCCTGCAACCTTTAGGTTGCCTGCGACCGGCTCCTGGTAACGTCCCGAATCGACCAACGCCAGGAAATCCCAGCCCAGCTTGCTCTTGCTGGCCGTGGTGAACAGGAACGGCCGCACCCTGCCGGGCAGGGCATTCTCGAGGAACGAAGCCAGCCCCGCCCCCAGGCCGGTGGCATCTACCACCACGGTGCGCGGCTGCCAGGCACCCGCCAGCGCCTTGATCTCGGCATACAGGCGGGTGTGCTTGCATCCCGTCCAGCTCTTGTGCAGCAGCGCCCGGTAACTCGGCTGGTTAAGCAGATCACCTGACTTGCCAGCAGTCACCTCGACAATGGTCAGCACAGTCGAATCGCGCCGTTGCTCAGCGACATTCAATTCGCCCGGCTCGCCGCCCGCGGAATCCTCGCCCGCTACGTCCAACAGGAAGGCGTAAACACCGCCAGGTTTGGGAGTCGCCTGCCAGGGATGGCTGCCTTTCATTAACATCACCCGCTCGGCAGGGAACATGCCGCTCTCGGCGTCGATCTCTTCACTAAAATATTGGGTCTTGATCGTCGGGTTTTGCCGCCCCAGCCGGGCGATCTGCTCGGCCACGTGCTTGCCGTAAGCCGGCACCACTTTGGCCACGTCGTCCGCTATCAGCACGAAAGTGCGGCGCAGGCCATCCTGCGCTTCGGCCTCACGCGCCGCCCGCAGCTCGCGCGCCAGCAGCGTCTGCGACGTCCATGCCGTGCCCCAAAAGACACGTGTGGCGTTGGTGCTGGCTGCCATGGGGGCGATCTCGGTGTCGAACTTTTCGATGCGCACCTTCTGCGCTTCGTCCACTTCCAGCAGCAGTGAAGCAGTGGCCCCCACAATGTTGGTCTCCGGCGAGCCGGAGAAGAAGAACATGCGCGCCGATCCCACTCGATAGATGTAGCCGGATTCTTTCTGCCAGCTCTCGACCACGGGGTTGTCCTTGAGCACCCGTTCCAACCGTCGCATGGCGTTGATGCTCTGCGGCTTCCAGGTGGGCGAGATCTTGACGATCTCCGCTTCTTTCTGGCTATACAGGGCCAGCAGGTAAGCTTCCAGTTGCGCCTGAACTTCGTTCTTCCCCGATTGGCGCGGGAACATGACCACAAAGCTCAATCCCAGCCCGTTCCTGACGGAATGCACGATGGCCTCGACCACTTCCACCTGGTAAGGCCGCAGGCCAAGATGTGAGGCATAGGCTGCGAACAGGCTGGGGTCGGTTAGCATCTCCTCGATTCCATTCACGAGGACAGAACCGCTATCGGCCTCATGTTCATCAGTTGACATCATTCCACCTGCTTCCTTTCTCGCTATCGAACTGTCATTGCGAGAGGTGTGGCGTTTTTCCAAACCTCGTGGCAATCTCTGTACGGGCGGACCATTTTTTGTAGGGGCGAGGCGATGCCTCGCCCCAACCAAATAATCTTGCCGGGCAGTCCGGCGTCCCAGGGGAGACCCGGCACGTTGCGCGCTGCATTTCGGGAGCAGGCCGTGCCGCGGGTCGCTGTCCAACTGGGTACGCCGGCTTTGGCACTGGTGCACTGCCCGGCCCAGGGACCTGGCAAGCCTAGAGTTTCAACTTTCCGTCGCGCACCATCTTGTCCACGGCCTGCTTCAGTGCGCTGCTGGCGGTTTGTCCTTCGCCCAGCTTGATGTTGGCCTTCAGCAGCACCGCCAACTGCGTGCTCGCCCTGCCGATGGTGGTCAGCATTTCCAGCACCCGTTCGGACTTCTTGTCCTCCTCCGCCAGGCTGCTGGCTTTGCGGATCAACGCCCGCAGGATCTGGATCTCCTCGGTCAGACCCGCAGCATTTCGGCCCGCCGCTCCGCCTCTATCCTCGCTCAGTCGGGTACGCCGGATTTTCGGTTGCTTCGCCATCATGTGCCCCTCCTTTAAATAAGAACATATGTTCTATTTCAATATCGATCATACGCCGTTTAAGCCGCAAAACAACCTGTCAAAACATGCAATAAAACGAAATGTCCTGATTTTGTTACAAAACGGTCATCCGGCAATGACAGTTTCCCCCTTTTGCCTTAAAAGTAATTGACTTTTAACGGCGAAAGTCGTATTGTACAAACAGGCGTAAATTATTAATCTGCCTTTAATGAAACGGGTTGGATATGCGATCCTGGTTGAGACAACACTTGAATGCCATACTTCACGCCCCCACGATGGCGCAGCGCGGCCAATCTTTTTTGGAGTTGGCGCTCATCCTGCCCATCCTGCTGTTGTTGCTGGTGGGCATGGTGGAAATTGTGGTGTTCATCAGCCGTTACCTGGACCTGCTCGACCTCACCCGCGAAGCCGCCCGCTTCGCCTCCACGCACGACCCGCAGATTGCCGAAATAGCTGCGGGGCACACCCCCGGTGACTACGACTGCGGTACAACGAATTTGTATAATTTCTTCTATGACACATCCTGCGTCTTTTCACCCCCGCAAGGTTCACCCATCTGCACGGAGGCCACGTTCTGCAACGGGATGAATAATTACATCAACCTGGACCTCACCACCGATGATGTGGTGATCACCGTTTTCACCGTCGACAATTTGGGCTCGGGTGATATGGTTACCAACCATTGGCCGGCGGTGGGCTACTGGGCGCTGTCAGACCACGATCTCGACACGACCGATAATGCCAACTGGACCAAGGATTGTCACGGCAATGTTGTGCGCAGCGCACCCTACTACACCGACAGCCGTATTAATGCAGATATGGAAGCCAACGCCCCACAAGCCAAAGGCTATGTGGCGGTGGAGGTCTTCTATTGTTACCATCAAGTTTTGGATATGCCTGTATTCACTAATATTGTTCCGGACCCCATACAAATCGATGCGTACTCTCTTATGCCCCTTCCTGCAGCAAACCCGACGCCCACCCCTTAGCCTTAAAGAACGGCATCGCGCCGCTCGAGGCCAGGTGTTGGTGATCTTTGGCGTGTCCCTGTTGGCCCTGCTCTTCTTCGTCGGGCTGGCAGTGGATGCCGGTTCGTTGTACGTCACCTACGGCCAGCTCAAACGCGCCGTGGACGCTGCCGCTGTGGCCGCTGCCAATGATTTCAAACTGCATGCGGATACCGAAACGGTGCCACAGCGCCTGACCAGCATGACCGCCGCCGCCTCCGAAGTGCTCAGGCTGCACAACGTGGACTTGAGCGAGGTGGATCTCACCGTGTTGATCTGTGATGCCAACGGCGATGGCATACGCGATGCCAGTCTGCAAACCACCTACCCCGATTTCTATAACAAATGTCCCAACACACCCGTCGAGTCGGCCCGCAAGCTGGTGTACATATCGGCTACGCAAAAGGCGCCGTTGTATTTCCTGAGTCTGCTCGGTTTCCAGTGGGCGCGCTTGAGTACCAATTCCATCGCCGAGGCCGCCTCCGTGGACCTGGTGCTCGTGTTCGATGTCTCCGGCTCCATGTCCATCGACACTCAGCATGACATGTGTCACAGTGGGACTTGTCCTTTTCTAAGGAATGCTTTTGATCCCGATAACGATCCCCTTACTGGCAATCCTAATTACGCCGGCTGCAATGTGAGCAATAGCTGCCAACCTCTCCAAGATGCCAAAACCGCCGCACAAGCCCTGTTGACCCACCTTTTCAGCGGTTACGACCAGGTATCCATCGTTACCTTTGACTCGAAAGCACAGGAGATATTTAAGCTCGGCGAGGATGATCATCCGGCCACGGAAACCCATCTCCAGGAAGCTTCTGCCGCGATTAACACGATTAAAGTCCACCATGATGCACCCTTGAGGTACTTGTGGCCGAACTGGAAATCGACCCCAGGCGAACCAGATGGTAGCGGTAAGGGTCTTTGGGCCTTCAACCCTGTCAACCCCGAAGACCGGGATGGTGATGGTAAGGACGCCGATCCTGCTCTGCCCTTCGATCCCGCTAACTGCCCTTCCAGTGGCCCTTATGCCCATTGGGATAGAACCCAGGACCTCTATGGCTGGGGCGGCATCCCCTGCGACGACGATAACACGCTGGATGCTTATGATAACGCCACCTGGCAAACCAATGAAAACTCCAATGAAACGGACTACATCGATAAGACCAAGACCACGCTATATGATTCTGCGGGTGTTGGCCACACCTATTATTCCCTCTCCCCCAACTCCACTTGCAGCGGCTGCGGCATCCGCCTGGCGTCCAACATCCTGCGCAGTGAGGGCCGTTCCGGCTCCGTGTGGGTCATGGTCTACCTTTCGGATGGCCTGGTGAACCTCAGCGATACCGCCGGTTCGGGCGGCAGCGGCCTGGGCGATACACAGAGCACCCTCGGTGGGGTCCCCGCGGCATACCCCAACGGTTTTTGCAACGGTAACCCCGGAATGAACAGTACGAATTGGTTGAATCTCTGCGCTCCTACTTCCTGGATTTCTTCGACAACACCTCGAACTTGCATCGATACTTCTTGGACCACCTGCCCGCCCACAATCCACGCCACCTACCAGGCGGGGGATACCGATAACTATGAGACAGCCCCCAATACGACGGATTACAATTCCCTCGACTATGCCCTGGATATGACCGATAACGCAGCGTTGACCAAATCCACCAACCCAAATGAGCCGCGCGGCAACGATTTGGCCATTTATACCATCGGCCTGGGCAGCGAGGTCGGCGGCGACCCAGGTACATCAGGCTATATCGGCGAGCAATTGCTGCGCTACATGGCCGCCGTGGGCGACGATGGCGACCGCATCACCGACCCCTGTACCCTACCCAGTGTTACAACCAAAATGTCTTGTGGCAACTATTATTATGCGAGTGGCGGCGCCAATCTGATGTCCATTTACGAGGATATCGCCAACCGCATTTATACCCGGATCACGGAATAATCCTTATGAAACCGATCAAACGACTGACCAACCAATTGATGCAACACATGCGGGCCGCCCCCGGCCAGACCCTGGTGGAGTTCGCCATCGCCTTGCCTTTATTGCTGCTCATGGTCTTCGGCATCATCGAGTTCGGCCGCATCCTGCAAGCCTGGCTGGCTTTGGAGAACGGGGCGCGCTTTGCCGTGCGCTATGCCGTGACCGGCGATTTCAACGCCAACTATTGCCAGTATGCCGATGCCGCACTGGATAAGCCGGGCGTCGATCCTGGCATCGCTGCCGATGACCTGGCAGACGGTTCTGCTGACTGCATTGTCGAGGATAGCATCGATAACCACCAGGATCTAACGGCTGACCTGCAGGACTATGCCCGTCTCCTCTCCATTCGCGACACGGCCCTGGCCGGGGCCATGGGCCTGGCCTGGGATCCGAATACTGCCATCTCGGGGGACTACAAGGCATACCTGGCAGATGCCTTTTCTTCCACCCCCAATACCCTCCATCAGGACTATCGCGGTGACCCCAGCCAACCGGGGTATTTCTGGATCACCACTTGCAGTAACCGTATCATGCCCAACGCCAACCATTTTGGCCTGGATCCCAACCCGTTCTATTTCATGCCTCATCCGGTTACGGACTTTTCGGCTTACCAGTTCCCGGATTCATGCGAGGAAGTCAGCCAGGCTACTGGGTCTATCGTCCGCGCCGTGGATGATCCCGGCGGCCCGGGCGACCGCGTGCGTGTCACCCTCACCTACCGCCACCAACTCATCACTCCTTTCCTCAGCTCGTGGTGGCCCACCCTCAAACTCACCGCCGAACGTGAAGCCCTGGTGGAACAGTTCCGCACGGCGCGTGTCACCGGTTTGACCGGCGGTATGACCTTTATCCCCACGTTTACCCTCACCCTAACTCCGACAGATACGATCACCACAACACCCACGGATACCCTCACACCGACCAACACCGCTACAGCCACCGCGACGCCCACGGTCACGGCCACTCCCACCGTGACGCCGGGCTGCGACCAGTTGACCAATATTACCAACCTCTACACCAATTCCGGAGAAGACCTGACTTTTAATACCTATCTCGCGGGCGGCGATTCGCTGGCCTCCTTCCTGCTGAACAACGGACCTTATACCATCAATATTACCGGCGCCGGCATGAGCTACACCGGGGCCTGGCACAATGAATACGCCAGTCCCAATTCGAACCGAATCTTCGATTATTTCTCGTGGAATAATGATGCGAACATCATTTACAATGCACCGGATACCGGCAACAACTCCTATAGTTATACCTTCTCTACGCCTTATAGTATCCACCCCACGGCCGTCGTAGGAAATGGCGATTGGTTCCAGTGGACCTACAAGGATCCCTTCAGCTTTTATGCCACGCCCTATTTCAATTCATATCCCGCACCGGCCACCGGTGTGCCCACCAAGGCCTTATCGCTCACTCCACCGTCTCTCGGCAGCAACCTGGGCTTGCTATACTACGCCCCCAGTGACTTCACCGGCTCGGTCAATTACAGTGTCATCGGGGTAGGCGGCACGTCGGTACCCTGCACAATGACCATGACCGGCAGGGGAGCTCCCACCATCAACCTGCAATACTCTACCGACAAGAACGCCATCAACGGCCCCTTCTCCATCCGGGCCATTGTAAACACCAACGACACCGATGTGAACTTCGTTTACTTCTTCGTCTACAATTCCAGCGGCTACCTGGTGAGTTGGTCTAATTCGAGTGCCTCCCCGTTCTGCATCTTTGGCGGTACTACAAGCTGCAACACCAAATCACCCTGGATAGATCAATGGTTGCAAGGGATCGTCAATGCCCAAACCATCCAGGGCGGCACCTATACCCTGGTGGTGCTGGCGCGTAATACCGATACCCGTGCCAAGTCTTCCGTGATCGTCGACACGTTCAACATCACAGCTCCCACGCCGACGCCAACGACCACCATCACTCCCACCCCCACCAACACCCAAACGCCCACCCGGACGTCGACTGTCACTCTAACGTCGACCGCAACCCTGACGCCCACCAGAACATCCACCGTTACCCTAACCCCCACCACCACGCGTACGGTCACTCAAACACCCACCGTTACACGCACGCCGACCGTGACCGCCACCGTCCCCTCACCCACTGTTACACGCACGCGTACCGTCACCGCCACCGTCCCCTCACCCACTGTTACACGAACACCCACAGTCACGCTCACCTTCACCGCCACCGTCCCCACACCTACACGGACGGCTACCAATACGCGCACTGCCACCGCCACCGTCCCCACACCGACGCGGACGGCCACGCGGACGGCCACCGTCCCCACACCTACCAATACGGTCACACAGACGCCCACCGTCACCGCCACCGTCCCCACGCCTACCGTTACACGTACGCCCACCGTCACCGCCACCGTCCCCTCACCCACACCTACGCGGACCGCCACTGCCACCGTCCCCACACCGACTCAGACGGCCACACAGACACCCACCGCCACCGCCACCGTCCCCACACCGACGCTTACGTCTACGGTAACACTAACGCCGACCCGGACTTCTACGCCGACCCTCACTCCCACCACGACCCTCACGCCGACATCCACTGCCACGGTAACGCAGACGCCGACCAGGACACCGATCTCGACCAACACGCCGACGCCGACCGTCACGCCGACCATCACGTCTACACCCACAGAAAAATGCGGTTCTGAAGAATGTTAGTAAGTGTTACTTGATATATATGACAAGCTGAAAGCAACAGTGGCCCGCCTTCCCCGGCGGGTCACCTTGCTTATTCTGCTGGGCGCGGCACTTCTGGCAACTGCTCTGTGGTTCGGCCTGGATTCCCTGGTCACTGCCTCCCTATCCACCCGCTGGCAGTTGATCGCTTTTGCCGGCATCGCCATATTCCTGCTGGCGCTGGGCCTGGGGGGACTGGCTTTCTTCTTCCGCCGGCAGCCGCGCCTTTTCAATAATTCGCTCGTGCCGGGGCTCATGCTGGGGTTGGCAATCCTGCCATCCTTCATCATCGCGGTGACCTTTGCCCTCGTCGCCCACACCATTATTCGCCCGGGACAAAGCTTGTCAGCCGAGTTTCTGATTCAGCCCGAGGTCTCTCTCTGGCAGCCCTGGGTGTTTTATTGGCAGGTACTGGTATTGACCTTCGCTGTGTGGATTGCATCCGCTTCCTCCCCGCCAACGGATGGTCACACCCCAACGCCCATCTGGAAGCGAATTGGGTCGTGGCTCAGATTCTATCTACCAACCGGCAAATCGCTCGTCATCAGTGTTTTGGGCGGCCTGGCGCTCTGGTTGGTTTTTACCTTTATCCAGTCCATAGCGGCTTCGATTTCCAAACCCTGGTTGGACTTGGGTAATATGGCGACTGCCGCCACCCCATTCCCGCTCTTTGTTATTTTGGCCTTGGTGTCTCTTACACTGGCTCCCTGGGCAGAAGAAGTCTTTTTCCGTGGGCTTCTATTGGATCATTGGCAGAAACAAACTGCTCCCCTTCTGGCAAATACCGGGGTGGCAGCGATATTCGCTTGCCTGCCGATGCGCCCACTGTTGTGGCTGCCGGCGTTCCTGCTGGGCATTGGCCTGGGTCTGGTACGGCAGCGGTCCGGTCTGCCCGCGGCCATCCTGGCGCACATCCTCTTCAATGGACTGATGCTGCTGCTAAGCCCGCTTCTGGTGATTTAGTAGGGGTGAGACCTTTTAAGGTGCGACGCCATTTCGATATCCCCCTATTTGCGGAATCTGTTAAAATGATGCTATGAATGGCACGCTGGTGGGTAATTCAAAGAGCCGGCAGTGGAATTGGGTACTGGCTGGCCTCGGCTTCCTGATCCTGTACCTTATCTGGCTGGTCTGGGGTCAGGTGAATAGCTGGGAACGCGTGCTGGCCGGCAGCCTTTCTATTGTCTTCGCGGCCTGTCTGGCTATAGCATTGGCGCTTCAAGCCGGCGATACACTTCGCGCCACGGCAAATGGACGCATCGCCTGGCGCTGGATCGCAGCCGGCATCCTGATCGAGTTGACTGCCGGCATCGTCTGGCAAGTGTTATCCTTTACTTCTACCGGGGCATCCACCCAACCTGATCTGTTCAACATGATCTATCTGCTGGGGTCTGTGGCGCTGGGCATTGGCTTGATCCTGTTTCCGCGCATTCTGCGCCGCGAGTACGGTCGGCTCAAGCTCTTCTTCGACACTTTCATCACCACCGCCGCCGTTCTCACCCTCGTCTGGCTGATCGTCTTCCAGCCCGTCATGGAAGCTGCTCAGAGCTCGACCGGCAATTCACTTTTTACCTGGTCACGTCCGATCGCAGATCTGGTCTTGCTGCTGGTCATGATGAACTTATTTCTGCTCAGCCAGCCGCAATCCCAATCGCATCCGTTTATCTGGATCGCTCTGGGCTTGTTGGCACGTATGCCCTCCGATTTGACTTATGTTGCCTTGGTACAAAGCGGTTCGTATTCCATTGGTACATTGGTAGATGCAGGTTGGGTGGCGAGCAGTTTCTTGCTGGCTCTGGCTGCATACACTTCCACTGACTCAAACCTTTCCCAATTGCCCACCCTCTTCGCACGGGTTGCCGCGCGCATACAGGCATTGCTCCCCATCCTTACCACGCTCGTCCTGGGCTGGTATTCACTGCTTACCTCGCAATTCTCCGGCCAGCTCAGCCCGTTGGGGCTGTGGGTAACCGTCATGCTGGGGTTTGGCCTCATCGCCCGCCAGGGTGTGTTCGCCGGGGAAGTTGAATATCGGCAATATGCCAGCCTGGTTAATAGTGTTGCTGATCCCACGTTCATTTGCGACCGGCGCGGCCGGCTGCGTTTGATAAACCCTGCTTTCCTGGCCGCCGCAGG
>JBEKEX010000087.1:0-10065 GCA_050013615.1 Anaerolineaceae bacterium
ACCTGCAGTCGAAACGAGGCGGAGATCCTGCTCAAGCATCCCGACGTGAAGGGTGTGAGCTTTGTGGGCTCCACCTCGGTCGGTCGGCACATCTACGCCACCGCTGCAGAAAACGGGAAGCGCGTCCAGGCGCTCACCGAAGCGAAGAACCATGCCATTGTGCTGCGGGATGCAGCTCTTGAGCGCACGGCACGCGGCATCGTCAACTCGGCCTGCGGCTGTGCTGGTGAAAGATGCATGGCCCTTCCCACGGTAGTTGTGGAGGAGGCCATCGCCGACCAGTTGGTGGCATTGCTGGTCAAGATGATGCAGGATCTGAAGATCGGGCCCGCTTATGATAAGTCCAGCCAACTGGGACCCCTGGTGAATGCCGGACATCGCCAGTTCGTGACCGACTGGATCCAGAAAGGGGTCGAAGAGGGCGCCAAACTTGTCCTGGACGGGCGCGGGGTAACGGTCAAAGGCTACGAAAAAGGCTTTTACCTGGGGCCGACTCTCTTCGATCACGTGCAGCCGGGCATGGCGATTGGAGATCAGGAGGTCTTCGGTCCGGTGTTGTGCATCAAGCGGGTCAAGGACTTCGAGGAAGGCTTAGCCCTCATGAATGCCAATGAGTTTGGTAATGGATCGGTAATTTACACCCAGAGCGGTTTTTACGCTCGTGAGTTTGCTCGCCGGACGCACGCAGGCATGGTGGGTGTTAATGTAGGCATCCCGGTCCCGTTGGGCATGTTCGGATTCACCGGTCACAAGAACTCGTTCTTTGGGGATCTGCATACGATGGGTACGGACGGCGTGCGCTTCTTTACGGAACTAAAAACCGTTACTTCTCACTGGTTTTCCGAGGAGGAGACACGTGAAGCCAAAGTGCTCAACAGTTGGGATGGTACGATCTCCATGCCCGACAAAAAGTAAGGATGTAAAACTTTTACAGTGATTTGTGCATGACTTGAATGAAGTCAAATAAAAAGCACAGAAATAGATGGACATGACAGCCCCCATATTTGGGGGCTGTCATGGTAATTTATCTAAGGATTGAATACATCCTCTTCGTGGGACCCCGACCCCACTGATAAGGGATGTCTGTCCCCCAAAATTGCCATATCTTTTGTTTCCCCCATATATAGTGCTGATTTTCTTGATGACCCAAATATATAAGGGAATGTACACTGATTTGTCTGGCTGCTGATGAGTGTCAGGACTCTGAAGTTGTTTCAGTGAGATCGTTTTCTGTAAAAGCGATAGCAAGTTGAGTTGACAACTCAGATATCAGATGATAGACTGAAAGTGCTTTCATTTCCGCTTGGTATTTTTATGGAAAAGAAGAATAAGAACCCCACCATATATGATGTTGCCAAACATGCTGGAGTAAGTATTACCACCGTTTCGCGCATGTTGAATGATCCTGACAAGGTCAATTCCGAGACGCGAAAACGAGTGCTAGCTTCCATTGATAAATTGGATTTTGTGCCGAAGGCAGAGGCGCGCGCCCGGGCGATGCAGAAGAACGGTCGCATTGGTGTTATTACTCCCTTCTTCACGGCGCCATCGTTCATACAGCGCCTGCGCGGTATTGCAGGTGCTCTATCACCCAAGAATTTTGAGCTGGTCATTTACACCGTTGATTCGACCGACCATCTACAACGGTATCTTTCCAACTTGCCGCTGACTGGTAACCTGGATGGACTGATCATTTTGTCCCTGCAAATCGGTGACGCGGAAGCGCACCGGCTGATCGACCATGACTTGCCCACTGTGTTGATCGAATACCCACATCCCGACTTGAACTGTGTTGAGATTGACGATGTGCAAGGTGGTTACATGGCAGCTACTTATTTGCTCAAAAAAGGCCACCGCAGAATCGCTTTTTTGGGCGATACCGATTTACCGGAATATTCCATTCATCCTGTGAGTTTACGTTTAAGGGGATTTCGGCAGGCGCTAAAGGAATCCGGGATCGATCTCCCTGATATTTTTGTGCGTCTTGCCCCATATACACAGGAACAAACCCGCCAGGTTGCCAGAGAATTACTCAGCCTTCCAGAGCCGCCGACCGCTATTTTCGCGGCAACTGATTTTCAGGCTCTAGGCGTGCTCAAGGCAGCTCACCAACTGAATGTGGGGGTACCGGAACGGCTTGCTGTGATTGGTTTTGATGACCTTGATTGGGCTGAGTACGCAGACTTGACAACCATTAGCCAGCACTTGGATGAATCGGGAGGGCTGGCGGTGGAAATATTAATTGCACAAATAGAATCATCTTCCCAGTTACCAAGACATGTCAAGATCCCGCTCAACATAATCGAACGCAAAACCGCATAAGCAGAAAATTGGATATTGACTTTTGTTTTGAAACAATGTATATTACGAATGAAAGTGCTTTCATGTAACTTCTTACATTAAATTACAATTTCCCTACTCAATATTAAGGAGGTATGTATACGCATCTACAAAAGCTAAAATCTAGATCCCTTCACCAAATCCACAATTTGAGATGATAATTGAAAGGAGAATAAGAAATGGACAAGAAGTCTGTGTTATTTTCGTGGATGAGCCTGCTGATCCTGGCATCCATGCTGCTAACCTCATGCGGGACGCCAGCAACAACTGCTGCCCCTGCCGCCACACAGGTTCCCGCCGCCACGACGGTTGCTAACACAGCGGTGCCAACCACGGCACCGACGGTAGCTCAAGCAGCTGCAGTCCCGAATTGCGGGACGGCTCCTGTCGTGCTGAACGGCTACTTCGAGACCGGTTTCGATCTGCCCTTTCAGCTTTCCAAAGAATTTACTAAGGAATACCCGAACGTCACCTGGAATATCAGCCAGGACCAGTTCGCGAATCTCATCACCTCGGCGCCGCTCTTGCTAGCGAGTGACAACCCGCCCGATCTGCTCCGCCTACCGACCATGGTATCATACGCCAAGGACGGCCTCTTGATGAATCTGGATACCTATGCAACACAGTTTGGTTGGGACAAATGGCCGATGGCGCAGATCAACCAGAACCGGCTCGCGGCGGACGGTACCCGCGGTTCCGGCACGCTTTATGCATGGGGCCTCAACTACAGCCTGACCGGCGTCTTCTACAACAAGAAGTTGGCCGCTCAGATCGGGATGACACAGCCCCCACAGACGCTCGCTGATTTCGAAAGCCTGCTCGCGAAGGCGAAGGCGGCCGGACTTCTCCCGATCATGCAATGGGGTAGCGCCAAGAGCGGCATGGGACTCGCGTTCCCGCTGCAGGCGCTTATGGCGTCCGTCGGCCCGACCGGCCCGATCAACGACTGGATTTTCCAGAAGCCAGGCGCCACGATCGACACTGCATCGAATCTGGTTGCCGCCCAGGACCTCCAGCAGTGGATCAAGAACGGCTACTTCCCTACTGACATCAATGCCATTGAGTACACCGACTCCAACGCCCGCTTCGTTAAGGGCGAGGGCGTCTTCACTTTCAATGGCGACTGGGAGAACGCTGACTACGACAAGAATATGGCTGGCAATGTAGGGTTCTTCCTGATGCCACCCGCAACGGCTGGTGGTGACCCGGCAGCTATGTCTTCTCCGTTGACCTATGGCATTGCAGCTAAGGCGAAGAACGCTGATTGCGCTGCGTTCTTCCTCAACTGGGTTGCCACGAACCCAACGGCTCGCCAGATCGATGTCGCCGTCGGTGGCTCGAATCCCGGTGGTCCGTCGGATGCGACGATGCCGACCGTGACTGCGGGCTCGATCACTAACGACACGCTCGCTGCCGGAGCCGTAATCAATAAGGCTGGCACGGCAATGGACTTCATCGCAAACTCAACCAGCTCGATCTTCGCCCAAGGCTGGACGCCCGAACTCCAGAAGATGGTCGGCGGGCAGGAGGATGCGGCCGGGTTGCTCAAAGCTGTCCAGGCCGAGTATCTGCGGGAACTGGCTCAGCAGTAGTAAATAGGGCCGCGTGACGATGACTACGCCTTCGAAATCACCGTTAACATCTTCTATGACTTCAGACAACCGTCTCGCGGCTCCCGTACTCTCCCGGCGGACCTTTCTGCACTGGAAGGTCCGCTGGGAGACCTTTGTTGGCTGGCTGTTTATCTTGCCGGCCCTCGCGATGTATGCGCTGTTCGTGCTCACACCCCTCGTGCTGACTGTCAAGTACTCGTTCTATAAATGGAACGGCGTTACTCCTGCGATCTGGGTCGGATTGAAGAACTACCTGACTATTTTCCAAGTTCCTAACTTGATTGGGACGATCTACAACGCGTTCTTGCTGGTCGTGTGGTTTAGCTTCATTCCAGTAGGACTCGGTCTCATCGTCGCGAGCGTGATTAACCGCGTGGCGACCGGGCGGCTCGGAGCAATAGCTCGAACGGTTCTGTTCCTGCCCCAGGTCATTCCGCTTGTCGCTGCCGGCATCATCTGGGGCTGGCTGCTGGCCCTCCCGGGCTTGATCAACCAGCTGCTTCAGGTCATCGGGCTCGGCGCGATCACGCGTGCCTGGCTCGGCGACTTCCACTTGGCACTCCCGGCTGTCGGGGTTATCGGGATCTGGGTGCTGCTGGGATTCTGCACAGTCCTGCTATTGACCGGCATGGGGAAAGTGGACCCATCCCTTTATGAGTCTGCCAGGATCGATGGTGCCGACTGGTTAAGGGAATTTCTCTCGATCACTATCCCGCTTCTCCGAAACGAGATAGGCGTGTGCCTGACCGTCACCGTGATCGCCGCACTCGCTGCGTTTGATATCGTCTACGTCTCGACGGCCGGTGGACCCGGCAACGCGACGGCGGTACCCGGGATCCAGATCTACGTCCTTGCGTTCGCCCAGCGATCTGTGGGCTTGGCATCTGCTCTAGCCGTCATGCTCATGATCCTCGTTGTCGTGGTCATCATCCCGATCCAGTGGCTAAGCCGGGAGAGTGCGCGATGAAGGTTGCTCGCGGCGAGCTCTGGGCGGGCCGGGCCTTCCTCTTGGTGCTGATGACCTTCACAATCCTACCCTTCGTCAGCATCTTCATGACCGCGCTGCATCCATCGGGGACTGTGCCTGGCGGGCTCGAATGGCCTGCACACCCGCAGTGGGGTAACTTCGTGGAGGCATTCAACGAAGCGGACATGTCCGCGGACCTCTTGTCGAGCACGTTCATTGTCCTCGCTGTTGTACCCGTATCTCTTGTCATCTCGACAATGGCCGGGTTCGCCATCGGCCTCCTGCGGATCCCTGGCGCGCGTGTGCTGCTCTTCCTGTTTGTGTTCGGGCTAACCCTCCCGTTTCCGGGGATCATTATTCCGATATACTTCTTGGAGCGTTCGATAGGGATTTACAACACTCGGTTTGCCATTGTGCTGCCGCTAATCGGCTTGTATATGCCCTTTGCCGTTTACTGGATGCGAGCCCATTTCGTCAACATGCCGACCGAGATCTCGGATGCGGCCCGCGTTGACGGTGCAAGCACCTGGGACATGTTCTGGAGCATCCACGTTCCGCTCGCGCGGGCGCCAATTGCGTCGCTCGGGATCCTGATGTCCATCTGGACTTGGAACCAGTTCCTTCTTGCGCTGGTACTCGTCGAGAACCCGAATCAGCGAACGATGGCCGGTGCGCTGGGAGCGTTCCAGGGCCACTATGCCACCGATATCCCCTTGCTGTGCGCCGGCACGATTCTGATCCTCGTACCCACCCTTGTGTTGTATATCCTGTTCCAGCGCCAGATCATCGCGGCGCTGCTCCAAGGTTCGGTCAAGGGATAGCGGTGGCCTTTTGAACTGCATGTTATCGCGCTGACCAGCCTATCTCTCGTTCTGATCACTGCCTCAAGCATATCGTATTGTCCATCCGGGAACAGTGGTAAAACAATGCGATTTTGTTTGCCAACTTCTTGGTTGCATTGATTATATATTTTCAAGCTCTGATGTTTTCGCTGGTCAAAATCTGTAGTCGATGCACCTACTAACAACAATAGGATAACCAAAAACATTTAATTGACTGAATAGTAAAAGGTGCAATAAATTAATATGGCAATTACCTTCCATTATTTTCATGACAGCCTAGGAGCCGGAAATGCCCCTGACCTTTGATTTACCTATCGAACAGTTAAAAACATATCGGGGCAAAAATCCGTGCCCTTTGGATTTCGATTCATTTTGGGATAAGAGCCTGACAGAAATGCGAGCGGTCGATCCGCAAGTCGAATTAACCCCGGCTGAATTTCAGGCACCCCATATTGAGTGTTTTCATCTGTTTTTTACTGGGATAGGAGGCGCCCGCATTCACGCCAAATTGCTGCGCCCTGCGAATGCTCCATCCTCCCATCCTGCCATATTACTGTTCCACGGATATACAGGGGATTCTGGAGACTGGTTCGATAAGCTTGGCTACGCCGCGGCAGGTTTTACCGTGGCTGCCTTGGATTGTCGCGGTCAGGCAGGATTATCGGAGGATAGGAGTAATGTTACCGGCAATACGCTTCATGGTCATATTATTCGCGGGTTGGACGATGCCCTGAAAGGCTCACCGGAAAAGCTGCTCTTCCGGCAAGTGTTTCTTGATACTGCCCAGCTTGCCAGGATTATTATGGAGATGCCTGATGTGGATGCGAATCGAGTAGGCGCAACAGGAGGCAGCCAGGGAGGCGCTTTGACTATTGCCTGTTCAGCGTTGGAGCCCCGCGTCAAGCGGGTAGCACCGGTTTACCCCTTTCTCAGTGATTACAAGCGAGTTTGGGAAATGGACCAGGCAAAAGATGCTTACGCAGAACTACAAGAATATTTTCGTCATTCCGACCCCACGCATAAATTTGAAGATAAGGTCTTTGAGAAGTTAGGTTATATCGATATTCAATTTCTGGCTCCCCGCATCCAGGCAGAAGTGAATTGGACGATTGGCTTGATGGACACCGTTTGCCCACCTTCAACCCAATTTGCCGTATATAACAAGATCGTTTCTCCCAAGACAATGACGATATACCCTGATTATGGGCATGAACCATTGCCAGGCCTAAATGATCGAGTATTTCAATATATGCTGGAACTGTAGGTGTGATTTTGGCCTGTCCTACTCAACTTGCTACTCTCAGACTTTGAGGCGGAAGGGTTTAGAAGAGTGTATATTGGATTAGCTTCACGGAAAAAATTACAAGAATTAGGACCAATTGAAATGCGATATGCCTTGAATGGAAACCTGGTTATCCACTACTGATACACTATCGCATGGAATAAGATTATGAAAAACACTGTACAGCTCATCACGTATGCCAATCGCTTGGGGGGAGGCGATATAAAAGTATTGCATCGTTTGTTCAAGGGACCACTCAATGGTCTGTTTGGCGGCGTTCATATTCTCCCCTTCTATTTTCCCATTCAAGGTGTGGATGCAGGTTTTGACCCTATCGATCATACTAAGGTTGATCCTAGTTTGGGGAATTGGACAGACATCAAAGAATTGGGGCGGGACGTGGATTTAATGGCTGACCTGATCGTCAATCATGTTTCTTCTTCCTCTCTGGAATTCCAGGATTATTATGAGAAAGGCGACGCTTCGATCTATAGGGACTTGTTCCTTACGATGGGTAGTATCTTTCCGAATGGTGCTTCTGAAGCCGATTTGTTAACCATCTATCGTCCACGACCAGGTTTGCCTTTTTCTTACGTCACATTAAAGAATAAACAAAAGCGCTTGCTATGGACGACCTTTTCGAAACAACAAATTGATATAAATGTTTTGCATCCGGAGGGGAAAGCTTACCTCCAATCTGTGTTACGAACCTTGCACGAAAACGGTATCCGTATGGTACGGCTGGATGCAATTGGCTATGCCGTAAAGAAGGCTGGAACCAGTTGTTTTATGATCCCTGAGACCATTGATTTCATTGAATACCTCACTCGGCAGGCAGCGAATTTGGGAATGGAAGTGCTTGTTGAGATCCACTCTCACTATCGTCGACAGATTGAAATTGCCCGTCAGGTGGATCGCGTTTATGATTTCGCTCTGCCCCCCCTGGTGTTACATGCCATATTCAACCATACCAGCCGATACCTTAAACAATGGTTGGAAATCAGCCCTCGTAATGCCATCACTGTGTTAGATACACATGATGGTATCGGTATGATTGATGTTGGTATTGATGGCAGCGACTCACAGGGCTGCCCTGGTATCATTCCCCCCGAGGAGTTGGCTGCTCTGGTTGAAAAAATTCATACCAACAGCAACGGGCAAAGCCGCCTGGCCAGCGGCGCAGCTGCGTCCAACCTGGACCTTTATCAAGTGAACTGTACCTTCTATGATGCCCTAGGACGTAATGATAGTGACTATTTACTGGCAAGGGCAATCCAATTCTTCGCTCCTGGTATACCACAGATCTATTACGTGGGATTGCTGGCGGGTGAGAATGATATGAACTTACTGGCTAAAAGTGGTGTAGGGCGCGATATCAACCGACATTATTTCGCCCTCGACGAGATAGATCGTGCCGTGCAGCGCCCCGTGGTTCAATCGCTGTTCGAGTTAATTCGCTTTCGGAATCAACATCCAGCTTTTAATGGATCGTTCAGTATGCCAGAAACCCCCGACTCCTCAATTACCTTGCGTTGGGACAATGGAAATGATTGGGCGATGCTGGAAGTGGACCTTGCTTCCGGTTCATATTCCATTACTAACAGCCCATATTAGTTTACTGAACCTAAATAAAGGGATCATTAGGTTTGTGTTGTTACGTACTCGTGCTAAAGGGGGAATCCCTGATTGTTTTGTTTCATGCTAATTTGCCAAAAATCACGAATCTTTCAATCCTCAGATTCGCTTATTCGATTGATCGTATTCTTATCTGAATGATCGGTAACCGACCTCGATTATTCACTCCAGTAGAATGGATGCTTGATATTTCATATAGCAATGTTCTGCTTTATCGATCGCTAATATGCTCTGATTCTTTGATCGCTGGTCCGAATCCTGCCAGGCAATCAGTCTCAAAAAACCCCTTTGCTGAGGGATTTTTGTTTCCGACCATTAAAGGTCCGACCAGGTTTGTGTAACCCGTGGGATGGGATGTGGACAGGTCTACGAAGCGGCTTTATTTCGCATCTGCCAGCCTGACATTTCATTCTAGCCGAATTCGTGGGTCGGCACAATCACATCGCGCCTTATAGCACAACTCCGTGCTCTTCTTTTAACTTTTCAAGTGTACGCTGCAACTCGACTTTTTCTTGTGCGCTGTCCCAACCTAGAGATTGGGCCAGGATTCCGGTGAGTTCTTGCACCAGTTGAAGAGAAGCTTCGCCCAGCCAGGCCAGTGTCGAACGGCGCAGCAGGATGTCGTCCAGGTGGATGACCTTCTCGTGCTCGGCAATGAATTCAACTTCACGCCGCGTCCAATCGGGGTGAGATTTCAGGAGTTGGTCGGGGGCAGCCGCAAGGTAACCGGCAATCGTGAGAACACGCGTACCATAGCGCTCGAACAATTTCCTGGCGTGGGACTCTTCCAACTTTCCCTGGCGGGCAATGGTCTCGATTAAACGTGTCTGAGCTTCCTGATCCGTCGGATAGTCCTGTCCACCGCCAATTGCCAGCTTCTTTGTGTCTCTCGTTCGTTGCAAGCCCAGGAACCCCAGGGCTTTATCGGTCACCTGCTCGGAGAAAGCCCGGTAACTGGTCCATTTGCCGCCGACCAGTGAATAGACAGGGATATTGCTGAAGCTATCTTCATGAATGCTGTGGTCACGGCTGATCTGGCCAGTGGTTTTTGCCGTGGAGTATTCCAGGGGGCGCACACCGGCAAAACGGAAGACGATCTGTTCCCGACCCAACCTGATATCCGGGAATACGTGCGAGACGAGGTCGATGAAATAGTCGATCTCTTCATCGGTGCAGCGGACTTGATCAGCATTCTCGACCGGAATATCGGTGGTGCCAACGATAATTCGACCGTGGAATGGGAAGATCAACACGATGCGCCCGTCCTTGTTCTCGAAGAAGAATTCGTTTTCACCAATAGCCTGGCACAGCTCTGGGTGGTCGAGCACAATGTGGGAACCCTTCGTGCCGCCGATGTAGTGACGGTCGATGCCCAGAGCCGCGTTG
>JBEKEX010000088.1:0-10038 GCA_050013615.1 Anaerolineaceae bacterium
TAACCCCATCACTTCCAATTTTTCATCTTTGGTGACCGCTTTCGCCGTGGAAGGTTGGAATTTTTGCGCTTCAGATGTTTCATCCGGGGTGCCCTCACCCTGGAATCGCTTTGCCAGGTCAATTTCAGAGATTCCGGGGTGGGGATATGCGGCTCCATAGCAGCGGGCCTGATAGGTTTTGTAGTCGGCCCAGGTACAGGCAAACAACCGGATCGGCCGATGTAACGACACCTGCAAGTTCCTTTTGAACGAATCGTCTCCCGGAAATGGCGTTGCCAGGGTAAGGGCATCCTTGTCCAGGCTAAGCGGCACGGCGGAATAGCGCCTGGATGCCTCCTCCGGGAACAGGTTCAACGCCTGTTGGGTCGGAGTAAGTGAGTTTAAACGGATCAGGGGAAACGAATAGTTGACACGCATGATGATGCTTAAAGTATTAACTCAAGTTCACGCATAACAATAAAAGTTTGAAGCGATTTCCAAGGCGTTAGTCATCTTCGGAATGATTACGAAAAGAGATGTAGATCATGATTCCCGAGACCACGATCAACAAGATCACAAAGTAACCGCGGAATATCCCCAAGAGCAACAGCGCCCATAACAGCAAAAAGAAAATGATTTCAACAATAACGAGGACCAGTTGTTTCCAGTTCTTTTGCGGTGTTGGGGACTTTACTGGTTTATTCAATCACCCCTCCTTTGGCTGTCATTTGTCCAGATCGATCTCGATTGAATTTCCGGCCGTGCGAATAGCCTTGACGTGCAGTCCGCTGAGGTTGGAGAATTGTTGATCCAACAAGGCAGCTTTGCTTGCAAGTTTGAAAACCAATCGTCCTTTGGAGTATTCCAACAAAGTAAAATGGTCGATTTCCTGGATGTTTTTCAGGTTTTCCTGGACGAGAGGAATGTCCGCCATATTACCGAATTCCAAGAACGTCAGCAAATATTCGTGCGGCTCCAAGGTTCCGAGGTAATCGTTGGTCTTCTTCGGAGCCGGTTCCGGCTCGTTGGGGGCAACGACGTCCAACGCTTCGGTTTTTTTGAGCGAGTCGTAGCGGACGATGGTCTGCTCCGTAGCGATTGCGGCTTGCAATGCTGTTTCACAGGCGGTGATCAATTCATCAGAAGTGACTCCGTCGGTCGGAAAACTGACGACGGCAATACGCAAATCCAACAGTATCTGCACCGAATTTGCCTGCAGACGGCCGGCAAATTTCTCCGCACCGGCTGCCTCGGTCTCCGGCAGGATCACGCCAAAATGGTGGCCGGTAAACGGTGTGTCCACGTCGGTGCGGCACGTTTGGACGAGCAGCTTGGTGATCCGGCGGTTGAGCTCCTTGCGGGCTTCGTCACCCAATGATTCATCTGCGGTGTTGGCGGGTTCCAACATGATGAGCGAGAAACTCTTCTGGTAGCGGCGACAGCGCGCTAATTCCGTTTCCAGCCGTTGGCGGGCATGCTGCCAGAGCAGCAGGCCGGTTTCGGGGTCATAAGGGACCAGGTCGCTCAACAACTGCAAGTTGGTGTGCAGCCGACCCACCCCGGAATTGATCCGGCGCATCACAAACGTCACCACACCCGCGGTGGCAGCGAAGATCACCACCACACTGGCCGGGACGGTTAATGACGCAAGCGAAAACGGGAAGATGCCAAAATATACGGCCAGGTAGACCACTGCACCGGCCAGTGTCGAGAACACAGAGGAATAGGGAAATGGGCGGGTGATGGTGAAGATCACGATCATCACCAACAGAGCCAGGGCCAGGATGAATGTCTGCTGGTCGATCATCATGACCGCGCTGGCGGCGAGGATCGACCAGACCGCCAGAATGGCTGAATAAATATCCTGGTTGGGGGTGGAATTCGTGTTCATATCATTTCCGATTCCGCATTAACCTGATGAACAAGAGTGCGCCGAGCGATAGCACAAAGATAATCACGGCCAGCCAGATGACCCAGCTCGGATACTGGCTTAGTCCACCCTCGGTGGCTGAGGTAGTTGTGGGCGCCTGGTTGGAGACGAGCGACGTCGTACTTTGGATGGTGAAGAAGGCGATCTCGGTGCGGCTCGAGAGAGTGGCCAGGTTGCCATCGAAATTCTTGTACAGTGTCGGCGTGTTCAGGACATTGGCCACCCAACCAAGCCCTTCGTTTGATGTGGCTGTCAACACCAGGCGGTATTGGCCGTCTTTGGTGAACAGCGACTCGATATATCCCAGGGAGCCGGAAGTGGGCGAAATGTTCGCCACACCGGTCAACGCTTTCGGGGTGACCATGTCTGTTTCGAACGGCTGCGGCAGCAGGTCATTGAGCTGCATGATCACCGGGTTCTGCGCCGGCAGCCCGACGACGATCTCATAGGGTCGCTGTGAGGTGGCTGCCTCTTGGGAGGCTGGGATCACGGCGTTCGCCAGTTGATCCCCTTTAGCCGTCCGGCCCAGGCGATTGGCCACCTGCAATACCGTGGTCGTTGTTGTCCAGTCGGCCGTATCGGGGACGACGAAGGCCAGGTTCGAGAGCGAGGCGGAACCCAGGTTGAGGGCCGGGTAGCCGGCCAGGCTGGCCGTCTTTTGGCCGATGCCGGTGGGGAAGGACAGCGTGGAGTCCGAGTCGATGGTCAACCATGAATCGGAATAATATTTATCCGTGCAATACAGCGTGCTTTGCTCGGTCGATTGGTTGACCTGGATATTGCCTGTAAGGGTGAGGGTGTTATCGCCCAGTTTCAACAAGCGCAGGGGGATCTTGACATCCACTTCGGCGTTCTGCGCGTTTTGGCTGTTCAGATCGATGCTGGTCACCGGGACGTTGTTCACCAGCACGTCCAGCGACGAGCGATCAGGGTTTAATTGAGTCGAATGGGAAAAGATCAGCTTGAAGGTGGCCTCTCCCTGTGAGTTGAACGCCAGTTGCACGGGGAAGGTGATATAGCTGGTCTGCTGGCGCATCCCTGTGGCGACGATGTCCGCATAGCCCAGGTCGGCCAGGGAGTAGCTCAAGTCGGGGGCGGCGCTGGCCGCTGCATCGCTGGCAGGAGTGTCCAAGATCACGCCCAACGGCCCGGAAAGGCGGTCGTAGGCGGAGGTGGTGGCAAAAGCGCTGGCCGCCTTTTGCAGGCCGGCGTCACTCGCCGCGGTCACCGATAGCCAGGTCGAAGCCGGGTCGTTTGGTGATGCTTGCAGCCACAAAACACCCGAATCCGGCGTAATGTTTTTTCCGTTCAAGTCCCGCATCTGCAAAGAGTCACCGGTGCCCACAAAGGGCGGTAAGAGGCTGGCGCTTTGCGCTGCCAGGTGCTGCGCCGAACCGATGAAAACCACGTTCCCGGCCGGCTGCTGCGCCTGGAATTGTTCGAGGGGCAGGGCTTTGACGTCCAGCGTGCGCCAATCGGCAATCTGGCCGAGTTTAGCGCTCACCAGGGCGGCCGCGTTCAGTTCAGAAGCGGTCGGCTGGTTGGGGAGCACCAGCGTGACGGTGTTCTTGCGGATGAGGCTGGGGTCGATCAAGAAACCTGGCAGGGTGTGCAGGTCCAGGTTGGGCTGTTGGGGAGAATAGGCCAGGTCGAAGGATGTGGTGTTGTGCACCACGGCCCACACGGCCGGGTTGTCGAAATCTTTGCAAAAGTTATCACTGATGCCCATGTAGAATTGCAGGGTGATCGAGTTATAGCCGGCGACCAACGACGTGGCCGGGATCTCGAGCTGCAGGCTGCCCTGGTCGACGTTACTCGGATCCAGCAGCACGCTGCCCACCCGGGTACCGTTCCAATCCACGGCCAGGCTCGAGTGCGAGTTCAATGAAGGAGAATGGCTGAAGCGGACGGTCACCGTCGCCGGTTGGGAATAATTCCAATTTTGGGGCAGGTTCACAACATACTGCCGGCTGACCAGCACCCCCTGAAATTCATCATCGCTGGTATACCCCAGATCATTGAGCGTGAAGGAAACGTGCTCCGTGCTGGTGGGAGTGGTGGCATCTGCTTTGACGACTTGTGTTGGCTGGAATGGGAAAAGTAAGACGATGAAAGCCGCCACCCCTAATATTGCTCGAAAAGGAAATGGCTTTTTATTATTCATTTTTGGACCTGTTCTATCAACCTGTAATTAGTATAAATAATGTATACGATTAATCATTCCATATACGGTTATTATCATGCATAAAGTAGGAATTTGTTACTTACAAGCAATTAACAAGTTATGAATGATCGCAGTATGGATAAAGGTTGCTTCTGGGTTAAAAAGATACCTGATTATAGACGATTTATGGCGTTTTGGCAGAAAACCGGATAACTTTTACAAGATAACCTGATGATGGAGTTGGAAAGATTGCTTAATCCCAATTCTCCGGCGCTTGGCGGCGGATGCGCTTGATCTGCCCACGTTTCTTTTTCGCGTCCACCCGGGCTGCTTTTGCACGAATGCTCGGACGGGTGGCTTTGTGCGCCTTGGGCACTTCGAGCGCCTTTTGGATCAATGTTACCAACCGCTGGATGCCATCCAGCCGGTTCTGCTCCTGCGAGCGATGGCGTTTGGCTTCGATGATCAGGATGCCGTCTTCGGTCACGCGGCTGCCGGCCAGCTTGATCAAGCGCGCTTTGACCGCCGTGGTCAGCGAGGGCGAGTTGCGGACGTCGAAACGGAGCTGGACGGCCGTCGCCACCTTGTTGACGTTCTGCCCGCCCGGCCCGGCGGCGCGGATGAACTCGAGCTGGATTTCGCTATCGTCGATCTTTACAGAAGGGGTGATCTCGATCATGGGTTAAGTATAGCAGACCGTGACTAGTAACCCAATTTCCGGATGAGCGTTTCCATATAGCGCGATTTGACCTGCTGGGTGGCCATGATCTGTTTGACCGGCGGCAGCTTCAGGATCACCCCCAGCACGGCGGCCATGGCGCGGTGGTTCCACAGCACGCGGTTGTCGAAGATCAGGTCCTGCAAGTCGCCGCGCTCGATGGCCATCATCACCACGCGGTGGACGGAATTGAGCGGGGTGATGACGCGCTGCGGGCGGGACTTGAGGCTGAGGCTGGCCTTGCTGCAGGAACGCACGCACACCCCGCAGCCCAGGCACAGCTCTTCATCCACGCGGGCTTTCTTTTGGCTGGGGTGGTGCGGATCGTTAGCCGAGACCAACGCCATGGCTTCCACCGGGCAGGCGCTCACGCATTTGCCGCAGCCGGTGCAGGTCTCTTCGTTCACGGCGGGCAGGAAGTTGGTGGTGTGGATGGGGTTCAGCACGCCGAAACGGCGTTGTGCGATCAGGGCTTCACAGCAGCAGCCGCAGCAATTGCACATGAAGCTGACCCCCTCACGCACGTTCTCGCCGAACTGAACTAGGCCGTGCTCCCAGGCGCTCTGCAGCAGGTCCTTACCTTCCAGTGCGTCCACCTGGCGGGCATAGCCGGCGCGGATGAGCGAATCGGCGCAGCCATTGAAGGTCATGCAGATATCCTTGGGAGCGTCGCAGTCGCGGCCCAGGTGTTCCATCTTGTGGCGGCAGTAGCAAAGGCCCACCCCCATGGCGCCGGCGGTCTCGATCACCTGGGTGGCACGCTCGTAATCCAGCACGTGCAGGGCATTCTCGTTGCTCAGCACCGCCTCCTGCACGAAGGCCCGCCCCGGGCGGGTTTCGCCGCCCAGGAACAGGTTGCGGATGAAATCCTCCTCCACGTTTAAGTACTGGTAGAACAGCTCGCTCAACACTTGCTGGTCGACGTCGGTGCGCAGGCGCATCATCGAGAACTCGAAGAAGCCTGCCATGGGGGGCGGCAGGGTGTAGACCATCTCGCCGTTCTGCTCGCAGTCCAGCAGGATGGCCCGCCCGGACAGCTCGTCCAGCACCTTGCGCGCCGAGAGCACGTCCGTTTGCCAGCAGCGGGCGGCCTGGGCGGCGGTGAAGGGCTTGATCGGCAGCAGCGCCACCAGCCCGGCCTCTTTTTCGCTGAACAGCATGGCCAAGATCTTGTACAGCGATTCGGAAGGCGGTGCGCCCTGTGGAAAGCGGTTCAAGCGTTCCACCAGTTCGGTGTAGCCGGATTTCAAGCTGTGGTGCGACATGCTAAACTCCAAATCTGAATGAGATAATTAAAGAGCATAACCTGGTAATTTCACTGTTAAAATGAATAACTTAGCTGTCTTTTGTCCAATAATCCGCCAATAAGTTCGCCTGATCCAGAACTTTATTCACTGATACTGTATATTCACCTGTTATCGGATCATCAGGAGGATATTTATATTTTCGTAAGATACGTTTAACCAACACGCGTAATTTTGCCTGCACACTTTGCTTATATTGCCAGTCAATAGAGGTGTTATTCCTGACGCTTTCGGTTAATTCGTGGGCAATTTGCTTCAAGATTTGATCTCCAAGCAAAGATTCTGCATTAGGGTTATCCGCGAGGGCATCATAAAAAGCCAGTTCATCCTGTTGGAGATTCAACTGTTCACCACGTTGATCTGCTGCGCGGATGTCCTTTGCAAGCCGGATCAATTCTTCTATGATTTTGGCTGAATCGATCAAACCATTCTGATAACGTTTTACAGCTTCAGCTAACATTTCCGAGAACTTGCGCCCTTGCACCATATTCATCTGGCCGCGGGTTTTGATCTCATCATTGAGCAAGCGTTTGAGCAATTCAAGTGCCAGGTTTTTGCGCTCCATGCCCTGGATTTCAGCTAAAAATTCATTCGAAAGAATGGAAATATCCGGCTTACGAATTCCAGCGGCATCAAAAACATCGACTACTTCGCTGGAAATGATGGCATCATTGATGATTTGTCGAATAGCGGTTTCAATTTCCTCATTCGTATATGTCTTGGTTGTTTCGTCAAACTTGGCAAAACGTGCTTTGATGGCCTGGAAGAAGGCCAGGTCATCGCGGACCTCAAGCGCTTTGGGGTGCGGCACGGCCAACCCAAAAGCCTTCTGTAATTTAATAACATTCTCTATGAATCTTTCTTTCCCATTGCGAACAACGGTGCCCTTTTGTTCTTCGGACAAATCAGCTATGTAATTAGCAGCATCTAGGATGAAATTAAGCTTTTCTTTAGGGTCTAATTCGAAATAGCGGCGATAATCAAATTGCCCAAACAAATCCACCACGATTTCGAAATACTCCAGCATCTTAGCTACAGCATCTTCCTGGTTAAAAGTGATTTGTCCTTTGCCCAGGCTGGCTGCATACACTAATAATGCGTTTTTCAAATCTTGAGCGATGCCTATATAATCTACGATCAGCCCGCCTTCTTTGTCCCCAAATACGCGGTTTACTCGGGCAATGGTTTGCATGAGCGTGTGCCCGTTCATGGGTTTGTCAATATACATGGTATGCAGGCAGGGTGCATCGAAACCAGTCAAGAACATATCACGGACGATCAGTAGCTTGAGGCTGTCATGGGGGTCTTTCAGACGGTTGCCGATGGACTTCCGGCGGTCTTTATTGCGAATATGTTCCTGCCAGTCCAGTGGGTCGCTGGCTGAACCGGTCATTACGATCTTTATTGTGCCTTCATCATCATCGGGACTGTACCATTGGGGGCGCAGCTTGATAATTTCATTATGTAATGCTACGCA
This sequence comes from Anaerolineaceae bacterium, assembly GCA_050013615.1. Taxonomy (GTDB): domain Bacteria; phylum Chloroflexota; class Anaerolineae; order Anaerolineales; family Anaerolineaceae; genus JBEKEX01. The sequence continues at coordinate 7,573 of JBEKEX010000088.1, forward strand.
GATGCGTCGGCTCATGCAAACGATCATGCCTTTGCCTTCCACGGCGGAGGTACGCTGCTCAAAATGATGAACAATATCAGCTGCCACCTGCCTGAGCCGGTCGGTGCTTCCTACCACGGCTTCCTTGCTGGTCCAACGGGCGAAGCCTTTTTGCTTATCGGTCAGTTCATCATCTTCGGTAATTTCCTCAACGCGCTCATCAAGGATTCTCTGATCTGCCGCGGACAGCTCGATTTTTGCCAATCGGCTTTCGTAGAAGATGCGTACGGTGGCGCCATCTTCTACGGCTTGCTGAATATCATAGACATCTACGTAATTGCCAAATACTGCCTGAGTATTTCGATCTTCTTTCTCAATTGGGGTGCCGGTGAACCCGATGAACGAGGCGTTCGGTAGAGCATCGCGCATGTAACGTGCGAAACCGTCGATGAAATCGTATTGACTGCGGTGGGCTTCATCCGCGATCACCACCACGTTGTGGCGCTCTGTCAGGGTTGGGTAGACCTTACTGTTTCCTTCAGGGAAGAATTTTTGAATGGTGGTGAAAACAATTCCTCCTGAAGCAACCGAAAGCAATTTTTTTAGATCTTCACGGTTGGCTGCCTGAATGGGAGTTTGCCTTAACAACTGCTGGCAATTGGTAAATGTATCAAAAAGTTGCTGATCCAGATCATTGCGGTCGGTTAGCACCACAATGGTGGGATTGTTCATTTCTTCTGCTAGCACCAGTTTGCCGGTATAAAAAACCATAGAGAGACTCTTGCCGCTGCCCTGAGTGTGCCAGACCACACCGGCACGTTTATCACCTTTAGGTTGGACTTCAACGGATGGCAAGCCATAAACCGCTGGGTGCTCGGCTACGAAGTGGCTACCTTCAATGGCAGAGGCGCGCAAGGTGGAAACGATGGCTTTATTGACGGCAAAGTATTGGTGATAAGCCGCCACTTTTTTGATGGTTTTCTCTTTGGTTTTCTCAAAAACGATGAAATGGCGAATGACATCCAGAAGGGTCGTTTTGTTCAGGAGCCCCTTGATTAATGGCTCCAATTCCTGTTGATGTTTGGAATCGACCACATGGACGCCATCTACACTCTTCCATTCCATGAAGCGGGAATAATCACTGGAGATGGTGCCTGCTTTGGCAAACCAGCCGTCACTGATGATCTCAAAGGTAGTAAAAGTAAACAAGGAGGGGATGACTTGCTGATAGGTTTGCAGTTGGTGAAAGGCTGCTTGCAGATCGGCATTTTCGTCGGCAGCGTTCTTGAGTTCAAACACCACCAAAGGCAGCCCGTTGATGAACAGGACGATATCCGGGCGTTTGTTGGTATTATTCTCTACAACGGTGAACTGGTTGACGGCTAAAAATTCGTTATTCTCCGGAGCTGCAAAGTCCACCAGCCAGACCTTGTCAGTGCGCGATTTACCCTCGCCAACACCAAATTTCACGTCCACACCTTCGGTAAGCAGACTGTGGAAAGCTTCGTTGTTTTCGATGACGGTGAGGGCCTGGGTACGTAGCACTTTCTTAAAGGCTTCTTCGCGCGCCTCATCTGGAATGCGCGGGTTGAGGCGGTCAACGGCAGCGCGCAGGCGGTTCTGTAACACGATATCACTGTAAACGCGCTCTGGCGTGGCTCCTTCCAGCAAATCGGGTCCATAGGCCAGGGCATAGCCGTTTTCGTCGCGCAGCAATTTGAGAGCGACTTCTTCAATCTCAGATTCGTATAAGATCATGGCATATACTCATTCTTATGTTGTAAACAGTGTTTTTCAACTTGTTCTATCCATGATTCGTACCAATACCATGTTTTGGAAACCATTACCCCATAACCCTTTGCTGGATTCTTCCCATCTAGGCTTTGCCAAAGTTTGATAAATTGATACATATAAAATTTAACAAACCCTCTTTCTTGCATGCGTGTAACTATTTCGCCAGGTGAATATTTCGGCTTTTCTTTCTCTTTAATTAGTCTATATTCTTTATTCAGACCTTTTGCTTCGGGTGAATCCGCTGGAATAAATTCAATGACTTTGTCTGCCTGACCTTTTCTGTTTACTGTTTTTGGAATATATAAAACTCTATATGAGTATCTTGGGTCATTAAATTCTTCATCTGTAATGGCTTCATCGAAATTTGTTATGTAAGATGAGATATTATTGGGTAAATCTGAATATAGTTGTAATTGCTTCGCTTGTGGTTCTGAAATGGATGAAAATTGTAACGAAAATGATAAGTGCTTATCTATTCCCGTTTCTGGACCAAAAAAATCTTTTATGTAATGATTAAAATTCAAACAACAGGCTTGAAATCTGGCGCTCAGGTAATCATCAATTCGAGACGTCATCTGATGTTCAATTTCATGTCTTAGTCCTATTAAGAATTTCAAATTATCTTTCGTTACATTATCAACAGGGCAGGCAGCATCATCCAAACATCTTTCAAGTTCCCAATATTTGTATGCA
>JBEKEX010000089.1:0-10022 GCA_050013615.1 Anaerolineaceae bacterium
CGAGATGGCTGCCAGGCTGGATTCATCACACCACTGGGCATCGTCCAGGACGAAGAGTAATGGGTTTTGCTGGCTGATGTGTAGCAGCAGATGGTACAAACTTTCAAATATCAACGAACGACTGTTGTCTGGAGCGGGCATGGTCTGGAACGGTCTGTCGGTCAGCAAATCGGGTAGCTCAGGCAAAAGGCGGCTGAGAGTTTTGATCCAGACCGGATCAAGTAATTGCCATTCATCTTTGGAGACCGATTGGCGCGCCCAGTCGATCCACGGTTGGAGGGGTAATGCATTTTCCAATGGATGACAACGCAAAAGCACCAACCGCGTCCGCGGGTCCAGCCGTTGGTAAAGCTCGCTGATCAGACGGGTTTTGCCTGAACCGGCTTCACCTAATATCATCACGGCGCCGTTTTGTTGGCAAAGTGACTGCAATTCTTGCAATATCTGGCCACGGCCCACAAATGGGATCTGGGTCGCAGGCAGCAATGGCCAGGGTGTTCGCTGAAAACCGTGCGGGCCGGCCGATTCAGAGCGGACCTGATCGACCAGGACCTTCAAAGTGCGGGGGAGGGCGCCCAGTCCTTCGCGTTGATAGAGTTCCTCCAATGATTTGGCATAATTCAGCGCTTCTCCCATCCGGCCGAAAGATCGCAATGTGCTAACCAGGCGGTTATGCAGCTCAGGGTTGAATTCATCTTCTTCCAAAGCTACATGCAGCCAATGGATGGCAGCATCCTGATTGCCGGTAGCAGTGTAATGGTCGGCCAACCGCTCGACCAGGCGTTGCCGGGTTTGTTCCAAAACTTGCGCCGTGTTCAACATCCATCGATCGACCTCGATGCTGTCCGAAAGGTGGGCGCCGGCCATGAAACGCGGGGAACGCCACAGACTGAGTGCTTTGTGAAATTTCTGTAGTACCGTTTCGTCGAGGGGAAGGCCGTTGAGTTCCAGGTGCTGAGTGTCGGCATTTTGCAAGAGGTGGTTGAATTCCAAAGCGTCCACGTATACCTGGTTGTAATCCAGGCTCACGGTGTCTTGCTCGGTGATCAACATTTTGGGGTCTGGGAGCTCGGCGCGCAGTTTGCTCAATACCTCTCGCAAATGACGTCGCGCTTCCGGCTCGGATTCGTCCGGCCAGAACAGGAGCGTTAGTTTGGCACGGCTGATCGAGCTGTTTTGATAGCCTAAATAAAATAACAGGGTACGCAAGGAGCGGCGCTGGATGTGAAGCGAAGATTCACCCAGATAAATGGCCGGCGGCCCCAACAACAACAGGCGAAGTTTATGAGGCTGATCCATAACGCCACATCCATCTCCTGGCAGTTGGCGCCCTCTTCTCAAGCGAGCATTGTGCTTCGAAGCTCTTATCGCCTAAACGGGCTCGTTCAAGCACCGCCGGTAATGGCCTCGGCCCGCCGGCGTGCCATTGCCAGTGTTTCTTGAGCAGCATTGCGGTTGGCATCGCTGGCTCCTCCCAACATGAGCGCCAGTTCCTCCAGGCGGGCGCGATCATCCAATGCGTCCACTTGGGTAATGGTTCGGCCATCGACGACCTGCTTCTGTACTCGGAAATGGCTGTCGCCAAAAGCTGCCAGTTGCGGCAGGTGAGTCACACATAACACTTGATGCTTTCGTCCCAAGCGCCAAAGCTTTTCGCCCACAATGAATCCCACCCGCCCACCGATACCCTGATCGATCTCATCGAAAATGAGCGTGGGGATAACGTCCGCTTCGGCGAGCACGTTCTTCAAAGCCAGCATCAGCCGCGATGTCTCGCCGCCTGAGGCAATCTTGACCAGCGGTTTCAGCCCTTCGCCGGGGTTGGGAGCGATCAGGAACTCGACCTGGTCCACACCGTTTTCGTCGAAAGCCACCTGCTGCCCGTTTTCCAATGCAAGGCCGCCGGGGTCGGGTTGGAAACGGATATCGACCGAAAAGCGTGCACCCGCCATGTTAAGATCACCCAACTCTACTTCCACCGCTTTGCCGAGGGCTTCAGCGGCCTGCATGCGCTGGATCGAAAGCGCCTGTGCCTGTGCGGTGATCGATGCCAGCATGGTGCTCTCTTGCTGCTCCAACTCCTCGATACGCTCGCTGGCGTGGGCAATGGTCTCCAATTGTTTACGTGATTCGACGGCAAAAGCCAGGATGGCATCCACACTGCTGCCATATTTGCGCTTGAGGTTGGAGATCAATGCCAGGCGATCTTCCACCTGCTCCAACCGCCGCGGGTTATATTCGATCTTCTCAAGATATCCCTGCAGCGAGCGGGTCAACTCGGCAATGTCATCAGCCAGTGTTTCTGCCTCGCCGGCCAGGGAAGCCTGGCTTGAATCGATCTTGCTCAAAGAAATAAGCGCCTGATCGAGTTGGCCGACCTGGTCGCTGAGGGCGGGCGTTTCGGGGGTGCTTTCTTCCAACAGCGTGAGGGCTTGCTGCGCCAGCGTGGATAAACTCTCCGCATTCGCCAGCCGGCTGCGTTCCTGGCGCAGTGCTTCTTCCTCGTCGGCTTCCAGATGTGCCGATTCGATCTCCTGCGCCTGGAAGTTGAGCAAATCTGTGCGCCGCATGGCATCCTGTTCCATCTGGCGTAAAGACGTCAACTCCCGGCGCAGCGTTTGCAGCTCATGATAGGTTTTACGGTAACCGGCAAGCAGCGTGTCGTCTTTGGCAAAACGATCCAGCAGGCCCAGGTGGGAATGCACAGTGAGAAGCGACAGATGCTCAGATTGGCCGTGGATATCGACCAGGTAGCTGCCAACCTCGCGCATGAGAGGAATGCTGGCAGCCCGACCGTTGATGCGCCCGGTGCTGCGTCCTTCGCGGCGCAATTCACGGCCCAAAGTGAGATAATTGGGATCGTCCAGCAGATCCTCACGCTCCAAAATAGCGGTGATCGCCTGGCGGCTGCCTTCCGGTAACTTGAAGGTTGCCTCGACCAATGCCCGATCGGCACCGCTGCGAACGCTGGTGGCATCTGCCCGTCCGCCGATAACGGCCATGATGGCATCGAGGATGATGGACTTGCCTGCGCCCGTCTCACCCGTAAAGGTGATCAGACCGGGGGTAAAGTTCACGTCCAGTTTTTGGATGATCGCAAAATTCTCGATGTGCAGTTCGGTCAACATTGCAGCAGAACTCCCCACCTTCTTCTTACGGTGAAACAGCCGGAAATTGGATCGAGAGCTATACCTGGATACCCATAATACGATAATATACAGTCGTGCTGACCATGATGGTGTAAATGCCATGTGCCGCCAGGCCCCACCAATCGACGCCCACCACCCCCATGAACTTCAAACCATACAGGGCATTGGCAATGGATATCCCCAGCAGCGGTAGAGTACCGACGACTACTGCAACAATCACAATAGTGAACAACGTCCGCGAACGGCGATGGCGCGTGACCCATTGGATGGCATACGCAATCACAACCCCGATAACCGGGGCGATGAAGATGGTGAAGATGCCAAGAATGCTGCCGCTAAAGCTGCCGATGAAAGCCAGCACGCCGCCAACGATCACTGCCAGAGGGTAATCCCACATCTTGGCATTATCGAAACGCTTCTGCTGGCCGCGCACGCAATCCTTGCAGCGGTATCCGGTGGGTGTGAGCACCGCGCATTCACTGCAAATGGGATTGTTGCACCGATTGCAGCGCAACAGTGTCTCGCGCTGTGGATGGTTGACGCAATACAACTTCTCAGTACTTTGCTCTGTCATTGAGGATTCTCTGTTTCTGTGTTCCGTTGCAAAGAACGGGTAAGGTTTTTGTAAAAATAACCAGGATTGTGAAAACGGACGTAGTTCACTACATGGTCGCTGACTTTGATCTGTACCTCGTCCTGTTTTTGCATCTTGTGGGGCTGCTGCCCGTCGACGCTGACCACGGCCGGATGGATGCCGTCTACACGTACCGACACCACTGCGCTATCCGGCAAAACGACGGCGCGGTCGAGGCACAGATGCGGCGCGATGGGCACGACCACCAGGTTGTGCAGCTCCGGGGGCAGAACGGGGCCACCGGCTGCCAGCGCATAAGCGGTGGATCCGGTGGGGGTAGCGATCACCAGACCATCCGCCAGATAGGAGGCTAACGGGTAACCATCGACCGAGGCGTGCAGCCGGATGGGACGGATGGGAGTATCGCGGCAGATGGTAATATCATTCACCACTTCCCAGGTTTGTGACACCCGCCCGGCGCTGACCAGGCTGGCCTGCAGGAGAATGCGTTGTTCCAGGCGGAATTTGCCCTGCAAAAGCAATTCCAATTTGTCGTTGCATTCCTCCCGTTGGACCTCCATTAAAAATCCAAAACGGCCGAGGTTGAATCCAAGCACAGGGATGCCCAAGGGCGCTGCCAACCGGCTGACGCGCAGCATGGTGCCGTCACCACCGAGGGCGATCAGCAGGTCGAACTTGCCTTGCTGCGCTTTCTGCGTCATGGCTTCATCGTAGATGGTAGCGATGGTCACATCTTTGACGCCGTGCGATTGTAAAAAATCAGCCACACGCTGGGCTTCAGGCTGTGCTTCTTCCAGGTTAGGGTGCACAAGGACTGCAATATGTTTTGGGGAAACGATCACCTGAGACATATGCACAATTATAGCGTTCTTTTATCTGGTCATCGTGCGAATTACAATCGTTGGTCGCAGATGTCCCGGTATCCGCACCGGGCACATCGTGCCGGTTCGGCATGTGAGCGTTCTGCTTCGCCGGCTTGTTCCTGGCGGCGGATGTCCACGATCAGATCGAGCAAGCGGTTTTCCAGCTCGCGGGTGTAATCGACGGCGAAGGTGCGATTGCGATAATGCAGCAAACCCTGCGACGGGCGCTGATGCCACGCGCGCTCCACTAGCAGGCAGTAAGCTGCCAACTGAAAGATGTGGCCTTCGCGCGGTGAATTGGGCGCCCAACCGCTTTTCACTTCAACCGGGATCATCTTGTCTGATTGTGACACCAGGTAATCTGGCCGGCCGGTCAGGTTGAGCTGTGGGTCGTAGAGCGGCTGCTCTACCTTGCCCCACAGGTTGGGATCCGAGTACACCACGCGTCCGGTTGGCATGCCGGCAGAGCGCTGCAACCGATGTGAGAAGATGAACAGCACTGTGGCAAGGAAAGCGAAGAAAACGGCAATATAAAAGAACATGGAAGTTGGATTATCGCAAGCATCAACCGAGCAGGCTCGATGTTGCCCAAACCGCCAGCGATACAATAGCGACCAGCAACAGCGCCCAGGCAAGCACCTGGAACAAACCGGCTTTGACCACCTGCCGGCCGTGGGCCTGGTGGAAACTGGTACCGCCAGCCATCTCAGCTTGGTTTTGAGAAGGCTCGCCGTTCTGCTGGTACCACCAGGCGCGTTTACAGTATAGGTAAGTTCCCAGTTCCGAAGCGCGGATGGCGCGCATGCTTATTTCTCCGGGGGAAGTTTATCGCCGAATTGCTGCAATGCCTGCTGCAGGCGCTGCTCACGCAGCGAAAGGGTCAGGTCTGCCCGGGTACGCTCGACGATGCCGCGCACCGCATCGGTGTGATGGCGCAGGCCGTACGTGAGCGCCTCCGGGAAATCGAGCGTGACCAGCAGTGCATAGATCTCGTCCATGCAGGTCAACAGTCGCTCGGCGTCGGCGTTGTAGCCCTGCCGCAGGATATCCAGGCAGCGCCGGCGCAACTCGCCGGTGGCCTCGGCCATGCCGTTCAAATAAGTGGCATATTCCAAGCCCAATTCCTCGGGCAGCGGCAATGGTTGATCCTCGATCAACGCGCAGGAGATGCTGGCTTCCGCATATTCTTTGATGGCATCCTGGGTGTAACCGGCAAAATAGAGGTCAGGGAATTCGGCCAGGTCTTTCTTGAGCGTCTCGACCAGTTGGCGTGCCTGGGTCAGTGTTTGGTGGGCGATTTCATTCTCATTGCGGTGGATGGCGCGGATCGTATGTGCGGCGAAGCGGGTGAGTTCACGCGTTTGCACCAAGGCCTGATCGCGCGCCTTGTTGCGCGCTTCCAATGCCTGGCGGGCATTTTCACCGATTGTGTTGAAATTTTCCATGGTTCACTTGTTGTCCGCCGGCGGTGTTGGCGGATGGGGTTTGAATAGATCGTCGGCCAATGAAGGGTCGGTGGGAAGCTGGACTGCACCGAAGGCGGCTTCATAACGGCCTAGGTTTTCGGTCAGGGCACGCAGGAACATTTTTGCTCCCATGGGCGACATGACCACGCGTGTTTGGATCTTCGGCGCAGATTGGGCAGGCAGCAGGCAGGCAAAATCGAGAACGATCTCGGCGGCTGAATGGCTGATGCGCACTAAATTCGAATAAACGGGCTGCAGCTCGGATGGAATTTCCATGGGAGGCAACTGCGGCCGTTCGGGTTGTGTGGCCATCAATGCGCCTGTTAGAAGGGAATCTCGTCTGAAGCGGGTGCTGCGCTGCCGGTATCGGCCAGATCGTCTCCCATGGATTCCGGCTCACCGCTCTCACCCTTCGGGGAGAGGAAGCGCACAGTCGAGGCACTGACTTCATATGAAGCTGAGGGAGTCCCATCCTGGCGGGTCCAAACGCGTGGGCCACCCGAGTTGTTGTCGGGTGTCAAGCGGCCTTCGATCAAGACCTTGCTTCCTTTGTGCAGGTATTGGCTGCAAGTTTCGGCTAATTTACCCCATGCCGATATTCGGAACCAGATGGTTTCCTTAACTTGTTGGCCTTGCGAGTTAGTATAGTTGCGGCTGCTAGCTACTGAAAAACTCGTGACAGCTTGTCCGGACGGTGTATAACGCATTTCGGGATCGCGGCCAACATTGCCGACGATGATCAAGGTATGGAACATGGGACATCCTCCTTAGGCAATTAGGTGGTAAGGTTATATATTAATCAATTGTACATTAAGATACCCAAAACGAGGCTGGAGCCACACCCCCAAAATCAGTGATTGCTTCAATGGGCAGTAACCGAGCTAACCACCAGATCGCTAAAATTGACCGAAACGGAAGTTGTGCCGGCCGAACGGGCAAACACACCCAGCATACCACTGGTGAATACCGTCTCTTTGATTTCGAACTGGAACACGCCGTTCACAAAGCAGCGGATCGTGCTGCCATCCACCCAAATGCCCAACCGCATCGTTTGCGGTGCGCCGGGGCGAACCTGGCTGCTGGGCGTCCAATCTTGCAAAGCTTGTGCCTGCCCGCCGCTCACCCGCTCGAAGCGCAGCATGCCATTGCAGTTGACGGCAAAACGGTCATACGTTTCTTCTGTGGCATGCAGAATGACGCCGTAAGCATCCGCACCCCGGCAGAGGCTGGGGCTGGCGGTAATCTCCAGGTAGAAGTTGTCGAGGATCGGCTTGGGGCGCAGGCTCATAGTGTACCCACCTGCTTGGCTCACCACCACGCTTAACTCATTGTTGCCATAGGCCACGGAGCTCGAGGTGAGCCGCGGAGTCTGCCATTGTGAAGTGTCGCTGAAATCATCCTTCAAGATCACGGCACCGATGCCGGGGCGTAGATCGGGTGTGGGAGAAATGACTGCCAGGGTCGGCACGACGGTATCCGTGGCAGTCGGCACCGGGAACCAAATGATGGTCGGAGTGGGTGCGGGTGTTTCGGTGTCAGTTGGCACTGGCGTTTGAGGGGGAGCAGGGAGTATGGCCGCGCAAGCACTGAGGCAAATGATCAATGGCAACACAGTGAGAAAAAGACATTTCTTTTGCATAACGAGCCAACCATTTATTATACACGCAGAAAGACTGGAACTTTTCATCATTGCACCTTTTTGCCTCCATTGAGCTCCAAAAAGCCTCCAATGTGTTCGTGTTATAATCTTGACAAGTATGAAAAATCGTTCTGTTATTGCAATTTCCCTTATCTTGCTCATGTTCGCTCTTGCCTGTTTCGAGCTGCCGGCTTCGGCAGAGTCCTCACACCAGGCATATTACTTCACGCCAACGGCCGGCACTGATGGGCACATCGTTTATACGGTCAAAGATAATGATTCGTGCCTCAGTGTGGCGTTGAAGAATCTGATCGATCCCGCACAACTTTCCAAACTCAACAATCTGACGGCTGATGAGTGTGCTCAAGGTGCCACGCTGGCTGCCGGGCGGCAGCTTTTGATTGCGGTGGTCACTTTCACACCCACGCTGCCGCCGACGTTGACTCCCACTGGCCCAACACCGACCGCTTTTCTCGGGTATGGCTCAATATGTGTCACCATGTTCAGCGACCTTAACAACAATGCCAAGCAAGACCCCGGTGAATTGGCAGTGCAAGGGGGCGTGGTAGGTGTCCTGCCGCCTGGTAGTTCGTTACCTGCCAACCCGCCTTATACTTATTTTGTGGACCCCACCAACAATCAACCGGCTTCGGCCATCACCAAGGCGGGGAATTCCCCGGTTTGCTTGCAAGACTTGCCTGAAGGAGAATACATCGTGACGGGGATCATCCCGGAGGGGTACACGGCATCGACACAACTGAACACCACCCTGAAGATCGAAGCCGGTGAGACGGTTATGGTGTCTTTTGGTGCCAGGCCGCCGGCTACTCCCAGGCCTACGACGACAACTGGAAGCGGGAACGGCGGCATTATCCTGGTGGGAGGCTTGATCCTGGTACTCGTCGGGATCGGCCTGGGCGCGTACTATTTCTTGTTCGCGCGAAAGCACTGATCAAAGGTTTCATGATGCACAGACATTCGCAAGCTCTTTGGATGTCTGCCCTGGCAATTGCCATGTTCTTGCTGGCTGCCGCCATGGTGTTGCCTGCGCAGGCTGGCTCATTGTATCAGCAGGCTGAATTCACTTCCACCCCGCTGCCGGATGGGCGTATTTTCCATGTGGTTGGTTCGGGCGAATCTTGCATTAGCATCGCTAACCTCTATGGCATTCCTGTGGACACTTTGCGCCAGCTTAATAATCTGACAGCAGATTCCTGCGGCTATTTACAGCCGGGCCAAAAGTTATTGATCGGCATGTCATCCAATGCTACGGCTGTTCCGACGCTGAACACTACCCCCAATACGCCCACACCGACCCCGGCACCCGTAAAAGCTGAGGTGTGCGTTGTATTGTTCGACGACATCAACGGTAATGCCCTGGCAGATACGAACGAAGGGCCGGTTGCAAACGGTGTAGTCAGTATGACCGATCGCACCGGGCAGGTATCGCTGACCGGTAAAACCACTGCTGAGCTGGACTCCACCGGTGCGATTACTAATTCTTTGTGTTTCGAAAATGTTCCCGCGGGGGATTATAACGTCAGCCTGGCCATTCCGAGTGGTTACAATGCCACCACCAGTATGAATTATGCCTTGCGTATCACTTCCACCGAGCAGTATATATTGGACTTCGGCGCACAACTCAATTCGCTCTCATTGCCGGTTACGACCAGCGAAGGTGGAACGTCGTCATTGTTGGGACTGGCTGGGGGTGTATTGCTGCTGGCAGGGATCGGTCTGGCGGTTTACCAATATTTCAGGAAAAAGTAGGCTGTTTGTTATACCTGGGCAACAGCCGTATTGATCCGTTGCATGGCGAATAATCCATCTTGTCGGCCATTGATGTAACGCTGATCGATCTCGCCCGGCGTCAAAAATGAAACGTCTGAAAATCCCATTTTGTGAAGCATTTGATTGATTGCTTCAGGTTCGAATTGACTCAGCCACGGCTCTCCGAGTGATTCTGCCAAAACTTTTGTTATACTCGATCTGGTTCCATGCTTTTGAGCCTGGCCTTGAGCTGAAAAAGTGAACACGATTTCACTGGAGTGCGGCAGTGAAGCCACTGCCTGAAAGACCGACTCGATTGCATCCTGGCGCAGATAGACCATCACGCCCAACCATGAAAAAAAGGCGGGTTTGAGCGGGTTGAATTCAAAGTGCTGCAAGGTGTCTAGCAACGAATCGGTTTCGAAATCGACGGCGACGTAAATTAGATTACCCAGGGGAGCGATGCCGGCTAATTCCAGCCGCTTACGCTTTTCGCGTTGACTGGCGGGTTGGTCTACTTCGAATATGTGCAGGTTGTTT
>JBEKEX010000090.1:0-9989 GCA_050013615.1 Anaerolineaceae bacterium
GAGGCGGTAGTCGAGCGGGTGAGACAGTTACATCTCGAAGACCGGGTGAAATTCTTAGGCTACATCCCCGATGACGACATGTCGGCCGTGTACGCGCTATCGACGACGCTGGTGATGCCGACGTTCTTTGGGCCGACCAACATTCCGGTCTTGGAGGCTTGGGCGGCTGGGACGCCGGTGATCACGTCCGATATCCGCGGGATCCATGAGCAGGTGGGCCAGGCGGGGCTGTTGGTGGATCCGCGTCAGCCTGAAGCCTGGGCCAAGGCCGTTGCACGATTGGTCAACGATCCGGCGCTGCGCAGCCGGCTGATCCAATTGGGGTTCCAACGCCACCAAAGTTGGGGCCGGGCGCAGTTTGGCGCCAAGCTGGGGAGGATTTTGGAACGATGCCGGACGATTTGAGCGATATTCCGCGCGGTAACGTCTTGGGCGTGGCGGTCAGCGCCATCGATATGCCCATGGCACTGGGTTGCATTGAAAACTGGATCCGCGTGCGCGATCCCCATTACGTCTGCGTCACTCCTGCCCACGCGGTGATGGAATGTGTCGACCATCCCGAATTGAAAGCCGTTTACAACCACAGCGGGCTGACCACGCCGGACGGCATGGCCATCGTGTGGCTGATGCGCTGGCAGGGGTATCGGCAGGTCGAGCGTGTCTATGGACCGGATCTGCTGTTGGCGGTCTGCGCCGCGGCGGAAGAAGCAGGCTACCGGAATTATTTCTATGGGGGAGCGCCAGAGGTCACGCCGCGGCTGGTCGAAGCATTGACTCGTCGCTTCCCCCACTTGCAGATCGCCGGATATGAATCGCCGCCCTTCGGCGCACTCAGTCGGGAGGAAGAAGCGGCGGCTGAAGAGCGCATCCGGCAGGCGAAGCCCGACATCGTGTGGGTGGGGCTGGGGTCGCCGCGGCAGGAAGTGTGGATGAGCCAAGAGGTGGCAAGGGTGGACGTTCCAGTCCTGGTGGGAGTGGGGGCGGCCTTCGATTTCCTCTCCGGCGCCAAGCCGCAGGCGCCGCGTTGGGTGCAGCGCAGCGGGCTGGAGTGGCTGTTCCGTTTTTTCAGCGAACCCGGCAGGTTGTGGAAGCGCTACATAAAGTATCCGCGCTTTGTGGTACTGGCGTTGATGCAACACTTCGGTGTACGAGATTTCCCTGTGTAGCCACCGGCATTATTCATGTTGATTCCTTGTCCCTTTGTATCTCATTTTGCGTTTAACCTATAGAGCGCTCAAAATCAGATAACCTTGGGGATGAAGGGATTTTATGAAAAAATCAGCAATACAAAAACGAACTTCCCAATCGATAACCAAAGATCAAGAAGCTGAAAGGATTACTGCGGCACAAAGAGATCCTCAGGCATTTGGAGACCTTTATGACCAGTATGCGCCTTCGATCTATCGCTATCTGTTGAGCCGGCTTGGCAATGTCGAAGAAGCACGGGATGTCACTTCTCAGACTTTTCTCACCGCCGTGGGGTGGTTCCCGCGTTACAAGCACCGGGGTTATTTCTCTACCTGGCTCTTTTCGATTGCCAGGAGCAAGTATGTGGATCATTTGCGGCGTGGAAAGAACGGCGTGGAGGCCATCCGGGAAGACCAGGTGGATCCGCAGCCAGACCCTTTGACGCAGGTGGTGACTGCAGAACGTGTTGCGGAGGTGAGAAAGTGCATCCACACGCTGGCGCCAGAGGAACAAGAGTTGCTCCGTCTGCGCTTTGTGGCGGACTTGTCATTCGCCGAGATGGCTGAACTGCTCGATAAGAGCGAAGACGCGGTCAAAAAAAGTGTTTACCGGCTTTTAGCCCGGCTGCAAAGCCGGTTGGAGGCTTGAGATGGAAACGAATCAATTGAATTTCGGGGATCTCGAGGATGAAGTCCGCGCTGCCATGGCTGTCTCCCTCGCGGATGACGGCATGGCGTTCCTGAGCGGCCTGCGTCAACAAGTGCTGGTGCATTATGGAGAGAAGGCAGGCCGTTCGCCATCGACTCGTCCTTTCCTTGGATTGCGGCCGGCGTGGACGGTGGCGCTGGTGGTTGTGTGCCTGATGATCATCGGAACCCTGGTGATCGGCCCGCAGCGTGTCTACGCCGCGCTGCAACAGCTCTTTGGGTACATCCCTGGTGTGGGGATCGTGGATCAGAGTGCTCCTATTCGTGTGCTGGCCGAACCGGTCAGTGTCACGCGCGATGGAATCACGGTCACGGTGACTTCGGCGATATTGACAGGTGATAAGACCCAAATCAAATATCGTATTTTTGGCGTCCCCGGCTCAGCCTACCCTGACCGCGAGGATATAGCAGGCTGCTTCTCGAATGAATATTTACGCCTCACGGATGGAACGCAGCTTACCCAAATCAATTATGGTTATCAGCCTGTACCGGCGAACGTGAACGAGGCTGTCTTTGTGATTCCATGCATCGCCGATACCCTGCCTGGTAAAGTTCCGGAGAATTGGGAGCTGCCGCTACGCTTCGTGCCTGCACCACCAGACCTGACCGTGATGCCGGTGATCGAGCTTTCTCCCTCTCCGCAGGTCAACCTGACCCAAAGCGCCGCCGCCAACGGCACAGCAGTTGCGCTAGTGTCCAGTCCTGTGACGGTAAGCGAAGAGATCGAAACCAGCGACGGATACATCTTGATCGGCCAGTTTCAGCCCCAAAGTCAGCCAGGCGAATCGGTACAGGTGACCGGAGCTGAAGAGATTAGCGATGCCAGTGGAAAGAAGGTATCGTACACCTATCCGCAAGACGTCAGCAATGAAGCGGGAACTGGCTGGGCTGCGCAGTTCAAAGCTGCTGGCCTGGTTTATCCGCTGACCATCAGTTTCTCAGGCGTCGTCCTGCTGCCTGCTGACCCAAGCGCCACAGCCCAATTTACCTTTGATGCCGGTTCCGACCCACAACCCGGCCAGGTATGGACGCTCAATCAGGATATTCAGCTGGCAGGGCATACCCTGACACTGGTCTCGGTTACAGCCAATTCGCAAGGCGACTACTCATTCGAATTTCATGGTGACCCCAAAGTTTATGGAGCAAGTGTACAAATTGAGGGGTACACTCCCAATGGCGGTGGTGGGGGTGGCGGCGGAGGCCTGACGAATGGTACATTTTTCAGTAGTCTTAGCTATGCCCAGCTCCCGACCGGTGTGCTGACTGTCACCCTTTCCAACTTGACCCTTATCGGCGACTCGGTCACCTGGCAGGGGCAGTGGTCCCCTGCCACAATTCGCACTGATCTGCCGGCCAACCCGACGTCTCAACCCGGTGTGTGCCTGACAGCAGATTCGCTTGCGCAACTCCAACCGGCACCTGCCAATCTGCTCAATGGGAAAGCCCTGTCCTATGAGTCTTTAGGCGGTTCAGATAAGTGGGGCCTTGTTCTCTACAACCTGAATGGCAGCGGAAAACAGGTGCTAGCCTCGGAAGCCAGTTGGGGCTCCCTTTCACCTGACGGGAGCCGGATGGCTTATCCCGCCTCAGACGGGATCCACGTGATGGATCTGGCCACGAAAGCCGAGAAAGTTCTGACGGGTGTTACCGGGTTTGGCCTACTTTGGTCTCCGGATGGAAAGCAAATTGCATATGTCGGTGGCAGCGGCAGCACCAATGATAGCGTGTTTATTGTCGATGTGGATGGTACTGGTACCCAGACGCGTCAAATCTCCGACTGGAGCTACGAATCGGTTGCTGGTTGGTCACCGGATGGCACGCTCTACTTCGTCGTGCCCTTCACGGGCGGCGCTGCCTGGAAGGTATACTCATATGACTTGGCCGACGGCACAACGCAAGAGCGGTTCACCATCGAGAATGGCACGCCGAAATTTCTCAACCCCAAGCTCTCCCAAGATGGGAATTGGATCGCCTACCGGGGCCGGGATAACAGTAGCGTGTATCTGGTCCACCCGGATGGCAGTGACATGCATCTGGTGATTGACAACGCTGGCGTCGTTGGGATCGAATGGAGCCGCTCGGGCTGGCTGGGTGTCAGCATGGGAACGGCGAATCCCGACGAATCGACGGTTGCCTTGATCAAGCCTGACGGATGCGAGATGTATCTGCTGCCAGCTGCGCTGCATGGAGAACTGGAGGGGCTGTTCGTCCCGTAAACCGGCCGAATGAACAATTGAGCTAAAAACCGAAAAGAAGGAGGGCAGCTAAAGGCTAGCTCTCCTTCCATCTCCATTTAAAAACAAGGCCGCGAGATGCAATTGGTCGGTGAAAAAACGCATTTTTAAAAAGTATTACATTCTGATTAATGCACAACCAGAGAGGACAGGATGAATTCTCCAATTACACAAAAATTCATAGGGATTTATATTCTGATCATTTTTGGGGCAAGTGCATGTTCCGGCGCAAGCCAGCCGTCTGCCATTCCTACAGCCAGTCCATCTATAATGTCAGCTTCTCCCACCGCCAGCCCATTTCCAATGACGACTCCCACAAAATTCGTGCCCACTCTGACCGCAACAGTGGCAAAGACCCGCCCAGTCTCTGCCACTGATAAAGCTTCTTTTGTCAGTGAGACCTACCCGGACAATTCGGTCGTCACCGCAGGAGAACAATTCACCAAGACCTGGGTGATCAAGAACACGGGCAGCTCGACCTGGACAACGGCTTATCAATTGGTCCTGTCCGCGGCTCCCCAAGGTGATACACTCGGTTCTCCCACTCTACTCAACTTCTCCCAAGAAGCTGCGCCAGGGGAGACGGTGAGTCTTTCTGTTCCCCTGGTCGCGCCGGCGACGAGTGGAACCTACGCCGTATATTGGTCGATCAGAAATGAGCATGGAGAAACCGTGGCCGTGGATGGCGGAAATCTGTGGGCCAAGGTCCAGGTGTGTGAAGCAGGCCAGGCTTGCAGTTCATCACCTGCCGGAAACGGGAATACAACCACGGCGAGCGGTGTCACTGCCACACTGACCCACTTCACGTACGACGCGCAGAGCGCCACCGTGGATTATTGCATGTCGGTGTCTTTTCATACTTATATCTTGGATTCCACTCCGTCCTTGCTCATCGATCAGAAGGCAGCGCCATTTTTGACAGGTGGCAGTGATTTCGCCAATGGCGCCGGATGCATGCAGACGACATATCAGGCTGGCGCCGCAGAGATAGAGCAGGCGCAGCATATTGTGCTCTCCATCGATGGCAGCTTGCGCATGTCTCCTCCGCCCGGCGATCCAAATGTTGCCTGCCAGGCGGCGCGACTTAATCTCGTGGCACAACATCCAGGGCTGGATTTTCAATGCCATTTCAGTATGGCAGGGTATTACACCAACCTGCAATTGCCGGCCGATATGACGCGTGAACAGGCGGATCAACTCATCACAGACGCCATCGAAGGAGCAATTTACGGTCCCTGGCTACTGACGTTAAAATGACAGTGTTGGAGATACTCGTTTTGATGCAATCGTAAACCGGCTATCAGGAATTGCCTGTTCGGTTGTATAACATATATAATGTTGCATAGGGTGCTTTGCAAGATGAAAATAATTAAGGCGGAGAAGTAACGGCGTATGTTCCGGCGGTTTTCGGCCAATTTTGCAGTCTTTTCGGTGGGCATCGATATCGTGGTGGTGGACTTGGCGATGCTTCTGGCAGCATTGCTGCGCCAACCGCTGAATTCGCTGCCGTTTGTTGCCGAAATTTCCACGCCGGTCACCTTGCCGCTCTTCATGTATTTCATTTTCCCCATCATTTGGGTGGGGGTAATGCTGCTCTTTTCGGTCTATGACGGCCGGCGAAACTTGCGGGCTGTGGACGAGTTTGGCAGCCTCACGCTGGGGGCGCTGCTGGCAGCTGTGGCCATGGCAGGCATCTTGTATTTCACGACGCGTGAAGTCTCCCGCTTTCTGTTTTTGAGTTTTGTGATGCTGGCCTGGATTTTAGCTCTGGCCTGGCGCGCTGTGATGCGTATGGCGTTCCGCTGGAATGTGCTGGGAGCAGCCCAGAACCGGCGCATCTTAATCCTGGGGGCGGGCACGGTCGGGCATCGCATTGCGGAGGCCATCGAAGCTCAGGCCGGCATGGGGTTGATCCTGATGGGCTACTTGGACGATGACCCGCAAAAGCAACAGACTGCCAAACAAGTCCTTGGCTCGTTGGATATTGTCAGGGATGTGATCGCGCAGCGGCAGGTGGATGACGTGGTGGTGGCGCTGCCGCTCTCGGCACACCAACGCTTGAACCAGGTGGTGGCTGAGTTGCATGACCTGCCGGTAAAGGTGTGGGTCATCCCGGACTATTTTTCACTCACACTGCATCGCGCCTCAGTGGAGGAATTCGCCGGCATCCCTATGCTGGATTTGCGGGCCCCGGCGCTCAGTGAATACCAGCGCATTGTCAAGCGCGCATTCGACCTGGCTGTCTCGTTGGCCGCGCTGCCGTTCGTTTTGCTGCCGATAGGAATTTGTGCCTTGGCGATCAAACTGGACAGCCCCGGGCCAGTGTTCTATCGTTCGCGCCGGGTGGGTGAAAACGGAAAGCTGTTCGACATGCTCAAATTCCGCACCATGGTCCAAAATGCCGATGACTTGAAGGACCAGGTGGTGAAGGTGGACGAACACGGCCACATGTTCCACAAACTGCGCGATGACCCGCGAATTACCCGCGTAGGAAAATTTTTGCGCCGCACCAGCGTGGACGAGTGGCCGCAGTTGATCAACGTCATCAAGGGGGAAATGAGCCTGGTGGGGCCGCGGCCTGAAATGCCCTGGCTAGTGGAAAAGTATGAGCTTTGGCAGCGAAAGCGGTTCGCCGTGCCGCAGGGCATGACTGGCTGGTGGCAGATCAACGGGCGCAGCGATAAACCCATGCATTTAAATACCCAGGATGACCTTTATTACGTGCAGCATTATTCCATCTGGCTTGATTTGCAGATCCTGTTCAAGACCGCTTGGATCGTTTTGAGGGGGAAGGGCGCTTTCTGAGGCATAAGTTTTTCAACGGCGACAATTTGGCACAAAACCTGCACCTTCTTCCCAGTAGTTGATATCTATCTGGCCTGGAGGGTTTCTCGATGCAAAAAAAGGTCTTGATCCTTGTCATGACTGTGCTTGCAGCAGCATTGCTAGGAGCATGCAAGGTCATTCCTGATGAGATTACAGCCACTGTGGTGGTCTCAGATGGTTCTGCAACACCAACCTCAGATTGCACAAATCTGCCTGAATGCAATCTTCAGACAGACATGCCGATGATCGCACTAGCGACCCCGGCACTCAATGCGACCCCCACGCCTCAAGGTTCATATTTCGCCATTTATCCAACCCAGGGTTTTCAAGGATCGGATGTTGTTGTCATTTGGATCAATGTTAAAAAGCCGACGATCTATGATTGGATCGGACTCTATTCCACAGACGCCAAAGATACCGATCCCATTGACTCTTTTTATACCAGCAGCTGCCGAGCGAGACCGGGAACTGTGGCAAATGCAGAAGGCGCCTGTAATTTAACTTTTCCATCGAAAACTGGAACGTACTAGTACCGTTTATTTTCAAACAATGAATATAAACGGGTCATGACATCGTCTTCAATCACGGTTGCCAAGAATATTGTCCCTCAGCCGACGGCTCTCACCAATACACCTCAGCCGACCAACACCCCGACGGTAACCCAGCCGCCGACATCTACAAATACGCCGACGGCTACCAATACTTCGGAACCGACAAAGACGCTAACACCCACCAACACTCTCCAGGCTTCACCGACTCCTACTTATACGCAAACGCCCACACTGACGCCGACGGCAGTCATGCCTTATATTGTTCAGTCTAATTCGCCGATTGCCATGCAGAACTTTGCGCATACGGACCTTGCTTGCAACTGGTCGGGCGTGGCCGGACAGATATTCGACTTGAATGGAAACCCCGCCAAGAACCTGGTGATCCATGTGTGGGGCGCTTACAACAACCAACCCTTCGACAGCGTTACCTTGACCGGATATTCCACGGCAAAAGTCTACGGGTCAGGTGGTTATGAAGTTGTGCTGGGCTCGACGGCGGTTGCTTCAGTCAATCAATTGACCATCCAACTTTATGACTTGAACGCGAATGCGGTGTCCAATCCGCTGCAGTTCAGCACTTTCTCGGATTGCAGCAAGAACCTGATTGTCATCAATTTCAATCAAGTCAAATAAATTCTCATTTTTGAAACCAATAGCCGGGCCTGATGAGCCCGGCTGAATTTTTAAATGACGACTTTTGAGTATAATAGCCTTATGATCAAGCCGCTTTCTCCCGCTGAAATAGTCGATAGTTCACTGCGAAATTGGTGGGTGGTATTCGTTTTAATGATGGCGGGCAGCCTGGTGGGTTATGCCATCCACGCTGTGCGACCGGCAGAATACGAATCCGATGCGGCCATTACAGTGGGCATTGATTATGTCCAAACCGGCGCCATGAATGAGACACACCAGGACCAGGCGCTCAATGCGGTGGGTGATGTCATCCAAAGCCCGGATGTGGTCAACCGGGTGGTGGAAGACTCTGCGCAAGTGGGTTACCCAATCACCGAGGAGCAATTCCAGCAGTATGGTGTTGCCCAACGCGAAGGATATCGCTGGGTGCTGCAAGTGCGTTCCCCCAACCCAAAACAGTCGGAGGAGTTGGCGAATTTGTGGGTCGAGCAATCGCTCAATGTACTCCAAGATGCGCTCGCCCATGCGAAGAATTCGGATGTTTACAATACGCAACTATCAGGATTAGAATCTTGCTTTCAATCGATGACTGTGGCGGTACCGGCTTATGCACCCTGTAACCTTAGTTCGGCCGAACAACTCAGGGAACAAATGACATCTTTGGCTGCCCGGGTTATTGAGGAACGGCAAGCCAGCGACAGCATCCTTTCGTCGTTGAGCTTCACCATCAACCAACAAGCCGTGGCTTCCACCGCACCGGTCATATATAACCGCAATGTGATGGTGTTTTCAGGGGCTATCATCGGATTAATCCTGGGGATCTGGCTGAACTACCTTGGCTTGTCAGAGCGGATAGTGCGGAGCTTGTCGCGTGGCTAGGTTTAAAGCCGCCCGGCTTTTGGATTACGTCTGGTATCTATTTATCCTACTGCTTCCCATCAGCAGTATGCCGTTGATTGCCAAGCTGTCTGGGGCGGATAATGTTGCGCCACTCTCGGGCATATTCTTGGTTATCCTGGTCATCTTCTGGTTAATTCCTTATTTGTGGAAGAGGGGGACGCTACCATTCCCTAGTAAGCCCTTGCTGGGCTTTGTGGCCGTGGCGCTTTTAGCGACGGTGGGTGCCTTTTTTATTGATATCCCTATGTTCAAGGGGGTTTCGATCACCGGTTCAATGGCAAAAGGGGTCTTCACCCTGGGGATCGGTGCGTGCTTCTACCTGGTCGTATCGACCTATATCAC
Source organism: Anaerolineaceae bacterium (assembly GCA_050013615.1). Classification (GTDB taxonomy): domain Bacteria; phylum Chloroflexota; class Anaerolineae; order Anaerolineales; family Anaerolineaceae; genus JBEKEX01. The sequence goes on from JBEKEX010000090.1 coordinate 9,382, forward strand.
GAACGAGCACAAGCTGAAAACGACGCTCCAACTGATTGGTATCAGTGGCCTGGCCCTGATCTTGTGGAGCACAGCTCAGATGGCAGCTTACCATCTCTACGGCCATTTCCCGAGCTGGATGGCGAGTATCCAACGACAGCTTTCGATCGGTTCGCTGATCGATAACCGGGCGAGTGGTTTTGCCCTTGAGCCTTCCTGGTTGGCGCACCAGCTCAATATGCTGTTCCTGCCCTTCTGGCTGGCAGCAGTCTACCGGCGCGATTCGGTATTTCGGCTGCGTGTCTGGAAATTTATCGCCGAGGATTTTCTCCTGGTGGGCGGCATGCTGGCGATGGTGTTGACCTTTTCACGAGCCGGCTGGGTGGCTTTTTTACTGACGGTTGCATTCGTGTTCTTCCTGCTCAACCGCCGGTTGGTGAGTTGGGCCATCCGAAAATTCACCCCCGCTGACAACGAGGACGAAAAGAAAAGACGGGCTACCCAGCGAATCATTGCGGTGGTTTCCACCCTGTTGTTGATCGTTTTTTACGCCAGTTTCCTGGCTGGGACGGCGTTCGTATATTCCAAAGTGGATAAGCGCATGGCCACTTTGTTCAGTTTTTCCACCC
>JBEKEX010000091.1:0-9971 GCA_050013615.1 Anaerolineaceae bacterium
CGCTATTGCAGCGGTGACCGCAATTACTCACGCGGGCCTGCCCGAAGCCACCACAGAAGAGGAATAAATCTCTCCCTCCTTTTGAAAAGTAGGGGAGCAAGTGGATTTATTCTCTACTCTGATAGTAGTGCGTAACTCTCACCCTCACTTACGTCTCTCCCTCAAGGGAGAGAAAATGAACTTTCCCCTCCTCCTGATGCTTCAGTATACCGGCTATGTGATTAATCCAGAGGTTTGTGTGTTATAATGCCCTCATGACGCACACTTTGTGGAATGATTTTGTTCTGACTTTCGTGCCATTATTCGTCGTGCTTGACGCCGCTGGTAACTTGCCGATGGTGATTTCGCTTACCGAGGGGATGACCGGCAAAGAAAAAATTAAAGTCATCGACGTCGCTACTGTCACCGCCGCCGTGGTGGGCTTGGCCTTCCTTTTTTTCGGGCAGTTCCTGTTGCACGCCATGGGAATCTCCGTGGGCGCTTTCGCGGTGGCGCTTGCCGAGGGTATGCCCGAAGATACGGCGGCACGCTTTGCCTGTGCTGCCGGGGCATTGGCCACCACCCGGCTGGGAGCGCAGCCTTCGCTGCCCACCCGCGTAGAAGTTGCTGTGCTATTGCAGCACCTATGAGCATTATAAAAAGCGCACGAATGTAATTTCGCCGATCTCGGGAAGTTATCCTGGACCGGCTGTGGGGCTTTATTTTGCCTCCGCGTACGCTTTCGCCCCGGCATTTTGGCAGGTGATATTTAATACTGGCAGATATCGGCCGAAGTGATAAAATTCCCCCTGGCGAATATCGAAGATGCAAAACTTACAGCTACAAACACCTAGCGCTGCCAGTCGCTCAGTATTGAAACGGTTGGCAGAGCTGATTGCTCCTCACTGGCGCCCCCTTGGAATTGCTGCTGGCTTACTGGTAATTTCCAGCGTGATCAGTTTGTCATTGCCGGTTGCAGTCCGTTGGCTGGTGGATACCGTTTTTTCCGACCATGACCTTTCTGAATTGAATATCATCTCTCTGGCCTTGGTTGGCCTGTTCGTTTTGCAAAGCTTTTTTTCGGTTATCCATACTTTTTTGGTTGCTAGCGTTGGGCAACGGATCGTGGCCGATCTGCGCCTGCATATCTATGAGCGCGTGCAAAGCTTGCCGTTGCGCTTTTTTACCGAACGCCGTACCGGCGAGATCGTTTCCCGCGTCAGCAACGATGTGACCGTGATCCAGCAAGCTATCACTGAGGTGCCCATCAGTTTTTTGGGCCAGTTCATCACGTTATCCGGTGGGCTCGTGATGATGCTGGTCATGAACTGGCGGTTGACGTTGTTCGTCTTTGCCCTCATCCCACCCATCCTGGTCTTCGGGCTGTTCTTCGGTCGCCGCCTGGAGCGACTTTCGTCCGCTGTACAAGACCGCCTGGCGGATTCAACCGTAGTGCTCGAGGAAATGCTTTCGGGCATTCGCGTGGTCAAATCGTTCGTGCGTGAAGCTTTCGAGCAGCAGCGTTTTTCTCATCAGATCGAGCAGGCCTATACAACAGCGTTAAAGCGCGCCCGATTGAGAGCGGTCTTTATTCCCCTGATCACATTCTTTGGCTTTGGGGCGGTCATCTTCTTGCTGTGGTATGGCGGCCATCAGGTGGTTCAAGGGACCATTACAACCGGGGAGTTGATCGCCTTTTTGATCTATATGATCATGGTTACCGGGCCCATCGGCAACTTTACCACCCTGTATGCGCAGATCCGTGAGGCAATGGGCGCAGCGCAACGGATGTTTGAGCTCCTTGATGCAGTGCCTGAGCCTTTTGAGGCGGCCGATGCGCTGCAGCCAGAGCGGCTGCGGGGGCAGGTACGTTTTGCGGATGTTGGTTTTTCGTACGACGACTCGCAGCAGGTTTTGGAAGATGTGTCGCTGGACGTCCAACCGGGCGAAGTCCTGGCAATTGTGGGGCCGAGCGGCGTAGGAAAGACGACATTGGTGAATCTCATCCCGCGCTTCTATGATCCGACGGCAGGACGGATCGAGATCGATGGCACGGACACACGCAGGTTCGATTTGCGCAAGTTGCGCGAACAAATTGGCCTGGTTCCGCAGGAAACTTTCCTCTTTGGCGGCACAATCCGGGAAAATATTGCTTATGGACGACCGGGTGCCAGCGAGGATGAGATCATTACTGCAGCAAAAGCAGCCAATGCGCATGAATTCATTGTCGCTTTTCCAGAGGGTTACGAGACGATAGCAGGCGAAAAGGGCGTCAAACTGTCCATGGGCCAGCGCCAGCGGATCACCATTGCACGCGTGCTCTTGAAAGACCCCCGTATCTTGATCCTTGATGAGGCGACTTCTTCACTCGATTCGGAATCAGAATGGCTCGTGCAGGAAGCGTTGGACCACTTGATGAATGGTCGGACGACCTTCGTCATTGCTCATCGTCTCTCGACTATCCAGCGTGCGGATCGTATCGTCGTGCTGAAGGACGGGAGAATTGTCGAACAGGGGCGGCACAACGACTTGCTGGCCCAGGGCGGACTGTACCACCATTTATGGTCGCTGCAATTTGCCGAAGTCGATGAGATGAAATAGCTGTTAGGGTGGGGGAAAATCAGCTCCAAGGGTCCAGAAATGCTAACAAATCTCTAATGTCCGAACAATGGGCAATTTGCTATAATATAATGGACAATAAAGAGCATATTAGTATAAGTATAAACGGTGACCTATGCAACTAAATACGTTGACTCGTGAAGAAGAAAATGTGATCGTCCATAAAGGGACGGAGGCGCCTTTTACCGGAGAATATGATGACTTTTTTATGGAAGGCACCTATGTATGCCGGCGTTGTAATACCCCCTTGTATACTTCTTCGACAAAGTTCAATTCGGGTTGCGGCTGGCCCAGCTTCGATCAAGAGATCCCCAATGCCGTCAAGCGCATTCCCGACCCGGATGGCATGCGCACGGAGATCGAGTGCGCTGCCTGTGGGGCGCATCTGGGACATGTCTTTGAGGGTGAAGGTTTTACCCCCAAGAATACCCGGCATTGCGTCAATTCTATTTCTTTGAAATTCATCCCGAAAACCCATGAACAAAAATGAGATTGCAGTTTTTGGAACCGGCTGCTTTTGGTGCAGCGAGGCGATCTTTCGCCGGCTGAAGGGCGTGGCTTCGGTGACGCCGGGCTATGCCGGCGGCGAAACGGTCAATCCTTCTTATGAGCAGGTGTGCACCGGCATGACAGGCCATGCCGAGGCGGCCAGGATCGAGTTCGATCCCAGCGTCATCCCTTACGAGGACTTGTTGGAAGTGTTTTGGAATGTGCACGACCCAACAACGCTCAACCGCCAGGGAAACGATGTGGGCACGCAGTATCGCTCCATCATTCTGTATATGACGGAAGAACAACACATGGCTGCTGAGCAATCGCTCAAGAACCTCACGGCATCTCATGCCTACAAAAATCCCATCGTTACCGAGATCCAACCCTTGGGAGAGTTCTACAAGGCAGAGTCCTATCATAAAGATTATTACGAACATCACGGCAACCAACCTTACTGCCGCCTGATCATTTCCCCAAAGTTAAATCACTTAAGGGAGAAATATGCCGTGAAGATGAAAGAAGAATATCTTTAATCCCGTGGTTACTGAATTGTCCGTGGAGAAGTTCTTATGAAACGGTCTTCTTTGCTGGCCGGTGCCCTGATCGGTTTGGCGACCAGTCTGGTGATGATGGCGGTGTCCTATTTAGGCAGCGTGCTAATAGGATTGCCCTTTTTACCTTTCGATCTTTTCGATTGGCTGACACGTGTCTTGCCGGGGGGCTTGATTGCACCCATTTTAGGTGCGATGATCTCGATCATTTCCGCCCTGCATTTGGGTCCCACTGATACGACGGCCAAGCTGGCCGAGCAAATCCAGGCGTTGGGCCTGGTGGCACTGACCGGCGTGGTCTTCGGGTTGATGCTGGTATGGGTGGGTGCAATGCACCGTGCATGGCTCGAGCGCGCCGGACTGGTGGGCGGGGCGATCCTGTGGGTTGGGATGGTGGTCGTCGAGGTCTCGCTGCCATCCACGTCGTCCGGCTTGTTCCTGAGCCTGACTTGGCTTTTGATATTACTGGCGGGGTGGGGCTGGCAACTTTCGCGGATGTTGGAGATATTCGCCCGCGGCGCGGTTCAACCACCCACCGATAACGCACTCTCTGCCGATTCTGGTGTAACTGCATTCGAACGGCAGATGACTCGCCGGAATATGTTGGTTCTGGCGGGCACCAGTGCGGCCAGCGTGGTGGTCCTTCTCCTGGGTCTGGAAAAATATCGCCAGGCGGGGACGGCCGGTAGTGCTGCACTCCCTTCTGTCGGTGGTGCCACCAGCACGCCGCATCACATCCCGTATGGGCCGGAATATACTTCCGGGCCGGCAGCTTCACCATCTCCGGCAGTACTGGCCGCACGCATCGTCCCTGCTCCGGGGACACGGGCGGAGATCACTCCCGTAGATCAGTTCTATCGGGTAGACATCAATGCGCTGCCTCCTGTGGTGGACGGGAGTAGTTGGCGGCTCAACTTGACCGGTCTGGTAAAGAACCCAATTTCATTGACCCTGGACGAGGTCTGGGCACGCCCCTCCATTACCCAAGCGGTTACCTTGTCCTGTGTTTCCAACCTGGTGGGTGGCGACTTGATCGGCAGCAATTATTGGACGGGTATCCGACTTAAAGATATCCTGGACGAAGCCGGCCTTCAATCCGGCGCCCAGGAAATTGCCCTAACAGCTGCAGATGGGTATTACGAGGGGTTGTCTTTGGATGAGGCCATGGACGAGCGCACGTTGCTGGTCTATGCCATGAACGGCGATCCGCTGACGACAGAACACGGCTTCCCGTTGCGGTTGTATGTCCCCGGCCACTATGGCATGAAGCTGCCGAAATGGATCACTCAGATGGAAGTGATCGACCATTCGGCAGCGGGTTATTGGGTCGACCGCGGCTGGAGCCAGACGGCCATCCCGCAAACGACCTCGGTCATTGACACCGTTGCTGTCGATAAGAGCGACCTCCAAAAGACCGGCATCATGCCGCTGGGCGGGATCGCATGGTCTGGGGAACGCGGCATCAGCAAGGTGGAGGTGCAGGTCGATAACCAGCCGTGGGTCACAGCCGATCTGCGCAGCCCGACCATCAGTCCTTTGACCTGGGTGCAGTGGCGTTATGATTGGAAGCCCGCTCCTGGCTCACATACCGTGCAGGTGCGCGCCACGGATGGCACCGGTGCGCTTCAGAATCTAACTTCCACTGACCCGGCGCCCGAAGGCGCAACGGGTATCGATAGCGTGCAGATCTCCATCTGATCGTACTTGTCGAGGTGAATATTATGCTTGGGGGGTTAATACCACGATGGGAATGCGCCGCGTCGTCTGTTTTTGATATTCAACGTAATACTGATTCTTGCCGGTGACATATTGCCACAGGCGTCCATATTCCTCGTCCGCAGCTTGCCTGGCCTGGATGCGAAGCTTTTGATCCTTGACTTGGATAACCGTCGATGGTTGGTGCATCAGGTTGAGGAACCAGGCGGGGTGATGATCCTTGCCCCAGTTGGAGGCGACCAACAGGTAGTTATCGCCGTCGCGGAAATAATTGATCGGCGTGGTGTAGCTTTTGCCCGATTTGCGCCCTACGGTGTTCAGTAGTAATACGGTCTGCCCGGCCATGGTGCTGCCCAAGCGCCCGTTGCTCAAATGATAGGACAGCACATTAGCTGCCATCAAAATCCTGACCCATAGATCCATAGTTTTTCCTTCCCATTCTGTAGAATGGTATACATCTTTTCGTATCCATTCACATTGATTGTAATAGGCAAGGGGAGGGTGATGATTGACAAGGTTGTACAAAGCGCTCAGGATAGGCGGGATACTTTTTCCACCTTCATCACCGGTTCGCCGCGCGCCGGGTCGGTTTCCATGACGCCGGTAACCAGTAAGGGAGCGCTGCCGATAAGACTGGTGTGGAAACGGGCATAAGTCTGTGGGTAGAGCACCGCGTCAAGCGTGCCCTCCAAATCTTCCAGGGTCAGGAACATCATCATTTCGCCCTTGGCGGTGCGGCTGTGACGGCTGATCTGGCGCATGCCGGCCACGGTGACACGCTGCCCGGTCTTTTCAGCGGCCTCCAATGTGGTGATGGCTCCGCTTGCAGTGATCTGTTTGGCGACCAATTCCAACGGATGGGCTTCCAGACCGGTGCCCAGGATTTCGATCTGGGCAGCCATTTTTTGCTCCAGGCTGAAATCCTGGTTGTCATCGTTTCCCCAGCCGAAAAGCGGCATTTGATCGGCCTGCCAGGCACTGCCCTGAATGCGTTCCATCAACATCGGAATAGGGCCGAAGCCTTCCATGGCGCCGCAACGAGCCAGGTTCTCTGCTTCCCCGCGGCGCGGGTCGACGCGGCTGAGGAAATCTTCCAGCGTGTGGAACGGCCGCAGCCGGTAAATGCGCTCGACGGTGCGGCGGGTGAGGTCGCGCACCTGGTCCAGTCCCATGTAGAGCACAGGTTCCCCATTGGGATAAGTGACACTGAACTCGCGTTTGGAGTGGTTGACGTGGGGCGGCTTGACGGTCAGCCCCATGCGGCGCGCCTCGGTCAGGTAGACCCGTTGGGGATAATAGCCTCCCCAGTTGGCCAGCACGGCGGCCATGAATTCAGCCGGGAAGTGCGTTTTGCACCAGGCGGAGCGCCATGCCAGCAGCGCGTAAGAAGCAGCGTGAGCCTTGGGGAACCCATAACCGGCAAAAGCAGCCATCAGCTCCCAGACCTGTTCTCCGGTCTCGGGTGGAATATTGCTCCTGGTCTGGGCATTGGCAATGAATTTTTCCTTGAGGAGCTGCATCTGTTTGCCGGGGTCGAAATGGCTCATGGCCCGCCGCAGCAGGTCGGAATCCGCCATGCTCAAGCCGGCCAATTCGTGGGCAATCCTGAGCACCTGTTCCTGGTAAAGGATCACGCCGTGGGTTTCCTTGAGCAGTGGCTCCAACGCCGGGTGCAGATAGCTGGTCGGCTCCAAGCCTTTGAAACGGCGCACGAAGGCGTCCTTCATGCCGCCGCTTATCGGCCCGGGGCGGAAGAGCGCCAGGGCGGCGATGACGTCGTCCACGCTGCGGGCATTGATCTCACGCAGCGTGGCGCGCATGCCGGGGCTTTCGATCTGGAAACAACCGATGGTTTGGCCGTGCTCGATCCGGTCGGACGTTTCGACATCGTCGGTGGGGATGGTATCCAACACGTCCAGCGGCGAGCGGTATTCGGTGCGCTGCCAGGAGTGGATAGTTTCTGCAACGTCGCCCATCACGGTCAGGCCGCGGATGCCAAGCAGGTCGATCTTGACCAACCCCAGCGCTTCCACGGCTTCGAGGTCCATCTGGGTGATAGTGATCCCCTTGCTGCCGGAGCGCATGACCGGCAGCAGGTCGGTCATGGGTCCCGGTGACACCACTAGGCCGCCGGCATGCACCGAGAGATGGCGCGGCAGCTTGAGCAGTGCCTCAGCCTGTTCAAAGATATTCTTTAATGAAGGATTAGCCTTTTTCAGCTCGGCAAAGGGTGGGATGGGTTCATTATCTTCGTCTTCCGCCTGCATGCGGGCAAAAAATCCATAGGGGAGGGTATTAGTCAATTCGCGGATGCGCTCCGGGGGCAAGCCATTCGCCTTGGCTACGTCTCCCAATGCGGAGCGGGGACGGAAGCGGTTGACGGTGCCGACCATGGCGACGCGGTCGGCACCATAGGTGTCGAAGACGTGCTGGATGACGCTGTCACGCCGGCGCGAGCAGATGTCGGTATCGATATCCGGGGGCGTGGAGCGCGCCGGGTTGAGAAAACGCTCGAAATATAGGTCGTGCCGGATGGGGTCTGGGCTGGTGATGCCGATGCAATGAGCCACCAGCGAAGAGGCGGCCGAGCCGCGCGACGATGTGGGTACGCCGGTCTGGTGAGCAAAGCGGATGATATCCTCGACGATCAGGAAAATGGTCTCGAAACCGCGTTGCTCGATGACTTCCAACTCATGATCCAGGCGGCTTTGGATCTCCGGCGTGACGCGGCCATAAAGCTGCTGCGCGCCAGCCTCGGTTTTCTGGCGTAAGAACTGGGCCGCGGTGAGTCCAGCCGGCACGGGCACGATGGGGAAATGCGGCTCGTCGAGTGGCAGGTCGAACTGGCAGCGGGCGGCAATTTCTTCTGCGGCGGCCAGAGCAGCAGGGAAATCTTTGAAGTGGCCGGCCACTTCGGTTGGCGAAAGGAAATAGGCTCCCGGCGGGGCCAGGGCTTCAGCGGGCAGTTTCTTGATCGAGGTGACCAGCCGGATGGCGGCCAGCGTGTGCTGCAGCGGTGCCTGGTCGGGCGTGAGGTAGTAGACGGGCGGTGCGGCCACGAGCGGGACATGCAACATCTCTGCCAGGTCGCGTATGCGGCTGTTGGTTGGATTCGATAGCATGAAATAGAAGTTGCCGGGGAAAAGTTCGGCAAGTTGGCGGGCATTGGATAGGTTGTCCAGAACGCCGCTTAGGCAGATTAGCCCTTCTGTGTGGCGTGACAGCAATTCGAGTGTGACGAACGGCTCAGCTTCAGGCTGGATCATCAAGGCGCTGGACAGGCGGCACAGGTTTTGCCAACCGAACAAATTAGTAGCGAGCAAGACGAGCGGCGAGGAAACGGTGCTGCCGGCCAGGTCGAGCTCCAAACCATAGATGGGCCGGATGCCGGAGCTTTTGCAAGCCCGGCTGAATTCGACGGCACCGGTCAGGTAGCGGTGGTCGGTGAGGGCCAGCGCTGGCATGCCATAGCCGGCTGCCGTCGCGGACAGCTCAGCAGGGGAGGGCAGCCCTTCAAGCAGCGAATAGTGCGAATGAACGTGTAAGTGGATAAACATAAAAACGGCTTTTTCGTCAGTCGTCCTTATGATAGTACAAAATTTCTAATATTGCAACCGCTGGTGAGACATTTTAACCTCGTGATATAATTTTTTCATCCCGGCTTGGGAGGTTACCATGGCATTCATGCACCACACCTGAGCACTGAAATGGGCTGCCAGTTGGCGGCCGAACAGCCATGCACACGCGCCGGGCAGGGAAGGCAGACTAGCATCTTGAATCAATCTGATGCGGACACTCCCGATGGCCACCGGCAACGTGGGGATGGTAATTGGCGATTCATATTTCACTTTATAGGAGTGTTCCCATGAGCGAAGCTGTTTCCAAATCACAACGCAATACCGTACTTCTTTTTACCCGTTTCGGCCTGGGCCATGCCCCGGAAGAACTACAGAATAAGCTGGTTGGCAAATTCCTCAGCCTGCTGATCGAATCCGATGATCTCCCTGCCAAGATCGTGTTCTATACCGAAGGCGTCAAACTGACCTGCGTCGGCTCACCGGTGATCGAACAGTTGAAGCAGCTCGAAGCATCCGGCGTGGAATTGGTGATCTGCTCCACGTGTCTGGAGTATTTTGGCTTACGCGACCAGGTGCAGGTGGGCATTGTTGGCGGCATGCCGGATATTCTGGAGGCGCTGCAAAAGGCACCCAAAGTCGTCAGTTTGTAAGTTATAGGAATATCCGTCTTCTCGACGGCAGTGGTGCTAAAATCATCCCGCAGTCTTGTCAAGGCAATGTCGGACAGGATTATAGAATTCTTTCGTTGAGGACAGCACCATGAAGACTTACATGTTTCGGCTACGTCCGGGGGATGACCTGCTGCAGTCGGTGGTCGAATTTTGCCGCCGGCAGGACCTGAAGGCGGCAGTCATTCTGACCTGTGTGGGCAGTTTACGGCATGCCTCCATCCGTCTGGCGAACCAACCGACTGCCACCGCCTACGAGGGCAAGTTCGAGATCGATTCACTGGTGGGCACAGTCAGCAAAGATGGCCCCCACATTCACATCTCGCTCTCGGATTCGAACGGCAAGATGGTGGGCGGCCATTTGATGG
>JBEKEX010000092.1:0-9956 GCA_050013615.1 Anaerolineaceae bacterium
CCCGCCAGCGCCGAGGAGCGCCAGGGTGCTTTCAAAGAAGGTGCGCAATTGGAAGAGCTGGTCTCGCCTGTGCATGTGATCCTGAAAGACGGGAAGGTGGCTGCGCTTGAATGCGTGCGCAACGAGCTGGGCGAGCCGGACGCCAGTGGACGCCGCCGCCCGGTGCCTGTGGCGGGCAGTGAGTTTCGTGTCGATGTGGATTCGGTCATTGTTGCCACCGGGCAAAGCGCCGACCTGGGTTTCCTGGCCGGCAGTGTGATCACCCGCAACCAAAACGGTTCGGTGGCAGTGGAACCCGCCAGCGGACGTGCCGGTGCAGCCGGCCTGTATGCCGGCGGCGATGTGGTAGACGGCCCGGAGAGCATCATTGCCGCCTGTGCCGATGGACGCCGTGCTGCCGAGAGCATCTGCGCCGAGCTGGGCATTTTCTTCCAGCCGCTGACCGCCTATTCCCCAACTCTCTCAGCGGAGGATGTCTTGCAGGTCAAACATGCCCGTGCCCGCAAGGAAGTCCAACATCAGCCGGAGATGCTGCCGGTGGATCGCCGCCGCGGTTTCGAGCTGATCGATCACACCTTGAGCGAAGTGGAGGGCCGCGCCGAGGCGCTGCGCTGCTTGCAGTGCGCCACGTTGTGCGACAAGTGCGTGGAGGTCTGTCCCAACCGCGCCAACTATGCCTATAGCGCCAAGCGGGTGGATTGGGTGCTGCCTCGCATCCGCTGCCAACAGGAGCAGGCGGTGACGGTGGGGGAGGAGCCTTTCTGCATCACGCAATCGCGCCAGGTGCTGCACGTCGACGATTTTTGCAACGAATGCGGCAACTGCGCCACGTTCTGCACCCACCAGGGCAAACCCTATCAGGACAAACCCCGTCTCTTCCTCAAAGAGAGCGACTTCGAGCTGGAAGATGACAATGCTTTCTGGATCGCCCGCCGCGAGCAGGGCTGGAGCATCCGCCGCCGGGCCCAGGGCAAGACTGCCCGCCTGATGATCAAGGCGGACGACGGCGAGGTGTACTACGACGACGAGTTCCTGGCGGCTACACTGGCAGTGGAGGATTTCCACCTCAAGAACGTGGAACTGAAGCGCATCTTCCCCGGCGAGGCCTCGCTGCGGAGTGCGGCGGAGATGTATGTGATTCTCAAAGGTGCGCTGGCGTCCATGACGTTCTTACCAGCGTTCGCAGAAGAAAAAATGCAATAGATTAGGTTGAATAAGGTCGCGATGGGATGAAAGAGTGAGGGGTGGGCGATGAAGATACTTGCCATCGAACATGAACTCTCAGGCGCCAGCGAAGAAGTTTTCCGCCAGTTGGCGAAAGCCGAAGCGTCACGCGTCTGGGAACTTTACCAGCAAGGCGTGATCCGCGAGACCTATTTCCGCGCCGACCGTTCCGAGGCTGTCCTGATGCTGGAATGCCCGGATGTTGTGTCCGCCAGGGACATTTTGGGGACACTCCCGCTGGTGTCCAATAAATTGATCGAGTTCGAGATTATCCCCCTGAAGGCTTATCCCGGTTTTGCCAGGTTGTTTAGTGATGCGCAATGATTCGGCTTGATGACTCAATGGTCATGCTTGGCGTTGCGGAGATTTAGTCATTCTCAAGGAGATGTTGGCTTCCATGCCGTTCATGCCCGCGTTCGCGGAAAAATAAGAAGAGGTTGAATGAATAAAGTCCCGACTTTCGGATAAGCCGGGACTTACGTTATATGCAATCAATGTTGATGAATTTGTCCAACCGACCTGTTATAAACGTCTTGTATATATATACCATTAAGATATAATATATCCGCAAATATCTTTTTACTTCATGATCTTGGATCGTTATAGATATGAAAGGAGAATTTCGATGGATAAAAAAGTTCAAACAACACTCGTCATCTCTGTGCTTACCATTGCTGCGCTGCTCGCAGCATGCAGCTCTCCAACAAGCACTCCCACTCCCACCCCGACACCCATACCGGTGGTTATAAATATGCCACAAGCAACGGTGACGGCGACGCCAACGTCGCTCGACCCCTGCCAACTGATCGACAGCCAGGAGGCATCAGCGCTGGCCGGCGCCTCGTTCGGAGCCGGCGAGGAAAGTACCACCTCTGGAGGCGGAAGGATCTGCACCTACGGTGCCCAGACCGCAAATGTGTTCTTGGTGGAAGTCGGTCAGGCACCGGACGTAGCTACTGCGAAGGCGTATAAGGCAAACTTCCTGGCGGATCTTCAGGCGAATCTGCAGCAGCTGACGAGTGGAGGACTTACCCCCACTGAACTGCCTAATTATGCGGATGGAGCTGTCACTGCCCAGGTGAGCCTCAATGCAGGTGGGGAAACTATAAACGGCAGCGCCTTTGGTTTTCTAAAGGGTACGGTCTTTTTTGGCTTTAGCGACCTTGTGCTTGGCGGCGCAGCACCCAGTAGTGCGTCAATGCAATCCGAGGCAGATACTGTGCTCGGACGGCTGCCCTGACAGCGCCAACAATGTCGATGACGTCGCCGAAGAGCAAGACTGCCTGCCTAATGATCAAGGCGAAGGACGGCTAGGTATCGACACTGGGTGCGCCGGCTTCAACGCTGTTTCTGCTTGCGCTGGGGAAGAATAGAAAAAAGTGCATTAAATTGAATAAGGTCCCGGCTTTCTGACAAGCCGGGACTGATTATTGTTTGCAACAAATGGCAGCGAGCTTGTCTGGCTTACGAATATTCCCGCTTTACAGGGTGAGTATACTTATAGGAACTACCGGGATTGGATTTTCCTTAGAAGAATTGACCTTCGGGACAAGCACGCAACCTAATGAGATGGTAGATTTTAAATTGGGGAGGTTGCTGAAAGGTTTATTTAACTTGAATTTCAACCAGCCATTTGATCCATTTGGCACCCGGCATGTCCGGAAACACTGCTCTTACGGGAAATCCATGTAGAATGGGCAGGATCTGCCCATTGACTTCGTAAGCTAAAAAGCTTTCCTGTTGCAGTGCGTCAGAGAGAGATACATCAATTTGATATCCGTCTGCACTAACAAGCACCAAATCATTTGCACCGGCTTGCACTCCAGCCAGGTCTAAAATGGTTTTTAATGACACTCCCGACCAAGTGGCATCATCTTCGAACACACCCAAACAGACCAATGGAGGCTTGGCAGTCACCTTGGGAAGGCAGCGGATTTGGTCATAGGTGAGTTCCAGTGGGTTGTTCACCTTGCCACTGACTTTGAGCAGGTAGGTTTTGGGGTCGATTACTTGATAGCTGCCAGTTACATGCAGACCGATGCTCTCGTCCAGCTCGTTAATCCCCGGGATCTTTGCCGGGAGGGTTGGAACGATATAGGGTGTCGGTTGGCAATTTTCGATACTCGATCCTTGAGGGGTTGAGCTTAGAGATGAAGTTGAATTCGTTTGCGGAGTTTGAGTTGGAACGGTGGTACATGAAACCAGAATAGTGAGAATAAATATACCAATAACTATAGTTTTCATAATCAAATTATAAGAGGGATGAGTGAATGAAGGAAGTGACATATTGCACTCCTTTTTATAACGAGCAGTTTGACCGAATCGCGCTGAAAAGCCCCGGCTTTGGCCGCGTGGAGCAATCAGATAGAAATTTAGCTCACTTGACAGGTCATTGCGCGCAAGGTTCGTTTTTTCGTTAATCCGTAGTATTTATTCATTGTTACAATGGGCAAAGGGGATTGCGCAGGCGATCAGCTTTCTACTGTAGGAGGAGGTACTTCGATATGAGCCCCACCCGCATGGCTAAATTTGAATCGGCAATTCGCACCGTCCTTGATTTCAACGAGGCTTTCAACCGCCGCGACGTGCCCGGCATGATGCAATTGATGAGCGACGATTGCCGCTTCGAGAACACGACTCCTGCCCCCGATGGCACGGTGTAGACGGGGCAGGAAGCCGTCACGCGCTTCTGGCAGGATTTCTTCCGCGACTCTCCACAGGCCCATATCGAGATCGAGGAGGTCTTTAGTATGGGCGAGCGCTGCGTCATGCGCTGGAATTACTCCTGGGTGGACGCGGCCGGGCAGAAGGGGCACGTGCGCGGGGTGGATGTGTTTCGCGTGCGGGATAATCTTATCCTTGAGAAACTTTCCTATGTCAAGGGATAGAAGCGCCGGGAAGGCTTGAGCAAGGTTTGTTGATCCGAAAGGCATCTTCCCATTTTGGCTTTTTCTGCCATAATGATAATGGCGAGAAATACAGGTGAACAGTCGAATAGAAAATACCCGTTCTGATATTTTTAAATTCGAATTGGTGTTCTTTATCTTATCGGCTGCTCCCAGAAAAAATACTATGAATGGATGCGGAGGATAAAGCAATGAAGGTCTTAGTTATCTATGATTCTGTCTTTGGCAATACTGAGAAGATTGCCCAGGCCATCGGTGCAGCGTTGGTGCCCCTGGGCAACGTGGGCGTGATCAGGGTGGGCGATGTGAAACCGGAGCAATTGACGGGCGTTGAGCTGCTGATCGTCGGGTCTCCCACGCGCGGTTTCCGACCCACCGATGCGATCAAAAGTTTCCTGGCCGGTTTGGCTGCCGGCAGTTTGGCGGGCGTAAAAGTGGCTGCCTTCGATACGCGCATCCCGACTGAAAAGATAAAATCGCCCATTCTGCGTACCTTTGTCAAGTGGGGCGGCTATGCCGATAAACCCATTGCGGCGGCGCTGGTGAAGCAGGGCGGCAGCTTGCTCCTGCCTCCGGAGGGCTTTTTTGTGGAAGATTCGGAAGGTCCGCTATCGGCAGGGGAGCTCGAGCGCGCCGCAGTCTGGGCAAAGCAGGTGGCAGAAGCGGTCGGCAAATAGACGCTGGTTTTTAGGTCTGCTGGCTTTGTCATTAATGGGGAGGTGCATATGGCATGGCAAGATCGTTTGAATGGCCCTTCGCTGGACTGGCTCCTGGAACAGGAGTCGCCCGGTGTGCGTTATCTGGCGCTGCGCGATTTGCTGGACCGTTCCCCGGACGACCTTGAATTGAGGGAAGCGCGCTCGGTGGCACATCGCAACGGCCCAATTTCGGGTGTGTTGGCCGAACTGGAACCGGAAGGCTATTGGGTGCGGCCCGGTCCCGGTTACACCTCCAAATATCGTTCCACAGTATGGGCGATCATTCTTCTGGCCCAGCTGGGGGCTTCGGTCGACGAAGATGAACGTATTGGGAAGGCTTGTGCTTACCTGGTCGATCATGCAATGGCGCCCGGTGGAAAGTTCTCAGTGTCCGGCGCTCCTTCCTATACCATCGATTGTTTACAGGGCAACTTGTGCTGGGCGCTGCTTGAATTGGGATATGAAGATTCACGCCTAGCCGAAGCGTTCGAGTGGATGGCGCGCAGTCAGACCGGTGAAGGTGTGGCTGCGGCGACGCAGAAAAATGCCACGCTGCGCTATTATTCCGCGAAGTGCGGCCCGAATTTTGCCTGTGGCGCCAATGGACTGAAGCCCTGTGCCTGGGGAGCGGTCAAAGTGATGATGGCATTGGGTAAGCTGCCGATCGATCGACGCACGCCGCTGGTGGAACGGGCCATTCAACAAGGGATCGATTTCCTGTTCTGCATCGAGCCGTCCCGGGCGGATTGGCCGACGCGGACGGACAGCAAACCCAATCGAAGTTGGTGGAAATTCGGATTCCCGGTATTCTACATTACCGATCTGCTGCAGGTGGTCGAGGCGTTGGCGTTGCATGGCTTGGCCGGTGACCCGCGTCTGGCAAAAACAGTGGGTCTCATTTGCGACCAGCAGAATGCCAGGGGTCGCTGGTTGCTGGAATATGATTACACCGGCAAGACCTGGATAAATTTTGGGGAGAAACACCAGCCGAATAAATGGGTGACGTTGCGGGCTTTGAGGGCGTTGAAAGCATCGGCCAGAAAATAGTTGCGCATAGCCACTTTGTTATCAATAAGATTGTTTATTCGAACAGAGAATTGAGCAACGGGATGATATTGATCACCGGTTCCTCGTAGGGGTGGATGCGCCGGATGGCTTCCAAAGCCGGTTTGACGAGCTCCAGCTTGCAGTTGACTTCCACCTTGCACTCGCTGCCTTCGCTGATCTTCCCAACCTCCCCAAGGAAAGGATTGGCACCTTCCAGTGGCCGCCAGTAGCCCCGCACCGTGGAAACCGAGATGCAGTGGTCGTAGGCGCCTATGTGTCCAGCACCTACTTTGCTTAATTCATCCCGTAGCGCCAACACATAGGATTCCGGGATGAATACCTCGATCTTGACGTCGGTGATATTGTCCAGCGAGAATGATTGCGTCATTTATCTTTTCCATTTCTTTAAAAAAGCTTTAGCCGTTTTTTGTGTTTTGGGGCTGGGACTGCCGGTTTGAGCAGCGACAAACACCAGCATCTTATCTTGGTCATCCGACTGTGCGAAGTATTCATCGAACGCCTGGATGACGTCGGCCTTGAGCAAATCTTTCTGTTTTTGATGACAATTCTCCACCCCCAACAGCTTTGCGGTGATACGAGTTTGTAGCCGCGGCTCGTTGCGGGCGATCTTGCCAGCGCTTTGAGCCGCGTAGCGAGCAGGGATCAGGCTATCGCCATCTAAGAACGAAAAATAACGTTCGAGGAGCGCTGCGAATTGCCCGTTGGTGTCGGCGGCAGTCAGATTTGCCAGCAGGCAAAGGCCGATGTTGCAATGGTAAACGTTGTCGCTTTCCAATAGATTGGCAAAACGATTCCATTCGGAGAACAGTTTGGCAGACTGCTCGTCGGTCAGAGCGAGCATGACTTGAAAGCAGTTGTAGCGATAGAAATCGTCCTGAGAGGTGAGGCCTTCCAACACTTGCTGCATAACTTGTGGATCGGCCAATACGGCTTGTTGGACTTGGTTCAGGTCTTTGGTCCCGCGGGTGTGCAGGATGGAATCGATTTGTTCCAGGGTATTCATTGCAACCTCCCGATGCAGCCGAATGTATATTGAGATGTTCATCAAAATCGTTTGCTCCTACGATGATATATCCATCAAACCTGCGTCGTCAAGCGGCACATGAATTGCAAATAACCACTTGACAAAGGCTCAATTCCGAGCGATAATCTATTCAATGATATTGAGTTCAATATAGTTGAAACAGATGATATTGAGAAAAGGAAATTGATGATTATGAAAAATCAAGAGAAAGATTTCGACGAGCGCCACTTTTATAAAGACTTCTGGCACGAATGGCATGAGGAGCAGCGCCGCTTTGAGCACGAGATGCGGCACGAACAACGACATGAACGGTACGCCGAGCGCATGGCATATGCGTCGGATGAGCGGAAAGCTTGGCGTGAATTTTTCCATCACGAGATGGGAGAATGGCCCGAGAATCATTGGATATTCGGCGGGCGGCGTTTCAGTCCCTGGCAGCAGGGCATGGATGCTTTCAACCCCTTCGTTGCCAACCTGCTCAGCAAGGGTGGGGGGCTGTTGCCTCTCTTTGTCCTGCTGCTGCTCGCCCAGAAACCGCGCTACGGGAATGAGGTGATGGAGATCCTTGCCGAGCGCACGGGCGGGCAGTGGGTGTCGAACCCCGGTGCCATCTATCCTTTGCTGTCCCTCCTCGAACGGAAGGGATTGATCGAGGGGCGCTGGGAAGACCCAGACAAGCGCACCATCCGGGTTTACACCATCACCGAAACGGGGCGGCGGGAGTTGGAGCTTATCAAGGCCATCGTCATCCCCAAGGTCAGGGAGACCGTTGCGGTCTTGCAGGGACTTCTGACGGAAGTGGACGGCGAAAGCACAACATCGGGGAGCCCTGCTGTTCCTGACGCAGAAGGTACGACGGAGCCGCATGATCAGTAATTTCAGCCATCAACCCGGGCAGGAGTATCGAAAACCGATTTCCTCCCACAACAAATCAACGCCAACGGCCATGGAGCACTCTTCTCCTTACGCAAAGCCGTCGCTCAAGTTTCGGCGCCTGAGTGAATTGCAGAGCGATCAGCCCGGTTGGATTGTTTCCCTCAATATTCAGGACGAGTACTGCTTGCAGCAATTAGCGCACCTTGGGATCAAATTGAGCACCAGTGTTCGTGTCATCCAGGCCTATGCCGATAAGGTCATCCTCTGGGTAAATTACCGTGAAGCGGCGATCGATGAGGAGCTTGCTGCGGCGATTTGGATAAGGGTGGCGTAGGAGGATTGAATGACATCAAGAATAATTGCGCATAGCCATTTTGAAACAATAGAAACACAAAGCAAGATAGAAAAGACCATGAAGGCCAAAAAAATCATGCCGACAACCTATCTATTGGCTGCGATCCTGTTGATGTTGGCGCTGCACTTCTTATTGCCGGTAGCGAACATCATTCCGCCCTTATGGAATCTCTTGGGTATCCTTCCGGTAGTGGTTGGGGTGGTCATCAACCTGGCTGCCGATGGCGCTTTTCGCAAGGCTGGCACAACAGTCAAGCCGTTCGAGGATTCGTCCGCCCTGGTGACGAACGGCGTCTACCAGTTCACCCGCAACCCCATGTACCTTGGATTCGTGTTCATCCTGATCGGGCTGGCGGTCCTTCTAGGATCGCTGACGCCGTACCTGGTGAGCATCGCCTTTGCAGTCCTGGTAGACCGGATGTTCATCGCGGTTGAAGAGCGGATGCTGGCGGAGAAGTTCAGCCTGGATTGGAAGATTTATAAATTGAGCACACGGCGTTGGTTGTAAAAGCTGTTTTTTGAGGGGGATGTGCACTATAATTTCTGGATGTAGTCAAGTATGACTCTGGAAAGTTACTCGACGTGATCATCATTCTCATGGGCGTTTCCGGCTGCGGTAAGACCACCATTGGCGAATTGCTCGCCGAAAGGCTTGGCTGGCCATTCTATGATGGGGATGATTTTCACCCCGCTGCCAACGTGGCCAAGATGAGCCGCGGTATTCCGCTGGACGATGAAGACCGCAAGGGTTGGCTGGCAGTGCTAGCTGGCTTGATCGATGAGCATCTGCAGAACGGGCAGCCGATGGTGCTGGCCTGCTCGGCTCTCAAACAGCGCTACCGCGATCAGCTTTGCCTTGACCCCGCACAGGTGAAATTCGTCTATCTCAAGGGCAGCTATGAGCTGATCCATTCACGCATTCAGGATCGTCCCTGGCATTACATGAAGCCCGACATGCTTCCCAGCCAGTTTGCCATCCTCGAAGAGCCACAGGACGCATTGACGGTTGATATCGATAAATCACCAGAAGAGATCACCGATCAAATCCTGCGAGAACTCTCATTGCCATCCGAAAAATAAATAGCCGCAGTACTCCAAAAATATACTGGTCGTTGGGACCGGAACAACAAAAGAACGCTAGAAATTTGATAACTTCCGATTTGTTTTAATAATCAGAAGTAATAAACGAATAAAAATAAGGTCCTTTAGCGTAACAAATACTAAAGAACCTTACCAATCCCTGCCCTAAAGTTGGTGCGGTTTTTACCGAACTATGCTTTATGCCCCTCGGAGTACAGCTACCAACACAATTAGAAGTGCCAGCGCCCAACGATAAAAAGCGAAGACGTTCAGAGAATGCTTTTGCAAATATTGCAATAGATATTTGATGCACAACAAGCCGCTGATTGCAGCAAAGATGAAGCCGATTGGAAATATCAAAAGCTCGCTGCTCGGGATTACGCCGGCATGCACCTGTCCAATGACCTCCCAAGCGCTCTTCAAGCCTGCTCCGGCGATGATGGGTGCTGAAAGCAAAAAAGAAAAGCGCGCTGCATCGTCTCGTTTGAATCCCAGCGCCAAACCGGTCATGATGGTGCTGCCCGAACGTGATACTCCGGGAAAGAGTGCCAATGCCTGAGCCAGACCGATCCACAGCGTGTCTTTCAGCGTCATTTGATCCAACTCACGCACGTGCCATAGCAATCGGTCGGCCAGATACAACGCCAGCCCGAAAATGGCAATGATCGCCGCCATGATGATCATGGCCAATGGCTGGATCGGCACTCCTGGTTGATGGAACAATGC
>JBEKEX010000093.1:0-9943 GCA_050013615.1 Anaerolineaceae bacterium
GTCGGCTCACCCTGCGAGCCTGTGCACATGATGACCACTTTCTCTTCTTTCATGTGCAAGGCCTCGTCGATGCTCACGATCACCTCTTCGGGGACATTCAGGTAGCCCAATTTGCTGGCGATCTTGGCATTATCCACCATGCTGGGCCCGGCAAATGCCATCTTGCGGCCATAACGTTCGGCTGCGTTGGCAACCTGCTGCATGCGTGAGATCAGCGAGGCAAAGCTGGCAATGATGATGCGATGGGGTGCTTCGTGGAACACCTTATCGAGCGCCGCATCCACCACGCGTTCAGAGGGTGTCCAGCCGGCACGTTCGGCGTTGGTCGAATCGGCCAGCAAAGCCAGCACCCCACGCTGGGAAAACTCTGCCAGCTTGGCGTAATCGGTGGGCCAGTTATCCTCAGGCGTATGGTCGAACTTGTAGTCGCCGGTGTGAATCACGAGTCCGACAGGCGTGTTGATCCCCAGGCCGACACAATCTGGAATGGAGTGGCAAACGTGGAAGAATTCCACTTTGAATGGACCAATCTGAGCTTCTTCGCCGGCGTGGATCGTGTTCAGGTTCGCTTTTTGAGCCATCCCGTTGCGCGCCAGTTTCACTTCCAGCAGGCCGCGCGTCAACGGTGTGGCATAGACTGGTGCGTTGACCACTTCCAGCAAGTGGTGGATGGCGCCAATATGGTCTTCGTGACCATGCGTAATGACGATGCCTTTCACCTTCTGCTGGTTCTTAACCAAATACGTTAGGTCGGGGATGATGTAGTCGATCCCCAACATATCGTTTTCGGGGAACATCATACCGGCATCGACCACCATGATCTGGTTGTCGTATTCGTAGACCATCATATTGCGGCCCACTTCTCCCAATCCCCCCAGGGGGAGTATTTTTAATGTTTTACTTTTCATAATCTTTCCTTAACAAAATATTTCCTAATAGCGGATATTATCCGTTTGTTTTAATTTTTTGAGAGCGGCTTGTCCATTTTTTGTAAAGGGTTCTTTATAACAAAGCACCTCGGTAGAAAAGCCCCAGCCGAGGTGTCAACTGATCCACTTCCTGCTTTAGCCCCACAATTCCTACAAAACCGGAAAACCCACTTCTTCATTAATGTGGTGGAATTGTAACATAACAGGCTAAATTTGTCAAAATAACCAACTGTCTATATTGAGGCGAGTTATTGACTCGCCCAACAGGTTCCACGTCGGGAATGACGCAAGTTAAAATGTACAACGACAATGAATTGCAGATGATTTATTTTTTGTCCGACAATAAGTACTGAAGGGCAGTCACCACCAAGAGCATCCCGATCAAAATGACCGCCAAAGCGATCAGCGTTAATGCTTCGATGTTATCTTCGCGGAGCTCCACTTCACGGAGCGAGCGCCCGGCAAGGACGAACCTTGCTGAGGTACCGGGCACCGGGGCGACCACTGCGGCAATCCGCACACCGGGTTCGGGCTGCCAGGTAAACCGGTCTTCGCCGTTCTTTCGGACGTCATCCAACGCGCCGGCCGGCAATTGCGGCGTCGAGCCGTTCAAGAGCGCGTCGGAAGCAATCACCTGGCCTGAATCATCGAAGATGATCAGAAATGGGGCGAGGCTGTGAGCCACATCGACACTGGCTGAAGGCAGCAACGTTTGTGCATCGACGCCATTGGACAGAGCTACCGCAGCATCCTCAGCCAGTTGGATCTGCGGGTCATTGGCTGATTGGCGCAATATCTGCTGGCCGATCAGATACACCAAGCCGCACAAGGCAACCGCCAGGGCAGCCAAGGGAAACCATTGTCGGAAAATGTTAGTTAATTTGTTCATGGGGAAATTCTCTCAATCGGAAAGCACGATAAAAACGAGCGCTGTGCAGCGCTCAGGCGGGTTTGATCCTGAAATCATAGATCCCATCTGCCACCGGGAAGCTCATTTTGCAAGAAGGGCAAACGATCTCCGGCGGCGTATCGTCGAGCGCCGCTCCGCAGGCAGGGCATTTGAAGAAAGAACCTACGGCAACAGGGATAGCTGTCCCTGTGACCCGGGAGCGCACGAAGATGCTGGGTGTAAGCTGTAACCAGCTTCCGGTGGGCTGCAGCAGTGAGTCCATCCAAACCAGCAGGCGCAAAGGCAGCACGCGTTTGAGTAAGTTGATGCGGAAATGGCTGACTGTCAGCCAAGTGTCGCTGGCGAAGCCGCATTCGGTCAACCAGGCGTGCACTGTGGCGGGGTGGAAATCGAAGTTGAGCGGAGCGAATTCGACCGGCTCCGGCGAGAAAGGATTCCAATGCTGCTGGCCCAGCGTGAAGCGTAAGATGGATTTAAGGTTCTTTTTGTTGGCAAATTCCAGGATGAAGGTGGCACTTCCCTGCAGCACGGAACGTACCTGGCATAATGCGGCACGCGGGTCAACCATGTGATGCAACGTGCGAATCATGGTCGCGCCGTCGAACAGGTTGGTGGCGAAAGGCAAATGATAGATGTCTGCTGCCACGTAGCGATAGGCTGGGTTGTCACCCAGGCGTTGGTGAGCCTGCTCGAGTTGTGTGCGGGAGTAATCCAGCAAGACGACTTCTTGATAGCCGGTATACCGCGGCGTGTTGCGTCCGGCGCCGGCACCCAGCTCCAACAAACGCTTGCCGGATTTAGGCAACAGGCGGTGCAGCGCAGCAGCCTCCACCGCGTCTTCATATTCGCGGCCGCCGTGCTCCCAAAAAGACGATTGGTAATCGGAGTTTTCGTAGTTACAAACAGGTGGTGTTTCCATGAGTGATTCAATACAAGGAGAAGATGGAAGGACTAATACGTCCGGGCAGGTTGGCCGGCGGCGCCCAAAGTGACCTCCTTACCGATGCTTCCTCTCGGACCTGTCGGGGTTCGAAGGGCTCTGCCGCGCCGGTCCCGCCCGGACGTGGACTAAGGATACCCCAGGAAAAGGGGGCTGTCAACAAAGGCAGGGCGGACATATTCTCAAAAGTTGTCCACGTTTTGTCAACGGTGTGGTGCTAAATTAATACCAATTGTGAAGCATATATGGCACAGGCTTCCAGGGATCCTGTGCGAGAAAGATCGATAGTGTTTGGGGGCCAATCACTATCGATCTTTGTTTAATCCCTGTTATGCGAGATGAGCTACCGTGACACCGTCGCCTCCCTCGCCTTCGAGACCGGATTCATAGGTGGTCACATGGGAGGATTGTTTGAGGGCTTCGCGGATCAACTGGCGCAGGCGGCCGGTGCCCTTGCCGTGAATGATGCGCACAAAGGGCATCCCCGCCAGATAGGCATCCTCGATATAATGGTCCAACGCTTCCAGAGCATCATCAGCCCGTTGGCCGCGGATATCCAGTTCCATGCCCGGCGACGCATGCAGGGGAGCAGACACAACTGTCTGGCCTTTCTTAGATTTTTCGGACGACTTTTCAGGCGGAACGTCTGCTTCTGGTTCATCGTTCAGGCTCACGTCGCTGCGGCGGGCGCGCAGGCGTAAATTGCCGACCTGCACCTCGACTTCTTCTTCACTCAAGCCGGTGACTACCCCATCCAGGTGGATGCTGCGCAGATGAACGCGCCTTCCCAGTCGCAGCCCGCCCGGTTTGCTCGTTGCCGGTGTCGCTTTGCGCACCACCGGGGCCTGCGCCACTTCTTGCAGAGTTTCGACCTGCTGCTGCAGAGGCTTGAGCGCCTCGAGCGGCTGGCGGGCATGGGCGAGTGCCTTGCGCACTTCATCCAATTCTTGGCGCACTTCCAGCGTCTCTTTTTCGGCCTGTTGCTGCGCTTCTTCCAACACATGCCGGCGCTCGTCCTCGATCTTTTCCAGGCGTTCACTCAACTCCCGGCGTAGTTTCTCAGCTTCCTGCCGAGTTTGCTCGGCCGTCTGGTGCGATTTCTCAGCCAGATCGCGCTGGCGATGGATCTCATCCAGCAGGTCGTCCGCATGCAAATCGGTGGGATCCAATAGTGTTCGGGCGCCCGTGATGATCTCCTTTGAAAGTCCCAGCCGCTCGGCAATTGCCAGGGCATTGGAGCGTCCCGGCAACCCGATGATCAAATGATAGGTGGGACGCAGCGAGTTCAAATCGAATTCCATGCTGGCGTTGATGGCGCCGGCGGTGGTGTGTGCGAACGCCTTCAATTCGGGATAATGCGTGGCTACCAGGCAGGTGATGCCGCGTTCCACCAGGTCTGCCAGAATAGCACGCGCCAGCGCTGAACCTTCCTGCGGATCGGTGCCAGCACCCAACTCATCCAGCAGCACCAGCGAATTGTGGTCAGCACGGTTTAGGATTCGTACAATATTGGTGATGTGCCCCGAAAATGTAGAAAGAGACTGCTCGATGGACTGTTCGTCGCCGACGTCGGCGTAAATTTGTTTGAAGATGCTCAGCTCGGAGCCGGATTGTGCCGGGATGTGCATCCCCGATTGCGCCATCGCTGCCAGCAGCCCGACTGTTTTGAGCGTCACCGTTTTGCCGCCGGTGTTGGGGCCGGTGATGACCAGGGCATAGGTGGCCTGGTCCAACACCACATCGATAGGCACTACCTGGGTCTGGTCCAACAAGGGATGACGCGCCTGTGTCAAATGGATGATGCTGCCGGGATGATGCCCCGGGCCAGGCTTGCGGAAGGGGGTCAACGTCGGTTCGGAAGCATGCAAGTCCTCGGCGTATTTGGCGCAGGCCAGCGCCAGGTCGAATTCAGCCAGTGCGTCGAGCGCGGCTTTGATGGCATCGGCACCCTCGCCCACCTGGGCAGAAAGTTCGATCAGGATGCGGCGTTCCTCCTCTTTTTCGGCAAGCTGGCAGGACTGCCATTCATTGTTAAGATCGACCACTGCCAGCGGTTCGACGAACAGCGTGGCACCCGAAGACGATTGGTCGTGCACAATGGCGCGCAGCCTGCCCTTGAAGTCGGCGCGCAGCGGCACCACATAGCGGCCGGCGCGTTGGGTGATGATGGCTTCCTGCAACATGGGCGCCACTTTGGAATCCGTGACCAGCTTCTCCAGTTTTGCCAGCAGGCGCTCGTGGGCTACCCGCACCTGGCGGCGGAGCGCCGCCAATTTCTCTGATGCATTATCCAGCACTTCCCCGCGCTCGGAGATGCAGCGCGAGATGGCTTCGATGACCCCGGGCGGTGGCGGCATACGTAGACCAATTTGCGCCAGGCGCGGATATGAAGCTTCTGAATGCTCCAGCGTGCGTGCCAGGTCGCGTGCAACGATCAGCGTGGTCTTGATCGCAAGCAGTTCACCAGCCTCCAACACCCCGCTGCGACGAGCACGTTCCGTCAGCGGACGGATATCGGTGGTGCCACCCACGGACACGTCGGTATTGACGCTGAGCAGGCGCCGGGCTTCCGTCGTCCTGGCCAGGCGGTCCAATACGTCTTCCAGACGCGGGGTGGGGCGCAGGGCACGGATCAACGACGCAGACGCGGAGAAGGCGGCGTAACCTGCCAGGCGCTCACGCACCTTGGGGAATTCCAACGTGTTGAGAGTTTTTTCGTCCATACCTTGGAGAGTGTACCATAGAATGAAAATGAACAACATAACCGCAGCAAAGGCGGATTACATTGGTGCGCACCTTACATCATTCGCTATGCGGCATATAATTAAACTAAATTTTGTTTGATTCTTTGTTCGCACACACGAATTCATCACTACGAAGGAGATAACATGACCAGTTGGAAATTAAGCCCTTCCGATCTAACCTTCCTTTGGGATGAATGTCCACGCTGTTTTTACCTGAAAGTCGTGCGCAGCTTCAACCGTCCCGCTTCTGCCTTCCCATCCATTTTCGGGCGTATCGACCGGGCGATGAAAACTTATTATGCCGATAAAACCGCCACCGATATTTCTGCCAGCCTGCCGGCAGGGAAGTTCTATTTTGCCGAGCAATTCATCGTCTCCACGCCGCTGGCCCGCCCCCGCTTTAACGATACGGTCTATTTCAGCGGCAAGTTCGACGCCATCCTCGAGTTCGACAACGGCAGCTATGGCCTGATCGATTTCAAAACCTCCGAGCCGAAAGCGGAGCAGATCGCCTTCTATGCCCGGCAATTGCAAGCTTATGTATACGCGCTGGAAAATCCCGCTCCGGGGAAACTGAGGAAGTCACCGGTCACCCGCCTGGGACTGCTGTACTTTTCACCGCACACGTTGAAATTTGCTGATGAGGAGAACCTTGCCCTGCACGGTACGATCGCCTGGCAGCCTATTATCCGAGATGATGCAGCATTCATGTCCTTCATTGACCAGGTGCTGACCGTGCTTACCCTGCCCGAGCCGCCGGAGGCCAGTCTCAATTGCACCTTCTGCCAGTACCGCCGGAAAGCACGCGAGCTCGGCGGCTAGCAGTGATCTTTTTACACGACGGGGTAAAAAACCTCGCCGCAAATACTAGCGCAAGGTATTGCCAATTCTGAAGTTGCAATCGATTGTATTCATAATCCAGGAAAGAATTACACGATGCGAACCATTCTCCTGATGAGCCGCAATGAAGATCTCCAAAAGGCCATCTCCGCCGCATTGGCAGATCAATTTTTGTTGAACATTTGCACCACCTTTGAGGATGTTCAAGCGCGATTAACCCAGGCCGAAACATCCTGTCCGGCGATATTGGTGGACCTGTCAGGTCAGGACCGATTAAAAAACCGGTTGACTGAGTTGAAACATGAAGGGATTATCCTGTTGGTAATTCTGGATGATCCGGGTAAGCGGGAAGCCGCTTATTGCGCCGGAGCTGACGATTACTTGCTCTTGCCCATCCCTGAAGCCGAGATAGCCGCCCATTTATTGCACCGTATCCAGATCCAGGAAAAGATCGAAGCCCAACGCCAAATAATCATTGAGCAGGAATGTGGGGTTTCGATTGGGCGGCTGACGTCTCACTTCTGTCACGAGATCAACAACTCCATGCAAGCCACCCGCGGGGCGGTGGCATTGGCATTGGAAGAACCGGATATCCCCGAGAATTTGCGTCCATACTTCGACCTTTGTGATGAAGAAACTCGACGGGTGGTCGCGCTTGTTAAAAAGATGCGCCAAATTTACCATCCGTCTGACGCCTCGCCTTCGAATTTGTTCCTGGATACTGTATTGCAGGAAAGTATCGAGTTGGCTGCGGACGAGATGAACAGCAACAACATCCACCTGGTGAAAGATTTCGGGAAGAACATACCACCCATTCGGGGCAATTGCGACCTGATCCAGGTGGCACTGCTGAGTCTTCTACTCAATCTCAGCGAAACATTGGGAAAATTTGAAGAGGGAGATATAAAAGCCGATATTTCCCAAGTGGAAGGAAACGTTCAACTGATGCTATCGGTAGAAAACAGCGTTTCGAATCTGCCAAGTGTTGCTAACCTCTCGCCGGCCAACGAAATCATTACTGGGCAAGGCGGAAAAATCGAAATCCGTCAAAATACAATGGGGATGTCCATACGAATCCTCTTCCCGACATCGATGTGAAAAGGAGCATGGCTTAAAATGGCGGTACCCCATATCCTGATTGTGGACGACGAACCCAATATCCAGTTTGTGCTTGAGAATGCTCTCAAGCATGACGGCTATTCCATTGATCTCGCCAATGATGGAATGGAAGCGATCAGGAAACTTGGGCTGGCTTCCTACGACTTGGCGCTGCTCGATTTGAACATGAAACCGGTGGATGGAATCCAAGTCTTGAACAACATCCGCGAGCGGGGGTACGATACCGTGGTCATCATCTTGACCGGTCACAGTACCATCGATAGTGCCGTGGGCGCTCTGCGCCTGGGAGCTTTCGATTATCTTTACAAGCCGGCCTCTCCCGAATTAATCCGCCAGCGGGTTCACGAAGGCATCCAACATCGCCAGCAGTCCCTGCGCCGCTCCCGGCTGCTGAGCCAGATCGAGAACCTGCGCCAAAACCTGATGGAGTTGGAAAACGAGGACGACCAGGCAAAGGAGGTTGCGGCGCCCAATCGTTTCTTGCAAAGCGGGAAATTGATGTTGGATAAATACCATCGCACGGCCACTCTTGCCGGGAAACTCTTGGATTTGACTACAACCGAGTTCGATTTACTCACCAGCCTGGCCGAAGCTGCCCCCGCTGCTGTCTCTGCCCGGCAATTGGTACTCAATGCCTTGAACTACAATATCGGCGAGTCCGAGGCGCGGGAGATCATCAAATATCACATCTACCAATTACGCAAGAAGATTGAGTCTGACCCCGCCAAGCCCAGATATATCAAAACCATCCGCTACAAAGGCTATTTCTGGAGCGGATGATGACTGAGTGTAGTAAAGGCACATTGCAAGAAAGGGCGACTGGCAATCGCCCTTTTTCTTTTAACCCACTTTTCCTAACCAATCCTAACAATCGGTGGCGGGAAAAATCTGTATAGTGGTTGAAGAGCAAAATTCCATGTCAAACAAATGGATCCTGATCGTTGATGACGAGAGCAGTATTCTTTCAGTGCTCAAGAATAGCCTGAAAAAATTAGGCAACGAATTTATCGTAATAACTGCCTCGAATGGCGATGAAGCCCTGCGACAAATTGCACAGTACAACTTTGACCTGGTCATAACCGATTACAAAATGGGCAGCATGAACGGGCTTCAGTTGGTGGAAAAAATCCACTGTATTCGCCCACAGGTGCCGGTCATCTTGATGACTGCCTACGGCAGCCCCGATGTCGAAGCGGAATCCACTCGCCTAAAAGTCTATCGCTATCTTGCCAAACCGCTCGAAATCGAGACCTTCCGCCATATCGTGAAAGAAGCAGTCGGCAAAGCATATGCCCCGCAGAGCGAACAAATGATGCATCCAAAAAGTAATTACCCTGAAGTCAACGACATTCTCTTACAACTACAGAAAACCACCCATGCGCGTTGCATCTTTCTGACCGATAACGAGGGCAGGTATCTCGCCTGCACCGGTTCGATGGAAAACCTGTCGATGGCCAAAATTGCGCTGCTGCTTGGGAAAAGCATCACCAACTTGATAGAAGCAGGAAAAAGCATCGACGACGATCAAGAAGCAGTCAACATGTCCTATCGCGAAGGTGAGCACGAAAATTTATATGTGACCAACGTGGGACTTCGATTCCTGTTGATCGTCATCATCCAACGTCAGACTTTCAACAACCGTCTGGAGACCGTTTGGCGTTCTATTAAGGCAGCCGTTGTGGTTCTGCAGAAAAAGACAGGCAGCGCAGAATTTTCCCCACTTGGTGATTTCATGGATGTGAACCTTGAAAAATCGGTCGCCGGAAGGCCGCAGAAAATAATCCCGGTTTCCGACAAGACTGTGCCAGCGGGAAAAACTGTTGAAGCATCTTCCCCTTTGATAGGGACGACAACTGAAACGGGAGACCCGCAAAAAAGGAATTGGAATTCCACAACCGATTTGACCAGTTTAGACGCGGCCAATTTCAATGGGTCTCCTTCCCCCAAAACGCTAGCAAATCCCCTGGAGTGAAACCGAAGAAAGAAATTGCCATGATAAATCCCGAAATAACATCGCCCATCGACCTGCCAAGCGGAATCACACTCTACCCTTCCCACGACGAAGCCATCGAACGCATTTTAAATGAATTATTGGAACGCTGCCCTGCCGAATTCATCTTGTTGGCAGAAATCAGCGGTCAGATCCTTTCAGCATTGGGAGAACGAACGACAATCGACCTGGCGGCTCTCGGATCTTTGGTTGCAGGAGACCTCGCTGCCAGCCAGGAAATTGCCCGCCTGACCGCCCAATATGAAAATTACCAGTTAATATTACGAGAAGGGCCCAAATCGAATACGTTCATTGCCGAGTCCGGTACGCACCTGGCCCTTTTTGTGCGGGTCAGTAAGGAAATACCTCTGGGTTGGGCCAGGTTGCTGATCCACGAAACCAGCCGCCAGTTGTCCGAGATAATTACGACGCGGCCAGAGGATTTGAAAAAATTGGACCTTGGCCTCAGCG
>JBEKEX010000094.1:0-9909 GCA_050013615.1 Anaerolineaceae bacterium
GCCATCCTGACACAGAAGCCGATCTTTACTTCCCGCCTTTCCAGGCAACTCGATCTTGCAAAAACCGGACGGATCGATCCGACCCCGCAGTCTGTCCTCTCGGTGCCGATGCTAACGCGCGGCAATGTGATCGGGAGCATCCAGGTGGAAAGCCGCGGCAGAAACCGCTTCACCCAGGAAGACGCCGGCTTTATGAGCGTGCTTGCCAACACAGCAGCAGTTGCCATCGAAAATGCAAACTTGTTCAACGAGACCAAGCAGCGGCTAGAACAAGTACAGGCGCTGCACGAGATCGAAAGTACGATCAACTCGAACCTGGATTTGCAGGTGATTTTTAATGTCGTGCTCAGCCAAACGCTTACCCTGCTGCAGACCGATGCAGCTTCGGTCTATATTCTCAGACCGCAAACTAACATGCTGGAACTGGTCGCCAGTAAAGGGCTGCCGTTCTACAAGACAGAGCACCACCATTTACGCGTCAATGAAAGCCTGGCGGGGCGCGCAGTCATCGAGCGCCGGACAATCCGCATCCCGGACCTCGAAAAGTCCGCTTTCCAGGATCTCGTGCCCAAGACCTACGTCGCCGAACGCTTCATTAGCTATTACGCGGTGCCGTTGATCGCCAAAGGGCAGGTCAAAGGCGTGTTGGAACTTTTCTATCACGTCTTATTTATCCCCCAGCTCGAATGGGAAGGGTTCCTGGATACCCTGACCGCTCAAATGGCAACAGCGATCGACAATATCACTTTGTTCGAGTCGCTCCAGCGCTCGAATATGGAACTCGCCCTGGCATATGACACCACCCTGGAAGGCTGGCTGCGCGCCATGGATTTACGCGACAAGGAGACGGAAGGCCATACCACGCGGGTTACCGAAATGACCGTCCAACTGGCACGCATGATGGGCTTTGGCGAGAACGAACTGGTGCACGTCCGGCGTGGTGCCATGCTCCACGATATCGGTAAAATCGGCATCCCCGATTCCATCCTGCTGAAACCGGGCCCGTTGACGGCCGAAGAGCGCAAACAGATCGAAAAGCACCCACAATTCGCTTACGATCTGCTTTATCCCATCACTTACCTGCGCCCAGTGTTGGACATCCCTTACTGCCACCATGAGCGTTGGGACGGCAGTGGCTATCCCAGGCATCTCAAGGGCGAGGCTATCCCGCTGACGGCACGGATATTCGCCGTGGTTGACGTGTGGGACGCTTTGACCTCTGACCGCCCTTATCGACGGGCGTGGTCGGAAGAAAAAGCGCTCAAATACATCCAGGAACAGTCTGGCAAGCAATTCGACCCGCCCATTGTGGAAGCCTTCTTGAAATTTCTCAAAGAAACCCACCCCCAGGCGCTATCCAAAGCAGAATAGCTCTCCCATTATCCGCACTTCGGGTTTATATTTATCCTTTGTAATAAGATAATGCCGAGGAGCAGAAACGATGTCGCCGTATCCAATTGCCATCATTACCGATAGTACCTGTGATATTCCCCAAGAGTTACTCCAACAATATGAAATATGTGTGCTGCCTCATACGGTCATCTGGGGTAACGAGCAACTGGGCGACCGGGTAGACATCACGCCGGAGCAATTTTACAAACGCCTGGAAACCGACGCCACCCGCCCGACCACCTCGCAGGTGAGCAGCAAACAATTCGCGGATGCCTATCGGGATGCTGAAAAGTTGGGGGCAAAAGAGATCTTGGTGATGACAGTGGCCAGTACCTTCAGTGGAGCTTTCCAATCCGCCAAGCAGGCGGTTGAATCAGCGAACATCCCCGTCCACGTAATTGATTCTTGCAGTGTGACAATGGGATTGGGATGGCAATTGCTGGCAGCTGCGCGTGTGCGCGAAATCGGAGGCAGCGCGCAGATAATGCTGGATAAGATCAACGACGTGCGAAAAAAACTGGCTCTGGTCGTTTCGATGGATTCAGTGATGTATCTTGCCAAAACCGGGAGATTTGGAAATGCGGCCAAAATGGTCGCTTCGCTTCTTAATATCAAGCCCATGGTGTGGGTCAACCCAGAAAACGGGGTGGTGGAACCGGGCGGCATCGCACGTACATATAAAAGTCTCGTGGAGATGATGTACCAAAAATTCTTCGATCTTGTTGGGGCGGGGCAGAAGTTGCACATCGCTGTCTGCCATGGCAACGCCTATGACGAGGCCCAAAAAGTAATCGACCGGCTCATCAAGGAATACCAGCCAGTCGAAGTGCTGACTAATATCACTTCACCGGTACTGGGCTTGAACACCGGTCCGCGCGCCTTGGCGATATCCGGTTATTGGGAAGAGCCGGATGCCGCCTGACAGCCATTCAAACGCACGGTCTGGACAAACATATCTTAAGCAAAAGCTCCAGAAGACTGGAGCTTTTTACATTGGTAGATTCAGGTAAGTCTTTAAGCCCAACACCAGGTATAACAATACGACGCCTATCATATTCGTAATCATGTGGGTCAGGATGGGTATCCATAGCGTTTTGCTGCGTTCATAAACCACGGCATTCACCGCCCCCATGACGAACGCCGAAACAGCCACCGGGATGGAATCGAAGTGTGCCAGCCCAAACAGCAGCGAGCTGGCGAGCGTGCGTTGCCAGGGCTTGGTCCAGCCAATGAACCAGCGGTGCAACAGTCCACGAAAATACAGTTCTTCCGAAATGGGGGCGATCACACCCACGCCGAGAAATGTTAGCATAAAATTCAGCACCGAAAATTGATTTCCAACGAGGATAAGATCGGAACGGGTTTGTAAAGAAGCCAGGCTGCCCCCCAGCAATTTCTCTACCAACAACCCCAACAGGCCACGTAGCGGGAGGAAAACAGCTACAAGGATGACAGCGATCAA
Source organism: Anaerolineaceae bacterium (assembly GCA_050013615.1). GTDB lineage: Bacteria > Chloroflexota > Anaerolineae > Anaerolineales > Anaerolineaceae > JBEKEX01. The sequence goes on from JBEKEX010000094.1 coordinate 2,855, forward strand.
CACCCAGCTCCAATGCCAGTTCACCGGTAGAAAACCCATTGACTGCCAATCGGTCTTACGCCGGAGCACGCCAAGCACGTAGACGCTGCCGCCAAGACATAAGCCATTAGCGAGATAGAGTGCGAAAGACGCCCAAATGGTCAGGCTGTGAAAAGCCAACGCCAACAATAGGGAAACAACCATGTAAAGCCCAAATCCCCCCAGCAAGTAGATCACCAAATCCTTCCAACCGGGCCGGGACGGTCCAGCCTGGTCGGTGGGAGCAGCAGGTGAAGGCAATTCAGAGGACATCATCTATGACATCTTATCATAGGCCAGCGAAAAGGCAATCAATTTTCGATAAAAAATGTGGCAGGCCTTGTTAGCCTGCCACATGTCGATCAATCACCGTATTTCCGGTAGAACCAGGTTTTGACCACCTGGGTCAGCACTAAGTACATCAGCAGCATCCCTGCCAGCAGCGGCCAGTATAGCAAAGGCAAGGGCACAAAGCCCAGCATGGGCGCCAGCGGCGAAACCGTCAGGTAAGCACCCACGGCCACGATGGCCAGCGAGGCCAACATCAGCGAACGGCTTGCCCGGCTCTGCAAAAACGGAATGCGGTTGGTGCGGATAACGTGGATGATGAGCGTTTGAGTGAACAAGCTCTCCACGAACCAGCCGGTGTGGAACAAGGCCGGGTTATTCCAACAATTAAAGACGTACAGCATGATGAAATAGGTGGCGTAATCGAAAATCGAGCTGATCGGGCCGATGAAAATGATGAAGCGGCGCAACGCACCGATCGTCCATTTGCGCGGCCGGGACAGCCATTCTTCGTCCACATTGTCCGTTGGAATGGCAGTCTGTGAAAAGTCATACAGGAGATTATTCGTCAGCACTTGCAATGGCAACATGGGAAGGAACGGCAAGAAAGCAGAACCGCCCACGACGCTGAACATGTTGCCGAAGTTGGAGCTGGCAGCCATCCGGATGTATTTGGTAATGTTGCCAAAAACACGCCGTCCTTCGATCACTCCATCATTGAGCACCAACAGGTTGCTTTCCAGCAAAATGATATCGGAGGACTCCTTGGCGATATCCACGGCGCTGTTGACCGAAATGCCCACGTCGGCGGCGCGGAGAGCGGGGGCATCGTTGATTCCATCGCCCATAAAACCGACCACATGGCCTTTGGCCTGCAGGATGCGAATGATGCGCTGTTTGTGCGCCGGCGAGAGCTTGGCAAAGACCGTGATCTTCTCGGCCGCCACTGTCAACTCGGCATCGGTCATTTTCTCAACTTCCGGCCCCAGCAAGATGGATTCGACCGGCAAGCCCACCTGGCTGCAGATCTTGCGGGTGACAATGTCGTTATCGCCGGTCAGGATTTTGATGTCCACATTGAGATGCTTGAGCTCCTGCAAAGCCTCGGGAGCGGTTGCCTTGGGTGGGTCCAGGAAGGCCAAAAAGCCCAGCAAGATCATGCCTGATTCATCCTTTACGGAATAAGTGGGCGTATCGGGGCCTTCGGGAATATCCTTGTAGGCCAGGGCGATCACGCGAAAGCCCTCTTCATTCATCTTCTTCACCCGCTCGGCGCGGTGCGCATCATGCTCAGGCAAACGTTCCAAAACCTCCCCCTTGACCTCAACATGTGTGCACAACGGCATAATTTCTTCCACCGCACCTTTGCAGATCAGGAGGTTGGCGCCTTTCTTATCTTCCACAATGACCGACATGCGTTTACGATTAAAGTCGAACGGGATCTCATCGATCTTGAAGTAGCGTTCCTTCAGCTTGAGCTCATCCAGAAGATCGCGGTGGTTGAGGATGGCAACATCCATCAAGTTCTTCAACCCCGTCTCAAAATAACTATTAATGTAAGCGTATTGAAGCACCCGTTCACTGGGGTTGCCCTGAACGTCGGTATGTTTTTCAAGAACGATCTTGCCTTCCGTGATGGTGCCGGTTTTATCCGTGCACAACACATCCATGGCGCCGAAGTTCTGGATGGAGTTCAGCCGCTTGACGATCACTTTCTGGCGCGACATGGAAATGGCGCCTTTGGAAAGGTTGACCGTAACGATCATCGGCAGCATTTCCGGCGTCAAGCCAACTGCCACGGCCAGGGCGAACAGGAACGCCTCCAACCAGTTGCCCTTGCTGATGCCATTGATGAGGAACACTGCCGGCACCATGATCGCCATGAAGCCGAGCATCAGCCAGGTGAAGCTATTGATGCCTTTGTCGAAGCTGGTGAGCACGCGTTGGCCAACGATGCTACCGGCCAGCGAGCCGAAATAAGTGTCTTTACCGGTCAGGACGACCACCGCCGTTCCGGTGCCGCTTTCCACGTTGGAGCCCAGAAAGCAGATATTGTTCATCTCCAACGGGTTATCCTGCCCGGCCGGCACGATGGCAGCATATTTCTCGACTGGCACGCTTTCGCCGGTCAATGAAGATTGATCGATGAACAGGTCTTTGGCAAACAGCAAGCGCAGATCACCCGGCACCATGTCGCCTGCAGAAAGCTTGACGATATCACCCGGCACAAGGTCCTGTAGGGAAATTTCTTTCTGCTGTCCGTCTCGGATAACGGTGCAGGTGGTGCTGACCATGGCCTTAAGCTCTGCGGCGGCATTGTCGGCGCGCATCTCCTGTACATAGCGCAACACGACGCCCAGGATGATCATTACCGCGATGACCATGGTCCCGGGTGTATCGCCGGTCAGGTACGAGATAATGCCCAACACGGCTAGCAGAATGACAAGAGGATTTTTTATATTCTCAAAAAGACGTTCGAACCACGAAATGCGTTTTTCGCGTGCCACTTCGTTGAGGCCGTACTTTTCAAGACGGTCGTCAACTTCCTGTTGGGCCAGGCCCTTTTCAGTCGTATCCAGTTGCAGCAACACGGCTGCGACATCAGCGTGGGCGCAATCGATTATTTTTTTTGAGAAACGGATCCCGCCATTGCGGGAAAGCTCCAAGAAGCTCTTGGGAGAAGTATTGAGAATTGTGCTGAGGAAGCCCATAATACACCTTTAATCTTGTATCGTGTCGAAAAACCACGAACCGGGCAACTCAACGACTACAGTGAGCAGCCTACGAATACAAAATTAGAAAGGTGTACTTAAGGGAACGCTATCGCGGGGACGATTGGTAAATTTGGAAGTTGTCCGGCGGAACGCCAAGCGGGCAGCAGGTTGTGTAAAATAGATCAAAGTTCGGAACATGCTTGCCTCCACAGTCTGAGCAAAAAATAAACCCCTGTACCAGATTGGTCGCGGGGGCAAGCACTCATCGTCGCTTAAAACGGCGAAACGAAATTTTACCCGGCTACCAACTTTCTGGTACGAGCAGTCAATACGCTCAGTAGATGGTCACTATCAGATGGTTCAGACATTCTTTCTCTCATTCGGCTTGTTTATATACCCAAAGATAGGATGAGTCAAGAGGTTGGATAGATGAGAATTCACTAATATTTGAGAATCGCACTACCCCATGAAAGTCCCACGCCGAAACCGGATACCAGCACGGTGGCTCCGGGCTTCAGTCTGCCGCATTCCTGTGCGTCCTTGAGCGCCATGGGGATGGAGGCAGAGACTGTGTTCCCCACCATCTCCAGGTTGCGAAACTCTTTTTCAGGCTTGACCTTCAATATCCGCGACAGCGAATCAAGGGTCACCTTGCTGGCCTGGTGGAAGACAAACAGGTCAATGTCCTCCACGGTCAGGCTATTGTGTTCGAGGAGCGACCGTATCTGCCTGGGCACCTTCGAGTTCACGAAGGTCAAGATACCCATACCATCCATATGAATGTCTTCTTGGGAATGCACATTGCCATTCTCGTCCGTCTTGGGGATGGCAGTATCCGACGAACGCGGCAGGCGCAGACCGCCCGCGGGAATGATGAAGGCCTCGTGGTCCTTCCCAGACGAGGAGAGTTCGATATCGATCACGCCGGGTGCTTCATCCGCTGCCAGCCAGGTGACTGCAGCGCCATCGCCGAATAACGTGCGCACCGATCGGTCGGCCGGGTTGATATATTTCGAATAGGTGTCCGCAGTGACCAGCAGGATGTTGCCCGCCATGCCGGTGGCTACCAGGCCACGGCTCAATGCCAACCCATAGATGAAACCAGAACACGCCAGGTTGAAGTCAAAAGCCAGCGCCCGGTCTGGCAAAGCCAGTTTTTGATGCAGCAGGTAAGAGTTCGGCGGCATGATGTAATCGGGAGATTGGGTGCAAAAAACGAGGCCGTCGATCTTGTCTTTCAAGTCTGGATGTGCATCCAGTAATTTCCGGCAAGCTGCATACGCCAGATCCAGTGCAGTTTCGTTTTCGGCTGCCACATGGCGCTGCAGCACGCCGCTGCGCTCGGCCACGTGACGCATATCCCAATCGGGATACCAGGCACCGAACTGGTCGTTGGTGATCACCTGCTCAGGCAGATGGTAAGCAATGTCTTTGATGCGGATGGGCATCGTGATCCTGTCTTCCCGCTGCCGACCTGCTAGGCAGCCAAAAGTTCACGCCATTGTGGATTGGATTGCAGCTCGTCGCCGATGATGCTGGGCGCGCCGTGGCCGGGATAGATACGCATCTCGGGGTTGATCTTGCCCAGTCCGACGAGCGACTTGCGCAAGGCATCTTTATCGCCACCGGGCAGGTCTACCCGGCCCACTTTGCCTTTGAGCAGCGTGTCGCCAGTGAAAAGCACTTCCTGAATGCCAAAGCAGACACTGCCGGGCGTATGGCCCGGGGTAAAGCGCACCTGCACTTCGAAGTCGCCGATGACAATGGGCAATTCTTCCCGGTCCAGGTAGCGGTCCACGCGGGGGATGAGCACCGGCTCGCTCCCTTCGAAGAATTTCATGTAAAGGTTGGCACCTTTGAGGATCTTCTCGTCCGCTGAGTGCAGGTAAAAGGGAATGCTGAAGCGTGTCTGCAGCGGCACCACCGCACCCATGTGGTCATAATGCCCATGCGTGTTCAGCACCGCCAGCACTCTCAGGCCCACTTTCTCGATCGCAGTGACGATCTGGGCCGCGTCGCTGCCCGGGTCGATCACCAATGCATGCGCACTGCCATCCACCACCAGGTAGCAATTTTCTTTCCAGCGTCCGTTCGGGATGGTCACAACCGCCAGCGGCATTACGATCCTCCCAGGTAGATCAACTGTCCGCTGACCCCGCCGCTCTTCTCGGAGATAAAGAAATCGAGGGCGTTGGTGATGTCATCCACCGACACCATGCGATGGGTGATGGTCAGATCCAGCGTGGCCTGGATAACCTTCTCACTCAGTTCATTGCGCATGCCGTCCGCCTCCACCACCGAGAACCCCACGGTGTTCACGGTGATGCCAAAGCCATAGGTCTCCTTGGCAAAAACAGCCGAGAACTGCTCCATGGCAGCCTTCATGGCCGAGTAGACCGAGCTGCCGATGGCATGCAGAGGCACGGCGATGGATGAAATGTTCACGATGCGACCATACGAGCGAGCTTTCATCATTTTAGATGCTTCGCGGCTGAACAAATAGGCGCCCAGGAAATTGGTCGCAAAACTCTTCTGCACCGACGCACCATCGAGCAGCATGGCGTAGCCCTTGGTGAACGCGCCGGCGTTGTTGATGAGCACATCCACCCGGCCAAACTGCTCGCGCACTTTACCAAAGAAAGCCACGACGGCTGCCTCGTCACCAACGTCCAGCGAGAAGTGGTGGTAATGCGGCATTTCAGATGCCACATCCGAGCGGCTGACGCCGACCACTTTAAACCCCTTGGCAGCATAGTAATTTACCAACTGTTTGCCGACCCCATGGCTATCGCCGGTGATCAGCATGACAGGATGTTCTTCCATAATTAACTCCATTGATTTTTTGCCATTATACCTTGATTAAGGATAGCAGGTTGCCTATTGGACTGGGTTGATCCTCTTCAAGAAATCCACTGGCAGAACCGCCGCCTGTCACAAACGATACGTCGCCTAACAACCTATAATACCAACCTCGGAAAAAGAATGATATATAATCTAACTATCCATAACAAGAGGAGATGCCATGATCGGTGAATTATCCGAACCCATCCTTAAGTCCTTACTTGAAACACTCCCCATTGAATTTTCGATCATCGACGCCAACGATAAGGTATTGGCTTGGAACAAGCACGAGTCGCGCATTTTCAAACGTCCGGTGGCAGCCGTGGGTCGCGACGTACGCAACTGCCACCCTCAGAAAAGCCTGGCCAAGGTAGAGCAGATCCTTGCCGAGATGAAAGCAGGCAAGCGCGACAAAGCCCGCTTCTGGGTCGACCTTGAACTCACACCCGGAGCGCCCAAAGAGAAAGTGCTGATCGAATATTTTGCCCTGCGCGACCCGGTGGGCAAGTACTTGGGCTGCCTGGAAGCCAGCCAGAATATTGCCGAAATTCAACAATTGGAAGGCCAGCAACACCTGCTGGATTACGATTGAAAGTGGAAAATTCCAAGCCCGTTCTCCAGTTTCCCTGTGATTTTCCCCTCAAGGTCATTGGCCCCAACGCCGATGATTTTGAGGCTTTGGTGGTCGACATAGTGCGCCGTCACGTCCCCGAACTGGACGCCGCGGCAGTGAGCACAAGGCCAAGCGGTGGTGGAAAATATCTTTCGGTATCCATGAACTTCACCGCCGATAGCCGCGAGCAGATGGACGCGCTTTACAGAGAATTGAGCAGCCACGAACGTGTGGTGTGGGTCCTTTAGGGCGTCGCATACCAGGATGCACTCCAAAGTGAAGCGCATCCCTGACCAGGAGATCTTCTTTGCCCGAGACAGAACCAACCCCAATTTACCAGCGCATCTATGCTTTCGTCCGCCAGGTACCCCCCGGCAAGGTGGTCTCCTATGGGCAAATTGCCCGTATCGTGGGTGGGTGCAGTGCCCGTATGGTGGGCTATGCCATGGCGGCGCTCAGGGACACACGCGAGATTGAGGCCGTACCCTGGCAGCGGGTGATCAACTCGCAAGGCAAAGTCAGCAGCTTTGGCGATGGCATCGGCAATGCCATCCAGCAGCAACTGCTGCGCGGCGAGGGCA
>JBEKEX010000095.1:0-9620 GCA_050013615.1 Anaerolineaceae bacterium
ATTAAGTGGTTCTATTACACCCATTAAAGTGACTGGATTAACGTCTGATGGATTAAGAGGCGAATTGATTAATAGGAAACGACCATGAAAGCAATGCGATTATTGGCCCCCCGTCCGGTTGAAAGTTCTCCTTTGGTCTGGAGTGAAGTGCCTGTCCCACAACCCGGCCAGGGGCAATTACGCTTGCGGGTAACCAATTGCGGTGTATGCCATACCGACTTGCACATTGCTGAAGGTGAGTTGCGTCCACCAGCGCTGCCATTAATACCTGGTCATCAGATCGTGGGTGTGGTGGATGCCCTGGGAGAAGGTAGCGGCCATTTTGTGTCGCTTGGGCAGCGATTGGGGGTGCCGTGGTTGTTTGGAACGTGCGGCTTTTGTGACATGTGCCATCGTGGCCAGGAAAATTTGTGCCCCCGGGCATTGTTCACCGGGTTCAATGTCAACGGGGGCTTTGCGGAATATGTGATCGCTAATGAAGATTTTTGTATCCCCATTCCAATGGGGTTGGAGGATGTACTGGCTGCACCTTTACTGTGTGCCGGGATCATCGGCTATCGATCACTCAAACAAGTGGGGTTGCAAGCGGGTGAACGTCTGGGACTTTTCGGCTTTGGCGCCAGCGCCCACTTAGCAATCCAGGTGGCAAATATCTGGCAATGTGAGACTTACGTGTTTACGCGTTCACCGGAACACCGCCAGCATGCGCTTCAATTGGGAGCCGCCTGGGTGGGCACGGTCGAAGATAAAGCACCCGAGATGCTAGACAGGGCGGTTATTTTTGCACCCGCAGGCAACCTGGTCCCCGTTGCTCTCAGCAAAGTACGCCCTGGTGGCAAAGTGGCAATCAATGCGATTTTCATGTCGGATATCCCCACTTTTCCCTATCCGTTGATCTATGGTGAACGCATGCTGTGTTCGATCACGAATGCCACCCGTCAGGACGGAGAAGAGTTCTTTATGCTGGCAATGGGATTGGATCTGAAAGTGGCCGTAACAGAATATGCGTTGAAGGATGCCAACCGGGCATTGGATGATATGAAACACAGCCGGTTCAATGGCGAGGCTGTGTTGCGCATCGGTTGAATTTCGCGCGGTTAGGGCGGTTCTATACTATCTGCCTAGATTGGCAGCATCATTGCGATGAAGAAGGTCAGTGCACCCAAGGCTGCGCCGCCAATCGTTTGGGCGATTGTGTGGCGGTGAAGCCGTACACGCGACCATGAGACCAGGGGGATAGCCAGTAATATGGGCAGGCTCCACAGACCGAAAAGGAGCGATGTCATTACCGAGAAACTGGCAGCCGTGGCTGCATGGGCACTGATCTTCCAATGCAAATTGATTCCCCCCATGACCAACATTTGAATGAAGCTCGCACCGGTCAGCACGAGGAACAGATGCGGCGCATGTGCAAGGATGCCGACCAGCCAGCTTGTCCCGCCGCAGGTGAGGGTGAAAAAATAGGGGCGAAGACGCTGCTCGCGGATGTAGACGTCGAAGTCACTCACCTGGTTTTTGCGCAATAGCCAGAGGATGTAGCCGACCGGCAGGAGCACGACCAGCAAAATGTTGAAGCCTGCCCACCACCAGCCGATGGCGGAATCCAACCATTCTGCCACCAACAGCGTGCCACCCGTTCCCAAGATGGGAGGACTGGCAACCGCGGAGACGGCCTTTGCCAGCTTGACCGTGCGAGAGTTGGGCAGCACGGGCAGGAGTGCTTTGTTTGACTGGTTTGTAGAGGGTTGTTTTTCCATTAGGAAGCTAGCTTTCTTGTCAGCTGTGCATAGAACGAGGCAATTATACTCAGTTCTTTCAAGAATTGATTCAAGTATAATGAGGTGATTTTAATACTGGAAATTGTGGAAATGTCAAATGAATGAATTGAAGTGGTGGCAAACAGCAGTCATTTATCAAATCTACCCGCGCAGTTTTGCGGATGGCAATGGCGATGGGATCGGCGATTTTGCAGGAGTAATTTCCAAGCTCGATTACCTGAAGGCGTTGGGGATCGGTGCCGTGTGGCTTTCTCCTCATTTCCCATCGCCCCAGGTCGATTGCGGGTACGATATTGCCGACTACATGGCAGTGGCACCCGAGTATGGAACGTTGGAACAATTCAATACTTTTTTAGAACAGGCTCATCAGCGGGGGATTAGGGTGATCTTGGACATGGTCTTGAACCACACATCAGACCAACATCCCTGGTTCATTGAATCGCGTTCCAGCAAAGATAATCCAAAGCGCGACTGGTACATCTGGAAAAAAGGCCATGGCGGCCAGCCGCCTAATGATTGGTATTCCGCGTTCGGCGGTCTTGCGTGGGAGCCGGATCCAACGACTGGTGAATATTATTATCATTACTTCTTTAAGGAACAGCCCGACCTGAATTGGAATAACCCTGAGGTGCGTCGCGCGATGTGGACGGCGGTGAGATTTTGGCTGGACATGGGGGTGGATGGTTTCCGCCTGGATGCCGTGGGGACGATCTTCGAGGAACCAATGTGGACTTCTCATGGGCAATCCTATACAATGGAGGACCTCTATCGCATCGAACGGCTGGCTAAAACTGACCAAGAAAAGCAGGACGCTTTGCGTCGATGGGAGTCAGTTTTCCACAATCAGTATGACCAACCCGGCGTGCACGAATTGATGCGCGAGCTACGTTCGATCATCGATGGCTATGATGACCGCGTGCTCATCGGCGAGACGGATGATATCAGCTATTACGGGAATGGAAACGATGAACTGCACATGGTGTTTAATTTCCCGCTGATGCGTGTCGACCGACTCTCCCCTCGCCATGTGTCGATGAACCAGCAAGAGCGCCTGGCGCATATCCCGGCTGGAGGCTGGCCATGCAATACTCTTGGCAATCATGATTCACCCCGGGTATATAGCCGTTTCGGCGATGGCGTGCATGACGACGAACTGGCGCGGTTGCAACTGGTGCTGCTGCTAGCACTCAAGGGTACACCGGTGCTTTATAACGGCGAAGAGATCGGCATGACGGATTATCTCATCCGCGATCCCAGCTTATTCCGTGATCCGATCAGCACTTGGGGTTATCAACTTGAGATGAAAGTGATGGGCACCCCAACGGAAGAAGCTATACTCTACGGTGCCGAGCGCGGGCGGGATAAGTGCCGCACTCCCCTGCAATGGGCACATTCGGTCAATGGCGGCTTTTGCCTGGCCGGAGTGACCCCGTGGCTGCCTGTCAATCCCAACTATGCCAAGGGAGTGAACATTGCCGATCAGGACAAAGATCCACTTTCATTGTTGAACTTTTATCGGCGAGCGATCAACCTGCGGCAGCAGACTCCTGCACTCCTGTATGGAAATTACCGGCCGCTTGAAACCGGCAATTCAGACGTACTCGCATTCTTGCGCGAGGCGCAGGGACAAATCGCATTGGCAGCTTTCAATTTCAGTTCAGAGCGACGAGAAGCGAAATTGTCAGGGATTGGGAAATCCGGGCGTGTACTATTCTCCACGGCTCGTCAAAGCAGGGCGGGGGTAGCTGTCGATTCTCTGTCCTTGCAACCCTTCGAAGCTTGTCTGATTTTGCAGGATTGAAGTGAAACCTGTCAACCTTCGGTACTAGTACCCCGTAAAACATGAATATATTATTTCACAAAGCCATTGTTTACTTTGTTTTGAGAGAATGCATTTACAAAAAGAGGTTTGAAGGGGCACTAGGCATTACAGGAAAGGTCAAGTATAATTGTTGCCTGCTTACCTCTAGCTATTATTCTTTTTCTTTGAAAGGAACGTGGAATGCCAAAACGGACATATCAACCGAAAATTCACCATAGATTACGGGTGCATGGCTTTCGGAGTCGAATGGCAACAGGTGACGGACGCGAAGTTCTCAAGCGTCGTCGGTTACGTGGCCGCCATCGCTTAACGGTGTCGATGAATAACCACGTGAAACGGATCCGTTGGTAAGTGGTCCATCACGGGCAAGCCGACAGATGTGATTGAGGAATAACTGGATGGTTGGCCTGTCTGAACGGATGCGAACGGACAGGATAATGAGTGAAACGAAAGTTTCGACTGAACCGGTTTACCGATTTCAAGCGGGTGCGGCGGTTAGGAAAATCGTATGCCCACCCGCTTGTACTGTTAATCGCAAGTCCCAACCAATTGCCGCAAGTCCGTGTGGGAATCATTACCAGCCGTGCGCTGGGCAATGCGGTCACACGCAATCGCATCCGTCGCCGGCTACGCGTCTGTATGGACGAACGGTTGCCTTCTTTAACACCCGGATGGGATTTACTTCTGATCGGGCGTCAGGCAATCGGCACGGCGGACTTCAGCCAGATTCAGGGCGCAGTCGGTGGGTTATTGGAACGTGCAGGGTTTGTTGATGTCGAGCATAACGCAGACACAGCCGCAAGCTGATTATCCCAATGAACCGCGGTTACGGGATTTGCCCAAGACTTTATGGAATTTACCGCGTTTCTTGTTGCTGGCGCTCATTCGTGGTTACCAAAAGGTTATCTCGCCTACCTTGCCTCCTAATACGTGTCGGTTCTATCCTTCCTGCTCACATTATGGCTATCAAGCTATTTACAAGTATGGTGCTTTGAAAGGCTCGGCCATGGCCGGGTGGCGCATTTTGCGTTGCAATCCGTTCAATCCCGGTGGTTATGACCCGGTACCTTGAAACTAAAATGGGAATATGATGTCAAAAAAAGCGGTTCGCTCGCTTATCCCAACAACTGGGCAGGTTAAAAATAAAATGAAGCTAAAACTTATCATTCCGATCGTTCTGATCTCGCTTGGCCTCTTTCTGGGTGCCTGCAGTGGGGGAACTTCTTATAATGCGGAACCTGGAATCACCGCGACAAGCAATACGGCTTATGTCGCGTTTGGTAGTTTCGTATATGCCGTCAATCTTGATAATGGAACACAAAGTTGGCGTTATCCTGATTCGGCACAAAGCGGTGTGAGCTTTTATTCTGCGCCGCTGTTGGTCGACAATATGGCGGTCGTGGGCGGGTACAACAGTATACTTTACGGTATTGATCTGACCAGCCATACTGCCTCGTGGACTTTCACTAACGCGACCGGACGTTATAATGCCTCTCCTGTATCAGCAGGCGATCTTATTCTGGCCGCCAACAGCGATCACAATCTTTATGCCTTAGATCAAAAGGGTGGACTGAAGTGGCAGTACAAGACCAACGGGGCTTTGTGGGCGACGCCGGTAGTAGATGATAACCGCATTTACGCGCCTTCGATGGATCACTCTTTTTATGCCATTGACCTGACCAGTCACCAGTTGGATTGGAAAGATGATTTGGGTGCGGCTTTGCTTGGCAGTCCTCTGCTGACCACGGACGGCACAATTTATATTGGTACCCTTGCCGGTAATTTGTACAAGATCAAAGCAGTCGATGGAACCGTCTTGGCTCATACTACGCTTAAAGCCGGGTTATGGGGCACTCCAGTTTTAGATAACGGGAAACTCTATATCGGTGATCAGGGCGGGAACGTTTATTCTCTCTCGGCTGATGATTTAAGCTTAAGCTGGACTGCTGCGATGAGCGCCAATACCAGCAATTCCGTTCTTGCATCCGCGACCGTTTTATCGGATGGTGTGGTATTTGTCAACGATAATGGTGACGTGGTCCAATTCACTACCGATGGTAAGGAATCGTGGCGCCAATCACTAAAAGGCAAGCTTTATGCTGATCCGGTTATTACGGGTGAACATTTACTTGTAGCCATAAAAGATGGCGATAACCTGGTGCAGAGTTTTAATCTCAACGGGGCATTGGGCTGGTTTTTCAAGCCGCCTCAGTAAAGGTAGGAATAAACCATGTGGGACGCGATCATCATTAGCCCGTTTACCAATGTCATGCTGTTCATCAACAACTTGGTTGGACAGAATTTTGGCATTACGATCATCTTGTTTACCATATTGATCCGGTTGCTGACCTGGCCACTGAATGCTGCCCAAATTAAAAGTACCAAGGTGATGCAGGAAATGCAGAAGGACAAGAAATTCCTGGACATTCAGGCCAAATACAAAAATGATCGAGAAAAATTGGCACAGGCACAGATGGACCTCTACAAAGAGAAGGGCTATAACCCCTTTGCGTCTTGTCTGCCATTAATAATCCAATTTCCACTCATCATCGGTTTGTACCAGACCCTTATTCTGGCATTGGCCAATACGCCGTTGGATTTGCTCAACCTGACCCGTCACGTTTACACGGGGTTTATCAACATTGCGCAGGTGGTCCCCCTGAGCAGCCACTTCCTATGGATGGACCTGGGACAACCGGAACGTGTCTATATTCCAGGCATTCCCTTTGGGATCCCTTTGCTGGCAATTATTGTTGTGGTTACCACTTACCTGCAGCAAAAAATGATCACACCGCCGTCGACCACTCCCAATGACCAGAACGCCCAAATGATGGGTATGATGAGTATTTATATGCCGCTGTTGATGGGATGGATCGCCTGGACTCTGCAGGCTGGCCTGGCAGTTTATTTCGTTATCACCAACCTGTTCACGATTGGCCAGTACATCATCATGGGCAGTGTCAATTGGAGTTCGCTCATTCCCGGGAGAAAAACCGCAATCACTCCCGCGAAGAAAAACAAAATGGATTAGAGGGTTGTATGAGTAATAAAAAAACTACATTAGAGATCATTGCACCCTCAGTTGAAGAAGCAGTCTCCATGGGGCTGGAACAGCTTGGCATCTCACGCGAAGCTGTGGACGTCGAGGTTTTGGATTCGGGCAGTCGAGGCCTTTTTGGAATAGGGGGACGTCAATCACGGGTGCGCCTCACGATCAAAGGGGTTGGCGAGAGCTCGTCTAAAAAAGAGTCTCCCATGCCTGCCAAGACAACACCGGAAATGGCCGTGTCTTCGACGGAGGCAGTTACAAATGAACACAATAGCCGCGCCGCCTCTTTGATGTTGGACGACGACCATGAGCTTCAAGTGGCCCAGGCGGTGGTGGAAGAGTTGCTGGAGAAGATGAAGATCCGTGCCGGCGTCACCACCCGTTTCGAGGTTTCTCCTGAAAAGGAGGAACGGATCATATATGTCGAAATCCACGGTGATGATCTGAGCATATTAATTGGTCGCCGCTCGGAGACCCTGAACGCTTTGCAATATATCTCCAGCCTGATCATTTGTAAAGAATTAGGCCAATGGATGCCGCTGATGATCGACATCCAGGGATATCGTTCACGCCGAGAGCGGCAGCTCCGCCAACTGGCTCACCGCATGGCCGAACAAGCTGTTCACACCGGCCGCCGCCAAGTGCTGGAACCGATGCCTGCCAACGAACGCCGGATTGTTCACCTGGAACTACGCGATAACGAACAGGTGACGACCGAGAGCATCGGCGAAGAGCCCAACCGCAAGGTAACCATCTATTTAAAGAATTAATTTCTTGACTTAAGATGCCGGGATATTTTTCTCGTCAGAGAAAGGATCCCGGCATTTTGATTCTGTAAAGAACTTCCAAGGCGCCATTCTGACAGTATTAGTTATAATATCCCTCTGTTCTTGTTATTGGCAGAAAGCCGAGTCGAAGAGGTGCTTATGCGTGCAGTCGATGTAATTATCAAAAAGCGAGATAAAGGCGAGTTAACCAAAGAAGAAATTGATTTCTTTGTCCAAAGCTATACGCGGGGTACCATTCCTGATTATCAGGCCGCTGCGTGGGCGATGGCCGTCCTATTGAATGGGATGACCGACCGTGAAACTACCGATCTGACCATGGCAATGGCCCATTCGGGAGAAATATTGGATTTGAGCAAAGTGGTGCCTATTGCCATCGATAAGCATTCCACGGGCGGAGTCGGCGATAAAACTACCCTGGTGGTCGAACCCATCGTGGCGGCTTGCGGGGTGCCGGTTGGCAAGATGTCCGGCAGGGGATTGGGTTTTAGCGGTGGGACCTTGGATAAGATGGAATCCATCCCCGGTTTTCGGACGAACTTGAGCCGTGAAGAATTCATCAGCCAATTGCGCGAGGTTGGGTTGGTTTTGACCGGGCAAACTGGTGACCTGGCTCCCGCCGATGGCAAGCTCTACGCCCTGCGAGATGTGACCGGGACGGTGCAGTCCAAGCCGTTGATCGCATCATCGGTGATGAGCAAAAAGATTGCTGCCGGTTCGCAGGCAATCTTGCTGGACGTGAAGACCGGTGAAGGCGCGTTCATGAAAACGATCGAGGATGCCCGCGAGCTGGCACGCCTCATGGTTTCCATTGGCGTATTGAGCGGGCTGAAAGTGGTGGCGCTGCTTTCTGATATGAACCAGCCGTTGGGAGAGGCGGTCGGCAATGCGCTTGAGCTCAAGGAAGCCATCGCCACGTTGCATGGGAAGGGGCCGCAGGATTTCCGCGAGCATTGCCTGGTGGCTGCCAGCCACATGCTCGTTTTGGGCCGTAAGGTCGCAGATCTCGAAGCGGGCCGTAGGATGGCGGAACAAGCATTGGCGGAAGGTCGCGCTTGGGAGAGCTTCCGTACCCTGGTGCGGGTGCAAGGCGGCGACGTCAGTTACATCGACCAACCGGAGAAACTGGCACAAGCGAAATTGGTCGAATCGTTGACTGCACCCAATAACGGCTACCTTAAAGAAGTGAATGCACAGGTAGTGGGCGAGACTTCCGTCGAATTGGGAGCCGGCCGTGCCAGGAAAGAAGATACGATTGACCATGCTGTGGGCATCTTGGTGCACCATAAAGTCGGTGACCATTTGACGAAGGGTGAAGCTGTCTTCACCGTCCACGCCAATGACGCTTCCAAGATGCGATTGGCAATGGAGAGGTTGCCAGGTGCGCTTAAATGGAGCGATACTCCCTGCAAGGCGTTGCCTTTGTTCTACGGTGTGGTCGAGTAAAAGGTGCTCAATAATATTGGTGAGCTTTCTTGTATTGCTGTTTTAGGTGTTTTAAGATTTAATTGGGAAGGAATTAAACAAGGGCATCAAGAATGTTTGATTGGTTGAGAAGATTAATTGGTAAACTCTCTCCCTCAGAACCCGCCAAGAATGATGTTGAGCGGCGGGTACAATCTGTGACGAACCAGCCTGTTCAACAGGCAAGGCCTGTCCCAGTTCAACCCAGGCCTGTTGCCACAACGCCCCCTGCTCAATCTGCAACTGCCCAGCCTTCGAACGAGACCCATGCCGAAGAAGCACAGACCTATCTCAAACGCCTGCACGAAAAGGTAGACGCCTTGGCGGAGCGGTTTGCGCGTGGCGGCATCAACCGCAAGCAGTTCGAGGAACTTTTTGCACATTACCAGGGTGAGATTCAAAGCATCGAACAGTTCATGGCTATGAACCCGGATTCAGAAGAGTGGAAGAACCTGGTCAGCGAGGGTCAATCCATCCTTATCCGGCGAAAACATGCCGCTCACCTGGTTGGTGTGGCAATTTATGACCAGCGTTCCGGCCTGCCCATCCGCACGGTGGGTGAATTCGGGGTGGACCCGGCATTGTTTGTGCCAATGTTATTTGCTTACCAATCGGCTACAAGAGAGATTTTTGGGGGCGCAGTGCGCTCGACGCAGATCGAGGGGGGTAAATGGCTGGCATTTATCCCAGGACAACTTTCCACTACACGGGCCCTGTTCTCG
>JBEKEX010000096.1:0-9556 GCA_050013615.1 Anaerolineaceae bacterium
TCCTCGAACAACGACAACGGCCTAGCGGCGAGACAGAAGTGCGCAAGATGAAGGTCGATGTTGTCCTAGAAGACAACAGCACACGGACAAGGTTCTTCACGTCCGAGTATCCATGCAGCTTGGGCACGATGCTCGATAACGTCAAGGCTGTGGTTGAGGAATTGAGGCTTCAAACGGAGTAAATGAGTCTGGATTATTCGCCTCTGGCCGTACGTGCGCTATGGTGCGACTTGCACAGGGCCATGATGTTCGTGTCATCGAATTGACGCTCGGGGTGCTCAGCAACCTTAACCGGGTGGTGCAGCTCGGTCGCTACAGTGACGACGTTTTCCACTTGGCAATCAACGCACAGCGGGTGACGTGCAAGGTACGACAGCCTAAAGGTCTGCCACGCTGCACCGTAACCACGAGAGGCGGACGATCCTCTGTAGCGGTCATACTGCTTTGCGGTGCTGGTCTCTCTGTGGCCAGGGCACCAGCCGGTATCTGTGAGTGCTGGGCACCCAGGATGCCGGCATGGTCTACGCGGTGCGTTGGGCATGAGAGTTACTTTGTATCGGCGTCGATGTCCTTGTAAGCTGCTTCCACTGCGGGCAGGAACGTGCCGGTGAAGTAAATAAAGAAGGCTTTGACGTCGGTAACAGTCTGAAGATCTTCGGGAATGTCGATGCCCTTGGTTGCAATGTCCTCACCGGCGTCGGCAATCACGGTCTCCGCCGCTTTCACAAGGCCAATAACCGCCGCCTTCACTTCAGGCTCGTCCTTCAAGGCCGCGCCAAGAACCGCGACAAACTGCGCAGTGCGCGTGAACGGATACTCGATGACCTTCAACGCGTCTTTGCCCGCAACTTCCAGGCCGTGAACGATTGGATTACTCATGCTGCTCGCTCTCTGCCGCACCGAGCGGCTCGCTGGTCTTGTCTACTTGAGACGGTGAATTACTGGCCGACTTCCACATGCGTTGTGTAGGGCTCAATCGTCCGCGGCGGGGCGCCTTTGGGAGCGCCCGCGAACCGCTGGTGGGTGCCGTGCATTTATCTGCGCTGGGGAGGTGGTGCGCTCGGCTCACGGCTGCCGGACTTGAGACGCTCTATATTACCTAGTCGTAATCACGCGGCCATTTTGTCGG
Source organism: Anaerolineaceae bacterium (assembly GCA_050013615.1). Lineage (GTDB taxonomy): Bacteria > Chloroflexota > Anaerolineae > Anaerolineales > Anaerolineaceae > JBEKEX01. Next base: position 1,130 of record JBEKEX010000096.1, read on the forward strand.
GCTGCATCGAGTGAATCTTGTCGTATATGACAGAGCGGTGGAAGTCCGGAACCGCTGTTACAGTGGTCATCATGTTGGTGCTGTTTGTGGGTCTGTGGGCCTTGTTCATGGCGACGGTCCAGTACAGTTACCAACCCATTCAAAGTCCGGTGATGATGTTCCCGCTGCCGGCGTTCTTATTCGTGCTGTTGTATTGGGTCCGCTGGTGGGCAATTCGTCCTTTGGATCTCTGGCACAGCGATGACTTACTTCAGTAAATGGGAATGTTCCCGACTTTTATGAAACGGAGCCACGTCCAACTCTTGTTGGTGATGGTGATCGCATTGCTTTTGCGATGCATCAACCTGGCGCATTGGAGCGTCCAATACGACGATGCTTTCAGCTACTTTTTGGCACGACAAAGCTTTGCGAATATTATTGCTGGGACGGCGGCCGATACGATGCCGCCGCTTTATTATTTCTTGCTGCATTTCTGGATGAAGATCAGCCAAGGTATTTGGTTTTTGAGATCATTAAGCGTATTGCTCAGCTTGGGGATCGTCGTATTTTTGTATGCCATCATCTCGACTTGTGCTGGGGAAGCCGCAGGTCTTTGGGCGGCGCTCCTGGCCGCTATCTCCCCATTGGAGATCTATCATGCCCAGGATGTGCGGATGTACGCCCTGGTGGCTTTCTGCCTGATGGGTTATTGCTATTGCTTTGTTCGACTGAATAAAGATTCGTCCGCAAAATTTGGATGGTGGGCTGGCCTGGTGCTTTTCGGCGTAGCCGCCATGTATAGCCACAACCTGGCGGGGTTTGTCATCATCGTCCCAGACCTTTATTTGCTGATCACAAAGAAATTTCGGTTGCTGGTCAAGTTGTTGGTGGCGCAAGTCATCATCGGCGTAGCTTTTATTCCATGGTTGTTCTTTGTCCCGAACCAGATTGCCAAAATCCAGCAAGCCTTTTGGACCCCTCGGCCGGGGATCGTCGAAGTGCTGCAAGCCATCGTCATGTTGAGCGCCAACCTTCCGTTGGCCGGGATCTGGTTTTACGTGGGGGCCATTTTGAGCATCCAAGTTTTCGTCATTGTAATGATAGAGCTTGTGCGGAACAAGAACGGCCTGCTGACAGATCAGCTCTTGTTGGTTTTGTTGGCGTTCGTTCCTCCAATTTTATTGTTCATTGTGTCTTACATTATGCGACCGGTGTTCGTTGCACGCGGTTTCCTGGCCTCCACGGTCATCTATGATGGGATCGCCGGGATCGTCATTGCAAGATCTGCCCCCAAAGGCGTGGGATACCTCCTCCTTGGCGCGGCCGTCCTGGCGACGGGGGTCACATTGCCGTATCAATACACTTTCTCTGAATTTCCCCGGTCGCCCTATCAAAGCATGGTGAGTTCTCTTCAAGAATCCATGTCTGCCGGCAGCCTGGTATTGCACGATAATAAACTGAGCTTTTTCCCCTCATATTATTATGCTCCGCAGCTTGAACAAGCTTTTTTGCCCGATGTGCCGGGTTCCTCGAATGACACGTTTGCCCCTGCCACGCAAGCGGCAATTGGGTTATATCCAGCAAAAGACGTCCAAAAAGCGACCCTAGGCAAGGACAATGTCTATTTCGTCGTTTATCAAGAGACGCTGGATGAATACGCCCAACAGGGCACGAGCGATCCTGCATTGGATTGGCTGTCAGCCAGTTTCAATGCTGCTGGAACGACAAAGTTTAACGACCTCGTCGTCTATCATTTTCTCAAGCAAACACCATAAGGGCAGCTAACGTGGCTAAAAAGCATCTCCTGATCTTGTTCATTGCTGGTATCTTGGTGGCTTTCAGCGCCTCCCGCTTTCAGCACACCGCAGGTTATATGGATGCTGAGTATTATTACGCCGGGGGGATACAGCTTTACCAGGGACAGGGGCTGACGGAAAATTATTTATGGAATTACCTGGACAACCCGGCAAGCCTTCCACATCCGGCGTTCGCCTATTGGATGCCGCTGCCATCGCTGTTGGCTGCGGCCGGGATGGAATTATTCGGTTCGAGCGGTCTGGATGCAGCCAGGGCCCTTTTTCTATTGCTGGATGGCCTCATACCGGTATTGGTGGCGCTCCTCGCTTATTCGTTCACCAAAAAACCGTTCCACGCCTATATCGCCGCACTGCTTTCGATCTTTTCCGGTTTTTACCTGATCTACGCTTCCATCCCGGAGACCTTCTTGCTCAGTATGGCGCTAGGCACCGTTTTTATCCTGATCGTCGAAAATTTGAAATTTCGAGACCGGTCGTTTTCTCTTGATTATCTTTGGTGTGCTGTGTTGGGGCTATGTGCGGGACTGTTGCATGTAAACCGCGCGGACGGTGTTGTGTGGCTTGCGGCTGGCGTCGCTCTCATTCTCTTTTATGTGATAAAGAACAAAATACCTTTTGCAACCTGTTTGGCCTCGATGTTCCTTCTGGTCGCTGGTTACGCGGCCGTGATGGGATTTTGGTATTTCAGGAATTGGAGTGTTTATCATTCATTATTCCCGCCGGGCAATTCACTGACATTGTTCCTGGTGAATTATGACCAGACATTTCTTTATCCGGCCAGCCAGTTGACTCTCGGTTCCTGGTTAAGCTCTGGATGGCAGGCCATTCTCCAGGTGCGCTTAGATAGCCTGGTGCAAAACTTAAAGAATCTGTTAGCGGTGCAGGGGGAGATCTTCCTGCTGCCGTTGATTATCGTGGGCTGCTGGAAACTCCGCAAGGAGCTGCGAGTTCAAATTGCACTCGCCATGTGGCTGTTGGTCTTTTTGGTGATGACCTTTGTGTTTCCATTTGCAGGGGAACGCGGTGGCTTCATTCATTCGGGGGCTGCTTTGCAACCCGTGTTTTGGGCTGTGACGCCGGTAGGATTGGAAAGCCTGGTAGAAGTAGGGGTAAAAAGGCGGCATTGGAGTCGGCAAGCGTCTTTCCGTTTCTTTTCCACAGGAGTCGTGATGTTGGCAGTGGCACTCAGCGCCGGATTGTTTTTAAACCGCGTCATTGGTTCTGACTCAGCGCATCCCATATGGGATGAGATCGAAGTACAGTATTCGGCCATTTCTGCTCAGATGGCTCAAGATAGCGCGGCGTCCAACGATATCGTCATGGTAAAAAATCCACCGGGCTGGTACCTGGCGGCTGATGGCCCTGCCATTGTCATTCCCGATGGCGATGCGGCCACGGTGTTGGCCGTTGCCAACCGGTATGGTGCGCAGTATCTTGTTCTTGATCGCGATCATGTGAGCAGTCTGGATGCCGTCTATAATGGTACGGAACGTCCCGACTTTCTAAAGCTACTTTTCTCGAGTGGCGATATTCAAGTATACAGAATTGACACGACGCAGCAATAAAAAGGGGTGGGATGGAATCAAGCAGAGGATTTGAGATAAAGACTATTCAAAAGAAGACCTGGATTGCAATGGCGCTGGCGTGCATTGTTTTCCCGGCGGGTTTTCTGATTGCCAGTGCGTTGGTCTACAAAATCGGGTTCCCGCTGGATGATGCCTGGATCCATCAAACGTTTGCGCGCAACCTGGCGCTTTACGGCGAATGGGCTTTCGTCCATGGGCAATCCTCGGCCGGCTCGACTTCTCCGTTGTGGAGCGTCCTACTCAGCATTGCCTATTATTTGCATATCAATCCTTATGTCTGGACGTTTGCATTAGGTTGGCTTAGCTTGTTCGGAACGGCCGTAGCAGGTGAGATGCTGTTCCGGGTGCATCATCCCGAGGCGAAGTTCTGGTTCCCATGGGTGGGGGTAATGCTGGCGGCGGAATGGCATCTGGTGTGGTCAGCGGATTCGGGCATGGAAACCGGCCTGATGGCTGCGGTGGTGGTATTAACGTTTCTGCTGTTGAGCCTTGGGAATATCCATTGGTTTATCATCGGGTGTGTTTTGGGCGTTTCCGTATGGCTGCGACCAGATGGATTGACGTTGTTGGGGCCGGTGCTGCTGGTAGCTGTTTTTTGTTGGAACGGCAGGTTAAAAACCAAAGCCTATTCTGTTATTAAAGTGATCATTGGTTTCCTCTTATTTTTCCTGCCCTATCTTTATTTCAACTACCGTATCTCGGGCAATTGGTGGCCCAACACGTTCTATGCCAAACAGGCAGAATATCAAATACTGACCACGCAACCTTTCATCACGAGGATAGCCAACCTGGCAGCTCTGCCGTTTGTCGGTGTGGGGCTATTGTTACTGCCTGCTGTCGGTTTTATGGTCTTTTATGCACTTAAGACTAAAAATTGGCTGGTAATCGCTTTCTTCTTGTGGTGGGCCGGCTATACGGTGATCTATGCCTGGCGGCTGCCGGTTACCTATCAACACGGACGTTATTTGATGCCCGCCATGCCGATCATCTTTTTGATGGGCGCTTTGGGGTATTTCCAGTTGTTTAAAACGCGACAAAAAACGAAATTACTCAATTATTTCTTCACCATTTGGCTGGCGTCATGTATTGGGGTGGGTGGTGGTTTTTACGTCATTGGAGCAGTTCAATATGCCCAAGACGTGGCTATCATCGAGACGGAAATGGTAAAGACCGCCTTATGGGTGCGGGATAATACCTCACCAGACGCACTGGTTGCCGTTCACGACATCGGTGCGATGGGATATTTCAGCGATCGTAAGATCCTCGACCTGGCGGGGCTGGTTTCGCCGGAAGTGATCCCGTTTATACGCGATGAGGCTAAAATGCAGGACTACTTGGAATCACAAAAAGCCGATTACCTGGTCGTTTTTCCAAGCTGGTATCCCACACTGATCCAGAATTGGAAACCGGTCTACGTGTCCACAGGCAAATTTTCGCCAGCCCAGGGCGGCGAGAATATGGTCATTTACGTTCCAAAATGAGATAGACAATACATTTTTCTCTCAAAGCGGCTGCTATATTTGTCTAGATATGCTATACTTAAATGAATATCAACCATTTGGGGTGATTTGTATTCGCATAGCGAGTCTGAGTAAGGAGAAGTTCTATGGCGTTGGAAAAGGTAAAAGAAACCAGTCCGGCGGAAGACTTCCACACGTTGATCCAGGATGAAATCGACCATTCCCAAAAAGCGCTAAAAGAAGTCTCGTTGATGCTCGACCAGAGCCAGGCCGAGCTTAATAAGCTCGTTCAGCGCAATACTTCCATTAGCAGTCAGCTTCAACAGATCCAGGGGCAGTTCGATACAGTACCACGTGATGATATTCGAAATATTTACAGCAGCGCCCTGGAAGCTCAGCAACGTCTCCTGGTCATGCGCGGGCAATTGGAAAAATTGCAGAGCGAACAGACCAGTTTGAAGAAATATATCGATATATTGCAACAAACTCAAACGTACGTTGGAGACAACCAACCTGCATCCGGCTTTGGAAGCTTGGACGGCAATGGGAAAGACAACACGTCGCTGGAAATGCTGATCAATGCTCAAGAAACAGAACGCCAACGGTTATCCCGCCAAATGCACGATGGCCCGGCACAAGCATTGTCAAACTTCATCGTCCAGGCGGAAATTGCGGCCAGATTATTTGAGTTGGATCCCAACCGCGCCAAAGAAGAGTTGAATAACCTGAAAACTTCGGCGATGAGCACTTTTCAAAAGGTGCGGAATTTCATAGCTGAATTGCGCCCCATGATGCTCGACGATTTGGGGCTTGTCCCCACGCTCCGGCGTTATCTGGACAGCTACAAGGAACAGAATGGCGTCGATATCCGTTTTTCGATGAAGGGGTCCGACAAACGGCTGGCACCCTATCTTGAGATCATGATCTTTCGTGCACTGCAAGAACTGCTTGGGAATGTGACCAAGCACAACCCGGATCAGGTGGGCAAACTGCAAGTCAATGTTCAATACGTCATCGACGTCGACACCGTCAAATTGACGGTTGCCGATAATGGCAATGGCTTCGACCCTGAGGCACTGAAAAATTCTGTCGGGCTTGGACTGAAGCTAATAAAAGAACGTGTCGAGCTACTTGGTGGCACTTTTGATATCGACGCTGCAGAAGGGAGAGGCTGCTCGATTTCTTTCCAGATTCCTTCAATTGAAGTACAATCCGAGACCGAAGCACAGCCGCAATCATAATTATTTCAGGAGAGAATATGGCAAAGACGATCGGGATTCTTACCGGTGGAGGCGATGTTCCGGGCCTCAACCCTTGCATGAAGGCGGTCGTGATGGGTGCCTTGGAGCAAGGGTATCGCGTAATCGGCATTAGAAGAGGGTGGGCAGGGCTCCTTCAGTATAATCTTAACGAGCCCTCTACTTTTGACTATTACATTCGCGATCTCAGCAAGGAAGATGTGCGTACAATCGATAGAACGGGTGGTACCTTTTTGCACACTTCCCGTACCAATCCGCAGAACGTTGCGCCCAGCCGCGTTCCAGACTTTTTGAAAAACTCGCAAATGGGTAAAAAGCTGGACGATAAGGGGACGATGGACTACACCGATTATTGTCTGCAGGTATTGGAACATTTGGGCATCGATGTGATCTGCCCCATCGGCGGCGATGATACCTTAAGCTTCGCGGTTCGCCTCCACAAAGAAGGTTTTCCTGTGGTGGCAATTCCCAAGACGATGGACAACGATGTGTTTGGGACCGATTACTGCATCGGGTTCTCCACTGCTGTTACCCGCAGTGTGGAATGCATCACCAACATGCGTACATCGGCCGGTTCTCATGAACGCATCGCGGTGATCGAGTTGTTTGGCCGCAATTCTGGTGAGACCAGCTTGATCAGCGCTTATTTGGCGTATGTCGATCGGGCGATCATTTCCGAAGTCCCTTGTGAGATTGACAAACTGGTTGATTTTTTGGTCGAAGACAAGCGCAATAATCCTTCCAACTATGCGATTGTGACCATTTCCGAGGGTGCCATCCTGGAGGGTGGTGAAGTGGTCGAAACTGGCGAGGCGGATGCATTCGGTCACCGTAAATTGGGCGGTGTTGGCATGACACTTGGTGAAGAGATCAAACGAAGGTCCGGCCAGGATATCCTTCATCAACAGCTTGGTTATTTGATGCGCTCCGGTGCTCCCGATTCGCTCGACCGCATGGTGGCCATGTCCTATGGGAATCTGGCGATCCAGCTCATTCGACGGAATGAGACCGGCAAAATGGTTGCTTTGCATGGTGGCAAGTACACGACAGTGCCTGTCGAGATGGTGCTCGCAGGCAAAAAGCGGGTTGATGTCCCCAGTTACTATGACATCGAGAATTACAAGCCAAAGATCAAGGATTTCATGGGCGTACCCATGTTCTTGAGCTAATTTTATAGAAGAGGTGGATCATGAGTGAAGATTTAATTAAGGAATTTACCGAGTTGCTCGGTAACAGTGTAGAAATTACTCCAACTAAAGTGCGGGTGGTAAACCCGTCGGTATTTATGAGCAAGGTACATCTCCTGGCTGAAGCTTCTGCTCTGGGGACCGGAGCACGGCAGGCAACTGCCCGATATATCACACGCGCTGCCGCGGCTGACCTGGGAATTTACCCAGCCTCCATCAATGACCTGTACATGGGGCGCGGGAAAGGGATCGTGCCGCTGAACTTTACGGTGCCGGCAATGAACCTGCGGGTCTTGGCATTCGATTGTGCCAAGGCAGTGTTCCGCACCGCAGTGAAGATGGACAGCGCGGCAATGATCTTTGAAATTGCCCGTTCCGAAATGGGCTATACCGATCAGAAACCTGTGGAATATACAACTTCCATCCTGGCGGCCGCAATTGCTGAAGGTTACAAAGGCCCCGTGTTCATCCAGGGCGACCATTTCCAGGCGTCGTTGAAGAAATACACCGCTGATGCCAAATCCGAAGTGGACGCGCTCAAGGCGTTGATCCGCGAGGCCTTGGCAGCCGGCTTTTACAACATCGATATCGATACCTCCACCCTGGTTGACCTCAGCAAACCCGGAGTGCGGGAGCAACAGCGCGCAAACTTCGAAAACAGCGCCAAGCTTGCTGCCTATGTGCGGTCGATTGAACCCCAGGGAGTTACCATCTCCCTGGGTGGCGAGATCGGGGAGGTGGGGAAGCAAAACTCCACGGCTGAGGAATTGGCAGCGTACATGGACGGATTCCTTGCCACCCTTTCAAAACACGCCGGCAAAAAGAAAGGGCTTTCCAAGATCAGTGTCCAAACCGGCACCGCGCACGGGGGCGTGATACTTCCGGAGGGGACGGTGGCCCAGGTCGCCATCGATTTTGAGACCTTGCGTAATCTCTCGGCGGCCGCGCGTGATCGCTATGGCATGGCCGGAGCGGTGCAGCATGGCGCCTCCACTCTGCCGTCCGATGCGTTTCACAAGTTCGCGGAGTGCGAAACGGCGGAGGTCCATTTGGCGACCGAGTTCCAGAATTTGATCTACGAGAATTCTGCCTTCCCACCCGACCTCAAGGACGAGATTTACAAGTATCTGCGCAAGACC
>JBEKEX010000097.1:0-9537 GCA_050013615.1 Anaerolineaceae bacterium
CAAGATAAATTTCTTTTGCCTTGGTGATGCGTTATTAATTTACACATTTTACACCTAGACTACCAGAACACCCTGTTCCTTAACCCTGCGATATGCTTAAAAAATGTAGGGTGGGCAAATGCCCACCCTACTTATTACACTATGGTACGATCCACGTCCCAGTTTCGCCGCGAAGTGCACGGCCGATATTTTCAGGATTCGTGATGATCGCCTGCTTGCCACCATTTTCGAGGTATTTCAAAATGGCCTGGACCTTGGGAAGCATGCTTCCCTTGGCAAATTGGCCCTCTTCCATGAACTTCTTCGCTTCTGCCACTGTTAGCTTGTCCAACCACTTTTGATCCGGCTTATTGAAATTGATCGCCACTTTCTCGACAGCAGTGCTGATCATGAACAGATCTGCTTTGATCAAATTCGCCAAGACCGAAGAGCCAAAATCCTTGTCGATGACAGCTTCGACGCCAATCAAATTACCTTTCTCATCTTCGATCACCGGGATGCCACCACCGCCGACACCTACGACCACAAAGCCGTTATCGATCAAATTACGGATAGCAAAAGCCTCAACGATGCGCTGTGGAATCGGAGAAGCCACCACACGCCGCCAACCGCGACCGGCATCTTCGACCACCGTCCAACCCTCTTTGGCAGCATGTTCCTTGGCCGATTTTTCGTCCATAAAGGAACCAATCGGTTTGGAAGGATTCGTGAAAGCCTTGTCTTTACGATCTACGATCGTCTGTGTGACGACGGCCACCGCTTCCTTTTTCATCCCGCGTTTGAGGAATTCATTGTGCAGCGCCATGGCAAACATATATCCAATAGAACCTTGCGAATCTGCTCCGCAGAAATCCAAAGAAACCGGATGGAGTTCGTGCAGAGAGAGTTCCGAACGACGTAGAATGAACCCAACCTGTGGGCCATTCCCATGGGTGACCACCACTTCCCAACCCTGCTCAATCATGTCTACGATGTGGTGCATTGATTCTTTGGCAGCATCATATTGATCGGGGATCGACTTGTGCGTTTCATCCTTGATCAATGAATTGCCACCAACAGCAACTACTGCAACGCCTTTTTTTTCCATCTTTAATCACTCCGTTATTCTAATATTTCATTCGATAAAACGATCATCCCATGGTCAAAGCCATGACGGCTTTTTGGGCATGCAGACGGTTTTCCGCCTCATCATACACCACGGACTGTTCGCCATCCATCACACCGTCGGTGACCTCGATATTGCGGTCGGCGGGCAGCGGGTGCATGTAGATGGCATCTCCCTTAGCCAGCTTCATGCGGCGCTCATCGGTGATCCAGCTCGAATACTTCTTGATAATCTTGGCGCCTTCTTCCTCATCCGGCGTGTGCACCATGGCGCCCCAACTCTTGGCGTAGATAATATCGGCATCTTTGAAAGCCGCATCCATATCATCGACCACTTCAAAACCCGTGCCGAATTTGCGGGCCTGTTCGCGCGCCTGGTCCATGATATCAGGCATCAAACGGAACTCCGGCGGATGCGCCAACACGACATCCATGCCAAAGCGCGGCATCTGCAAGATCAGACTCTGCGGGACCGACATTGGTTTCTGGTAGGAAGCCGCGTAGGCCCATGAAACCACCATCTTTTTACGGCGCAAGTCACGGCCTTTCTTCTCGACAATGGTCATCAGGTCGGCCAGGCACTGGAAGGGATGGTAGATATCGCATTGCATGTTCAAGACCGGCGACCGGGAGTATTTGGCCACTTCATTGAGGTATTTATTCCCTTCGCCCCAGGTCACGTGGCGGATGGCAATGCCATCGTAATAACGGCCAAGAATCTCACCGATCTCTTTGGGAGTATCGCCATGAGCGATCTGCGTTGTGCGTGATTCAATGAACGCCGCGTGCCCACCCAACTGGGCCATACCCGCTTCGAAAGAGCCGCGTGTGCGGGTGCTGCTGAAGAAGAACAACATCGCCAGGGTTTTGTCGCGTAGGTAAGCGTGAGGTTCGTTCAATGCCCGCTTGCGCTTCAAATCGAAGGCGACTTCCAGGACGGTTTCGACTTCCTCTTTGCTCAAATCCAAATCGCCAATGACATCACGACCGTGTAAAAAAGTCTGCATAATGACTCCTTTTCTCATCCTCTTGCGAAGGCTTTGTCAGCCTTCGCAAGGTTGATTTTTGACAATCTTATTCCGTGGCGCCCAACACCAGCGCCAGCAGAGCCATGCGCATCACCACGCCGTTGAAAGCTTCCTGCCAATAGCGTGACCAGCGGGTGATGTCCACATCGGGCGGAATCTCGTCCATGCGCGGCAGTGAGTGCAGCAGGATGGCATCCGATTTGGCCTTGCTTCCCAGCAGCTCGCGGGTGATCTTGTAGTTTGCGGGGGTCATGCCGTGGTCACCGGCTTCCTGGCGCGACTTGGTGTAATCAGGTTGCACCACCGGCTCAACCAGGATGACGTCGGCCTCGGCAATGGCTTGCTCGACGTGTTCGGCCTCTTTGAAGTTCAGATTGTACTGTTTGAGCTCGGCTTTAAACTCATCGGTCAGAGTCATTTCAGGAGGAGCCACATAGGTGATCGGGCAGTCGAATTGGGTCAACGCATAAGACAATGAGTGCATGGTGCGCATGCGCATATCGCCCACGGCCATCCATTTCAAACCGTCGATGGTGCCTTTCTCCGTCAACACAGTGTAAAGGTCGGTCAGGATCTGCGTGGGGTGCTCGCCCCAGCCATCGCCGCAGTTGATCACGGGGACGGATGCCCATTTAGCCGCTTCCTGCGGTGCGCCTTGCTGGAAATGGCGCATGGCAATGACATCGCCGTAGAACTCGAGCATTTTTACGGTATCTTTAATGCTTTCCTGGTACCAGTCGCCGGCACGCGTCATCTTGGCATCCGAAAAACCGGTCACGTGGCCGCCCAGGCGGTGCATGGCCGCTTCATGAGCCAGGCGGGTGCGGGTGGAAGGCTGGTAGAAAGCCGTCACCAGGGTCTTCTCAGACAGCATATCGCTATTGCGGCGTGATTTGGCAATGGGAGCCATTTCATCTGCAATTTCGAACACATGCATGAATTCCTGGCGTTCGAAATCCTTGAGTGACAAAATATCTCGACCTAAAAAGCTGCGCATCTTATATTCTCCTTAATTATGATTTCTTTATTCTCAACATCGACATCAACATTATTTCGTTGTTCGTCATCAATTCGTAAAGCATACTTGCCTTGAACCTCCTTGATTTCTATGTGTTTGCCCCGTTTACACCATAGCCGCCCCTCCCACTCGTCTGACCACGTGGAAGCGGAAATAACCCGGCAGGAAATAACTCTCCGAGAAATCCACCACATGCCCAGAAGTATCCATCAAACGAGAGAAGAATTTCAACAACACATCACCACGCTGGATCTGTAGAGCGCGGGCAATCTCGGCCGGCGCTGCTACAGCCTGAATTTCAGATAAAGAATTTGCCAACGATGGCGTGCCACGCTGTAATAGACGGTCCAGAACCGAGCCGGTAAAACCTTCCTGCAGGTCATCGAGCATCAACATCGATTCGGGCAGTAAGTCGATCAAATAAGCCACCGGGCGATTTTCCGCCAAAATGACGCGCGAGACAATCACTGCATCGGTGCCTTCCGGCACGCGCAATTCTTTCGCCTGCTCAGCGTTGGTGAGAGTCTTGGTGATTTTAAGGTTCCCCATCGAGACGTCCAAGTGAATTCGCTTCGCTTGCGTCTCGATGCTTTCCAGAACTTCCAGCCCGGTCTCGATGATCTTCGTGTGGCTCACCACGAACGTGCCTTTTCCCTGGCGCCGCCGGATCAAGCCCTGGCCTTCGAACGAGCGCATTGCTTCACGCAACGTGGCCCGCGAGACCCTTAACTGCTTGGCCAACTCCGGTTCGGAGGGCAGTTTATCACCCGGCTGGGCGGAAGTGATCAGAGTGGTTAACTCAGATTGCAGCCGTTGAAACGGGTGGTCGATCTCTTTTTTTATTTTTTGGGCCATATTTCCCCTCGTTGATTGCATCTCGAAATATCGTTTCTTATTCCGTCACCGGAATGAAAGTAAATTGCAATTGCCTTTTTATCCAACCAGCCGTTTCGCAGCCTGATTATGTTTCTCGATATTGCGCGGCAGATCCAATGTTTGCAGATGGCCATCTTTCACGATGATCTTTCCTCCCACAACGTTGTAAGCCACGTTCTGGGGTGTGCAGAACAACAACGCCGCCACCGGATCGTGCAAAGCACCGGCGTAATCCAGACAATTCAAGTCAATGGAAAAGAAGTCAGCACATTTACCGGGTTCCAAAGAGCCGATATCCTGACGCCCCAACACGGCTGCGCCGCCGATGGTAGCCAATTCCAACACTTCACGCGCGGTAATAATGGAGGGCGTATCCTGTCCTGAAAGCGAGGCGCCTTCGATACCGGCACGCAACCTGGCCATCAACATGGCCTGGCGTGCCTCGCCCAGTAGATGCGAGCCATCATTGCTGGCAGAACCATCCACGCCCAGTCCAACCTTGACACCGGCTTCCATAAACTCACGTAGTGGAGCAATCCCCGACGCCAGGCGCATGTTCGAAGAAGGACAATGAGCCACGCCGCAACCGGTGCGTGCATAAACGTCCACTTCCTCTTTGCTGACGTGCACCGAATGGGCAAACCAAACGTCCTGCCCCACCCAATCGACCGACTGCATGTACGCCACAGGCCGATAACCGAATTGTTGCTGGCAAAATGCTTCCTCATCCTGTGTCTCTGCCAGGTGTGTGTGCAGATGCACGCCGTAATGCCTGGCCAACTCGGCACTCTTGCGCATCAACTCGCCCGTCACGCTAAACGGCGAACAAGGCGCCACAACGATCTGGGTCAGCGCGCCGGGTTTCGGGTCATGGTAACGCTCGATCAGGCGCACCGTATCTTCGAGGATGGCGTCTTCGCTGTCCACCACGCTATCGGGGGGCAGGCCGCCTTTGCTCTCGCCCAGGCTCATCGAGCCGCGCGAAGCCTGCAACCGCAGACCCACTTCTTTGGCAGCAGCAATCTCGTCATCCAATTTGGAACCGTTGGGGAAAAGATACAGATGATCCGAAGCTGTGGTGCAGCCGGAAAGTGCCAATTCCGTCAGTGCCGTCTGCGTAGAGATATAGATATCATCCGGTGTCATCTTGGCCCAGATGGGATACAGCGTCTTCAGCCAATTGAACAAATTGGCATTTTGCGCTGCCGGCACAGCACGCGTCAACGTTTGGTAGAAATGATGGTGAGTGTTGATCAAACCCGGCAGAACGATGTGCCCCTTTAAATCCAGGACAACATCCGCGGTTACAGGTAAATCTTCATTCTTTCCAACCACTTCGATAAAACCATCACGGGTAAATAAACCCCCATCCGCAATCTCACGCCGCTTGCCATCCATCGTGACCAGAACTGCTGCATGACGCACCAGAAGTGTGGCCATTAAAACTCCTTTTGGAAGTGCTTTTTGCAACCGGCAAAAAGTAATTCACCGGACAGCGGTCAATTGTCTGACAGCTTATCTATAGTGTAATGAAGAATCGCAAAAAAGTCAATTGTCTGACAACATCAATATTGGATTACTTTTTGTCGGCCAGCTCGGCAGCGGACAGCGTGTTGCGCAGCAACATGGCAATGGTCATCGGGCCAACGCCGCCCGGCACCGGCGTGATGGCCCCGGCGACCTCTTTCACCTCGTCGAAAGCCACATCGCCCACCAGCCGGCTGCCCTTGGGAGCCGTTTTATCTTCCACGCGGTTGATGCCCACATCGATGACCACTGCGCCGGGTTTCACCCAATCGCGGCGCACCATGTTCGGCCGGCCCACCGCTGTCACCAGCACGTCGGCCTGGCGCACCAGGCCCGGCAAATCTTTGGAATGTGAATGTGCCAGGGTCACCGTGGCGTTGGCCCGCACCAACAGTAGCGCCACCGGCATACCCACGATGTTCGACCGGCCCAGCACCACCGCGTTGATGCCCGCCAAAGAAGGCAGCGTGTGTTCCAAAAGGTACATCACGCCCGACGGCGTGCACGGCACGAACAACGGCGTCCGGCCTTTTTGAGCCAGCCGGCCAATATTGATGGGATGGAAGCCATCCACGTCCTTTTCGAGCTTGATGGCACTGAGCACCCGTTCTTCATCGATGGAAGCCGGCATGGGCAATTGCACCAAAATGCCGTTGATGCGCGGGTCATCGTTCAACTGCTTTACCAGGGCTTCCACTTCTTCCTGAGATGCATTGGCAGGAAGCTCGTGGCTGAACGATGCGATCCCGGCTGCCTGGCAGGCTTTGTGCTTCGAGCGGACGTAAACATGCGACGCCGGGTCATCCCCCACCAACACGGTCGCCAGCCCCGGCACCGATTTACCGGCCGCCACCCGTTGCTTCACTTCTTCGGTCACTTCAGTGCGGATCTTCTCCGCATAAGCAGCACCATCGATGATCGTTGCACTCATAAGCTACCCTCGCCTTTATTTTTGACATCCAGCCTTCAAAACGATTATACTACCCAGGTTAATGGCATGCATTTGCCTATTCCTTATTTCAGGCCGAAGGCCGAACACCTGCGCTATAATAGACTTTTGGAGGGTATTTCATGAGCAAACTATGTGTCATTGGAACTGGTTATGTAGGATTGGTCACCGGAACGTGTTTCGCCGACCTCGGCAACGAAGTGGTTTGCCTGGACGTCGATAACGACCGCATCTCCAAGCTTAAAGAAGGCATGATGCCCATTTATGAGCCGGGGCTCGAACAGCTCGTGGCTCAAAATGTACGCGCCAAACGGTTGAGCTTTACCACCGATTACGCCGAAGCGCTGAATTCAGCAGAGTTTGCTTTCATCGCTGTCGGCACCCCATCCGGCGTGGACGGCGAGGCCGATCTCCAGTATGTGCGCGCGGCAGCCGAGTCGATTGCTGACCTGGTGGACGACCCGATCATCGTGGTGAACAAGTCCACGGTGCCGGTGGGCACAGGCGACTGGGTGGCGGATATCATCAAAAAACGGCGCACCGGCAAAGCGTTGGATTTCAACCTGGTGTCGAATCCGGAGTTCCTGCGCGAAGGTTCCGCCATTTTCGATTTTATGAACCCCGACCGCGTGGTGCTGGGCTCTACCGTGCGTGAAGCCGCGGCAAAAGTTGCTAAATTATATTCTCCACTGCGCAGCCAGATCTTGATTACCGACTTGCGCACGGCCGAAATGATCAAGTACGCCTCCAACGCCTTCTTGGCTACGCGCATCTCGTTCATCAACGAAATCGCCAACATGTGTGAGGAGTTGGGTGCGGATGTGCGCGAAGTGGCCCTGGGCATGGGCTACGACAAGCGCATCGGCCACGCCTTCCTGGATGCCGGCCTTGGCTGGGGCGGAAGCTGCTTCCCCAAGGATGTCAAAGCCCTGGCGCACATGGCCGTGCTGCACGGCACCCATCCCCAACTGCTGCAGGCGGTGATGGAGATCAACTTGAACCAGCGCCGCCGCACGGTGCTCAAGCTGCGCAAGGCCCTGGGAAGCCTGGACGACAAAGTGATCGGCATTCTGGGCATTTCCTTCAAACCCGATACCGACGACATTCGTGAATCCCCCGCCCTGGAAGTGATCCACCTGCTGCAGAATGAAGGCGCCATCATCCAAGCCTATGACCCACAGGCCATGGAAAACGCCGCACACATTCTTCAACGGGTGAAGTTGTGCGAAGATCCTTACAAGGCAGCAGAAGGCGCCGATGCGTTGGTGCTGGCAACTGCCTGGAACGAGTTCAAACAGCTTGATTTTTCCCGCATCAAGCAATCGATGCGCCAGCCGGTGGTGATGGATGGCCGCAATCTGTGGGACCCGGAGAGCTTGCGGGCGCTGGGCTTCACTTATTTCGGTGTCGGCCGCGGGACGAATAACAAATAAGGTTTCACAAGCTTGCCCATTCGATAAGAACCAAAAAAGAAAACCACTCGTTACGAGTGGTTTTCTTCTAGATATTTTTTCAAGAACTGCCCGGTGTAAGAAGTCGGAATTTCACAGACTTCTTCCGGCGTGCCTTTGGCGACCAACTCTCCACCCCGACCGCCCCCATCCGGTCCCAGGTCGATGACATAATCCGCCACTTTGATGATGTCCAGGTTATGTTCGATGATCAGCACCGTATTACCAGCCTCCACCAGGCGCTGCAGCACTTCGATCAATTTGTGAACATCGGCAGCGTGCAGCCCAACCGAAGGTTCATCCAGCACGTACAAGGTCTTGCCGGTAGCGCGCCGTGAAAGCTCCTTCGCCAGCTTGACGCGCTGTGCCTCGCCGCCTGAGAGCGTGGTGGCCGGCTGGCCGATCTTGATATATCCCAGGCCAACTTCTTGCAGGGTGACCAATTTGTTATGGATCGCGGGGATATTGGCAAAGAAATCGATGGCCTTATCCACGGTGGTATCAAGCAAGTCTGCTATGGAAAGGCCCTTGAAATGCACTTGCAGCGTCTCGCGATTGAAACGCGCCCCATGACACACGTCGCATGGCACGTAGATATCCGGCAAGAACTGCATCTCGATGCGCAACTGGCCCTGGCCCTGGCAGGCTTCGCAGCGCCCGCCATGAACGTTGAACGAGAAACGCCCTGCCTTGTAACCACGCATCTTGCTTTCGGGCAGCCCGGCATATAACGAACGGATCTCATCGAACATGCCGGTGTATGTGCCCGGATTGGAACGCGGCGTCCGGCCGATGGGCGATTGATCGATGTCGATCACTTTGTCCAGGTATTCCAACCCTTCGATGCGGTCGTAGTCGCCCGGCGTGGAATGCGCTCCGTTCAGATCACGCGCCAGGGCCGCGTAGAGCACGTCGACCATCAGCGAGGATTTACCGGAACCGGACACCCCTGTGATGCAAACGAAACGGCCGAGGGGGATATCCACGGTCAGGTTCTTCAAGTTGTTGGCACGCGCCCCCACCACACGCAGCCATTTCCCATTCCCATGGCGGCGCTCCTTGGGCATCGGCACCTGCAAGCGGCGGGAAAGATAGGCCCCGGTGAGTGAATCGGGGCTTTTGAGGATCGCCTCGAGCGGGCCTTCTGCCACCAAACGGCCGCCGGCTTCACCCGCGCCCGGGCCCAGGTCCACGATCCAATCCGCGGTGCGGATGGTTTCTTCATCGTGCTCTACCACCAATACCGTATTGCCCTGATCGCGCAGGCCCTTCAGTGTGGTCAGCAGACGGTTATTGTCGCGCGGGTGCAGGCCGATGGAAGGCTCGTCCAAAACATACAGCACCCCCATCAACCGGGAACCAACCTGCGTGGCCAGTCGAATGCGCTGCGCCTCACCGCCTGAAAGCGACCCGGCAGAGCGACGCAGCGTCAGGTAATCAAGCCCCACATCCACCAGGAACCCCAGTCTGGAAACGATCTCTTTCAATATCCGGTCGGAAATGGCTTTCTGGCGGGCACTGAGCGGTGATTTTTTATCGAACAGGTGTCGCGCCCATTCCAGCGCCTCATTGACCGGCCAATCC